>CAJLCM010000012.1:0-39006 GCA_905205145.1 uncultured Collinsella sp.
TCGGCCTGCGCATGCAGGACATGCTGGACGAGACGCTGTTCCGCGACAAGCTGGAGACCGCTCTCGCCCGCGTGAACCCCGAGCTCGAGCTCATCTACAACCTGCCCACCTACACCGTGGACCAGATTTGCGACGAGTACCTGCCGATGGCCGAGCGCCTGCGCCCCTACATCACCGAGACGAGCCTGCTGCTCAACAACATGATCGATGAGGGCAAGAACCTGCTGTTTGAGGGCGCCCAGGCGACGCTGCTCGACATCGACCACGGCACCTATCCGTACGTGACGTCTTCCAACTGCACCGCCGGCGGCGCCATCACCGGTTCCGGCGTGGGCATGAAGAACGTCGACCGCGTGCTGGGCGTCATGAAGGCCTATATCACCCGCGTCGGTTCGGGCCCCATGCCCACCGAGCTTTCCTATGAGTCCGAGGCTGGCCACACGCTGACCGAGGAGGGCTATGAGTACGGCGTGACCACCGGTCGCCGTCGTCGTTGCGGCTGGTTTGACGGCCCTATCGCCAACTATGCCTCGCGCGTCAACGGCCTCACCGATATCGCCGTGACCAAGCTCGACGTGCTTTCGGCCTTCGACACCATCAAGGTGTGCGTGGCCTACGACGTCGATGGCGAGCGCTACACCAGCGTGCCCGAGCATCAGGTGCGCTTTGAGCATGCCAAGCCCATCTACGAGGAGCTCCCTGGCTGGAAGTGCGACATCACCGGTTGCCGCAGCTTTGACGAGCTGCCGCAGGAGGCTCAGGACTACGTGGCGTTTATCGAGGATCTGGCACACACCCGCGTGACGTTCATTGGCGTTGGCGCTGGTCGCGAGCAGATCATCAACCGATTCTGGAAGTAATCGGGACTATTTGGTTATTGCGATATACCCCTTTGCAGCCCGGACGGGCGGCCGAGGGGTATATTTGCTTGCAAAGGGCTCGCGCGGAGCGGGCCATTCATCCATAGAGGAGGCACCCTTGAAGGCGGACACTCAAACCATCGACATCCTGTTGTTGGGCAGCGGCGGCCGTGAGCATGCTTTGGCAGCTAAGCTCGCAGCATCACCGCGCGCCGGCAAGCTCTACATCGCGCCGGGCAACGGCGGCACCGCGAGCTGCGGCGAGAACGTTGTTCTCGACGACTGCGATCCTGCGGCCGTGGCGGCATTTGCGCAGAGCCACGGATGCGGACTCGTGGTAATTGGCCCCGAGGCTCCGCTCGTGGCGGGCGTGGCCGACGCCGTGCGCGCGGCGGGTATTCCCTGCTTTGGCCCGGGTGCCGAGGGCGCCCAGATGGAGGGCTCCAAGCTGTTCTCCAAGCAGCTCATGGAACGCGCCGGTATCCCGACGGCAGCCTATGGTTCGTTTACCGACGAGGCTTCGGCTCTCGCCTACGTGCGCGAGCAGGGCGCCCCGCTGGTCGTCAAGGCCGACGGCCTTGCCGCGGGCAAGGGCGTTATCGTGGCGACCGAACTTGAGCAGGCCGAGGAGGCCGTGCGCGAGTGCTTTGGCGGCACCTTTGGCGATGCCGGCAACACCGTGGTTATCGAGGAGATGCTGACCGGTCCCGAGTGCTCGCTGCTGGCCTTTACCGACGGCAAGACCGTCCGTCCCATGGCTACCTCGCAGGATCACAAGCGCGCGCTCGAGGGCGACCTTGGCCCCAACACGGGCGGCATGGGCGTCTACAGCCCGGTGCCTATCGTGACCGACGAGGAGCACGCCACCATGGTGAAGGTCATGGAGCAGACCGTGGCAGAGCTCGCTGCCGAGGGCATCGACTACCGCGGCTGCCTGTACGGCGGCTTTATGCTCACCCCTGCCGGCCCCAAGGTGCTGGAGTTCAATGCCCGCTTTGGCGATCCCGAGACGCAGGTCGTGTTGCCGCGCCTTAAGAACGACCTGGTCGAGGTCATGCTCGCCTGCGCCAACTGTGAGCTCGATCAAGTTGAGCTCGATTGGCGTGACGAGTGGGCCGTGGCCGTTGTCCTGACGAGCGCGGGCTATCCCGGTAGCTATGAGAAGGGCAAGGTCATCACCGGCATCGAGGATGCCGAGGCTATGGAGAACGTGACGGTGTACCACGCCGGCACCGCTGTGGTGGACGGCAAGCTCGTGACCAACGGCGGTCGTGTGCTCGCCGTGACCGCGCTGGGTGACACGTTCGAGAACGCTCGCGACCTTGCCTACGAGGCCTGCGAGAAGATCGACTTTGAGGGCAAGACCCTGCGTCACGACATTGGCCTGCGCGCGCTGCGCGGCCGCGACGCCTGGGATGCCTAAAATCCGAGAGGAATGAGACGGATGGACGATAAGAGCGAAGAGCTCGTGGACGCGCAGATCGTCGAGGAAGATGGCCGCGCGTACGGACACGCAGAGGGCGAGCCGGGCGGCGAGGTTGCCGACGAGCCGGCGCTGGTGCTGGGCGACGACGACCCGCATGACGCCCTGCTGCACGAGAAGATTCTTTCGGAGGAGTGCGCCTGGAAGGGCAAGATCCTCGACGTCCACCGTCTTGAGGTTGAGCTGCCCAACGGTCACCGCAGTGCCCGCGATATCGTTCGCCATCCGGGTGCGGCGGCCGTTGTGGCGCTGACCGAGAGCGGCAAGATTGTGCTGGTACGTCAGTACCGCACCGCCATCGACCGCGTGACGGTCGAGATTCCCGCCGGCAAGCTCGATCCGGGCGAGGATCCGCTCGATTGCGCCAAGCGTGAGCTGCACGAGGAGACGGGCTTTAAGGCCGGCCGTATTCGCTTTTTGACGTCGATTGTCACGACCTGCGGTTTTTGTGACGAGATTATTCACATCTACCTGGCTACCAAGCTTGAGTTTGATGCGCCCGACCCCGACGATGACGAGTTTGTCAACGTTGACCTGGTGCCGCTGCATGAGCTGATCGATGCTGTGCTCGACGGCAAGATCGAAGACGCCAAGACCGTCGTAGGCGCCTTGGCCTGCGATAGCATCGCACACCGCTTGGGTGGGGCCGAGCTCTAGGTTACGCGGTTTTACCAAACCGCGTAACGAGTCGACGCTGCAAACGCCCCTAAGCGGCAATCTGCCTTTCAATCGTCGCTCGCGTACCGAAGTACGCGTCGCTCCTCTTTCAAGGCACCTTGCTCGCTTAGGGACGTTTTCGCTGGCGCTGCCGGAACATTGGCGTCACGCTTGTTGGGCGATTTTTCTTTCACCCGACCAGGCAACCGAGTTTGTCACGCTATCTATTTATCTTCGAGGAACACATGCTTAAGAGGTTTTTGTCGTATTACAAGCCCCAGTTGGGGCTTTTTGTTGCCGATACGGTTTGCGCCCTGGTGCTTGCCGCTATCGATCTGGCGTTTCCCATCATTTTGCGTAATCTGACGGGCGGGCTGTTCACTCAAGGCCAAGCGGCCATTATGCAGGCGCTCGGTATGATCGCGGTGGGCTTGGTGCTGATGTATGCCATCCGCTGCGCCTGCCGCTACTTTGTGAGCTATTGGGGTCACGTGATGGGCGCGCGCATGGAGTCCAAGATGCGCGAGGACCTGTTCGACCAGTATGAGCGCTTTAGCTTTGCGTACTTCGACCGCAACAGCTCGGGCGACATGATGAGCCGCGTGGTCAACGACCTGTTCGATATCTGCGAGGCGGCGCACCACGTGCCCGAGTGGATCATCATCTGCGGCATCGAGATTATCGGTTCGTTTGTGATTCTCTTTACCATCGCCCCGGTGTTGGCGCTCGCCATGGCCGTGGTGACGGCGGCGTTTGCGGTCATCATGTTTTGGCAGAACATGCGCATGCGTGAGGTCTTTAGCGACAACCGCAAAAAGATCAGCGGCATCAATGCGCAGCTGCAGGATTCGCTGGCGGGCATGCGCGTGGTCAAGAGCTTTGCCAATGAGGAGACCGAACGTTTCAAGTTCCGCGCCTCCAACAATCGCTATCTTTCGTCCAAGGAGAACATGTATCACGCCATGGGCGTCTATACCGCGACGTATGGCCTGCTTTCGGGTGTGCTCTATGTGATCGTGGTGCTGCTGGGCGGCTGGCTGGTCGCCCAGGGACAGCTGCAGGCGGTCGATATGGCGACCTTCGCGCTCTACATTTCGCTGTTCTGCACGCCGCTCGAGACACTCGTCAATTCGGCCGAAACGTATCAGAAGGCTATCGCCGGCTTTAAGCGTATGGACGAGGTGCTCTCGACCGCGCCGGATATCCAGGACAAGCCGGGCGCTACGGATCTGCAGGTGACTGCCGGCGCCGTGGAGTATCACGACGTGTGCTTTAACTACGAGGATGTCGAGCTGGGCGAGGGCGATGCCGACGAGCGTCCCGTTATCGACCATATGGATCTGTCCATCAAGCCCGGGCAGACCATCGCTTTGGTTGGCCCTTCGGGCGGCGGCAAGTCCACGACCTGTTCTCTGCTGCCGCGCTTTTATGATGTGGCTGCCGGCTCCATTAGCATCGACGGCCAGGACGTGCGCGATGTGACGCAGCAGAGCCTGCGTCGTGCTATCGGCTTGGTGCAGCAGGATGTCTATCTGTTTGACGGTACGATTGGCGAGAACATCGCCTACGGCAAGCCGGGCGCTACGGCGGAAGAGATCGCCGAGGCCGCCCGTCGCGCCAACATCGACGCCTTTATCGAGTCGCTTCCACGGGGCTATGACACGGTCGTGGGCGAGCGCGGCAGTCGTCTTTCGGGCGGACAGAAGCAGCGCGTTGCCATCGCGCGCGTGTTTCTCAAGAACCCCAAGATCCTGATTCTGGACGAGGCGACGAGCGCTTTGGATAACGAGAGCGAGGAGGCGGTGCAGGAGTCACTCGAAGAGCTGGCACGCGGCCGCACCACGATTATCATCGCCCACCGTCTTTCGACCATTAAGCATGCCGATGAGATTGCGACCGTTGAGCATGGTCGCGTTGTGGAGCGTGGCACGCACGAGGAGCTTCTCGCCCGTGGCGGCACCTATGCCCGTTACTATCGAATGCAGTTCGAAGGTGCGCGTGCGCACGAGCTCGACTGATTGATATGACAGGAAGTTTATGGCTGACAAGAACCCTTTGACTCCGGAAGAAGTGACGGAGTTATTCTCCGAAATCGATGCATCCGGTGTCTTGGATCCCACGCTCGCCAAAAAGCGAACTGAGCGCATGCGTGAGAAGGAGGCCGCGGCCAAGCGCGGTGACAAAGCGGCGCTAGCGCAGCTGCGCAGCGAGGACCGCGCGAGCCAGGCAAAACATATCGACCCGCTGTCCGAGGACGATCCTTCGGGCTCGCAGGTGAGCCATACCATCACGAAGACCGCGATGGCCGTGGTCATCGGTATTTTGGTGCTGATCGTGGGCATGCAGATCGGCTACGGCGTGATGCGCCGTCTGAATACCGCCAACCTGTCCGAGAGCGTTTCGGTTGATACCGTTTCTACAGCACTCAAGGGTGGACTCGAGTGGGGCAACGGCTTTACGCAGTTCCCGCTCGACTTTACCGTCGATGAAGCCGATGAGCGTACGGGCACGGTCGAGGTGACGGTGTTGGACACATCGTCTGCCAACGAGCTCGAGCTGCTGTCCAACGGGCAGATCCAGGCCGCGGCACTTGCGACCAACGCGCTGCTCAACGATAAGATTGACCGCGTGGTGTACAACGTGCACGCCTATATCGACGAGGATAGCAACATTCAGCACGATTCCTTCTTTGGCATGTTTCCCGCCCGGGGCCACCAGAGCGCCATCCTGACGTTCGTGTGGACCAAGAGCTCATCCAACGCAACGAATATCGACTGGAAGATGCGCATCGTGAGTATGGATGACACCATCGCCGAGCGCATTCAAAAACAGGTGAACTCGGTGTCGTCGTTGATTGAGGACCCGGTGGTGAGCCAGACCAAGATTGACGAGGAAAAGGCCGAGCGTGACCTGGAGCATCGTCTGCATGGCCGCGAGATTTTCCGCGGCGGCAAGCCCGACCGAACACCGTCCGAACTGCTGGAGCAGGACAAGAAAAAGTAAGAGGCCATCATCCCGCGTGAGCCACAAGCCCACGCGGGATGATTTTTCTGGGACGGGGATTAAAAAATCATTATGCATAGAAAGTCATAATTATCATTTCGTAAACATTTCGATGAAATTAACGCCATGAGGCATGCTTACGGTTACAATACCGCGAGGCCTAACTACACACCTTTAAGCCGGTCCTGTGAGACCGGGAAGGAGAACTATGGCGAACAACCATACCGCGGGCGCTGCCGCCCGCACCTTCGCGCCCAGCGAGCTTTGCCAGCGTATGCTGGCCAAAACCAGCAAGGGCACCTGCGGTCCCTGCATCCTGTATCTTGAGGATGGGACCATTTTTTATGGACGTGCATGCGGCGCCGAGGGCACCGCGACCGGTGAAGTCTGCTTCAACACCTCGCTCGAGGGCTACTTTGAGGTCATGACCGACCCGAGTTATGCCGGCCAAATCGTAACCATGACCTATCCGCAGATCGGTAACTATGGCATCGACGAGAACGACGTGCAGTCGGCCTTCCCGGGTGACGCCGTCCGCCCCGCGAGCGCTCCCGTCATGCGCGGCATGATCGTGCGCGACATGTGCGCCACGCCTTCCAACTGGCGCTCTGCCGTGAGCGTGCCGGAGTACCTGCGCGCCAACGGTATCGTCGCCATCGAGGGCGTCGACACCCGCGCCCTGGTGCGCCATCTGCGCGACAACGGTTCCAAGATGGGCATTATCTCGACCGAGGTCTTCGACGTCGACGAGCTTGCCGAGCGCCTGGCCGCCGCGCCTACGCTCGTGGGCGAGAATCTCGTCAAGACCGTGAGCTGTCCCGCGCCCCATGAGTTCGCTGCCGCCGACCTGCCTGTCGAGCACGACTTTGCGCTCTGCGCTCCCGCGCCCGCCCGTCACAAGGTGGTCGCCTACGATTGCGGCGTTAAGCGCGGCATTCTGGAGGGCCTGGTCCGCGCCGGCTGCGACCTGACCGTCGTGCCGTGGGACACGCCCGCCCAACAGGTGCTCGACATGAATCCCGACGGCGTCTTTTTGTCCAACGGTCCCGGCGACCCGGATGCCGTCGTGGAGACCTATGAGCAGGTGCAGCAGCTGATCGGCAAGGTGCCCATCTTTGGCATTTGCCTGGGCCACCAGATGATCAGCCTGGCTTGTGGTGCCCAGATGGAAAAGCTCAAGTTCGGTCACCGCGGTGGCAACCAGCCGGTCATGAACCTGGTGAGCCGTCGTGTGGAGATTACCGCGCAAAACCACGGCTTTGGCCTGCTGTTCCCGAGCCTGGGCAAGCTGGTTCCGGAGCTCTCCGGCGGCGAGACCGAGCATGCGGCCGATGGCGACCTGCGTGCCTGGGTGCGCCGCGGCATCGCACCCGTCGTGATGAACGAGCGCTTCGGCCGCATTCGCCTGACGCATGTAAACCTCAACGATGGCACCGCCGAGGGCATCCAGCTGCTCGACGCGCCGTGCTTCTCGGTGCAGTATCACCCCGAGGCCTCGCCCGGCCCCACCGATGCCCACTACCTCTTTACCGCCTTTACGCGACTCATGGACGGCGAGGAGAACTACCTGGACATCGACACCGCGAAGGACCGCCTGCAGGGATGGAATTTTGCCGAGACCGCTGCGACCGAGGAGAACTAACATGCCTAAACGTACTGACATCAAGCGTATCCTCGTCATCGGTTCTGGCCCCATCGTTATCGGCCAGGCGTGCGAGTTCGACTACTCCGGCGCCCAGGCCTGCAAGGTGCTCAAAGAGGACGGCTTTGAGGTCATCCTCGTCAACTCCAACCCGGCGACCATCATGACCGATCCGGGGCTTGCCGACCGCACCTACGTCGAGCCCATCACCGCTGAGTTTATCGAGCGCGTGATTAAAAAGGAGCACCCGGACGCGCTGCTGCCCACGCTGGGCGGTCAGACCGGCCTCAACGCCGCCGTCGAGCTGGCAAAAGACGGCACGCTCGACAAGTATGGCGTCGAGATGATCGGTTGCGACCTGGCCGCTATCGAGCGCGGCGAGGACCGTAAGCTCTTTAACGAGGCCATGGCCGAGATTGGCCTGGAGGTCGCGCGCTCGGGCTATGCCTACAGCGTGGCAGATGCCGAGGCTATCGCCGAGCGCGTGGGCTATCCCTGCGTGCTGCGTCCTAGCTTTACCCTCGGCGGCGCCGGCGGCGGCATCGCGCACACCCACGAGGAACTCGTCTCCATCGTGAGCCAGGGCCTTGAGCTTTCGCCCGCCCACGAGGTGCTGGTCGAGGAGTCCATCGAGGGTTGGAAAGAGTACGAGATGGAGGTCATGCGCGACCACGCCGGCAACGGCATCATCGTGTGCTCCATCGAGAACCTCGACCCCATGGGCGTCCACACCGGCGACTCCATTACCGTGGCGCCGGCGCAGACCCTCTCCGATCTTGAGTACCAGCGCATGCGCGTGGCCTCGCTCGCCATTCTGGAGAAGATCGGCGTCGAGACCGGCGGCTCCAACGTACAGTTTGCCGTGAATCCGCAGACCGGCCGCCTCATCGTCATCGAGATGAACCCACGCGTGAGCCGTTCGTCCGCGCTGGCCTCCAAGGCCACGGGCTTCCCCATCGCCAAGGCCGCCGCACGTCTGGCCGTTGGCTACACGCTCGATGAAATCGTCAACGACATTACCAAGGCCACGCCCGCCTGCTTTGAGCCCACGATCGACTACTGCGTGGTCAAGGTGCCGCGCTTTGCCTTCGAAAAGTTCAAGGGTACCGACCCCACACTCACCACGCGCATGAAGGCCGTGGGCGAGATCATGGCGATCGGTCGCACCTTTGAGGAGGCCTTCGGCAAGGCTATGCGCTCGCTGGAGGACGGTCACCAGGGCATTTGCGCCGGTGGCAAGGAGGGTGCGGACAAGCTGGGCGACGACGAGCTCGCCCAGGCCGTTGCCACCCCGACCGAGCACCGTATCTTCTTTGTGGTCGAGGCCCTGCGCCGCGGCTGGGACGTCGCGCGCATCCATGCCATCTGCGGCATCGACCCGTGGTATCTCAACCGCATCAACGACATGGTGCAGGTCCAGGAGGGCATCCGCGGCCTGCGCGTGGAGGATATCGATGCCGATGCGATGCGCCTGCTTAAGCAGTATGGCACGAGCGACGCCGAGATTGCCGCGCTGACCGGCTCGGATGAGCGCTTTGTTCGCGCCTACCGTAAGGGTCTGGGCGTAGTTCCCAGCATGAAGACGGTCGATACCTGCGCTGCGGAGTTCTCGAGCGCCACGGAGTACCACTACAAGACGTACGAGAACATCTACCGCACGAGCCCGGTCGCCAAGAAGTGCGTGGCTCCCGACGAGACCACGCCGGCGGACAAGCCCAAGGCGATGATCCTGGGCGCCGGCCCCAACCGTATCGGCCAGGGTATCGAGTTCGACTACTGCTGTGTGCATGCGAGCTATGCGCTGGCGGCCCGCGGCTTTGAGACCATCATGGTCAACTGCAATCCCGAGACCGTTTCGACCGACTACGACACGTCCGACCGCCTTTACTTTGAGCCGCTTACCTACGAGGACGTCATGGACGTTATCGATGTTGAGCGCCCCGACGGCGTCGTGGTGACGCTTGGCGGCCAGACCCCGCTTAAGCTGGCGCGCATGCTCGAGGAGAGTGGCGTCAACATCATGGGCACCAAGCCCGATGCCATCGACTTTGCCGAGGACCGCGAGCGCTTTGCCGCCCTGCTCGACAAGCTGGGCATCATGTACCCGCCGGCGGGTCAGGCCACCTCGTTTGAGGAGGCCGAGGCCGTTGCCGCACACATTGGCTACCCGCTGCTGGTACGTCCGAGCTACGTGCTGGGCGGCCGCGGCATGATGATCGCCTACGATGCCGAGCATCTGCGCGATTACATGGCCGAGGCTGCGCGCATTAGCCCCGACTACCCGGTGTATCTGGACCGCTTCTTGGAGGGCGCGATCGAGTCCGATGTCGACGCCCTGTGCGATGGCGAAGAGGTCTACATCGGCGGCATTCTGGAGCATATCGAGGAGGCCGGTATTCACTCCGGCGACTCTGCGACCTGCATCCCGCCGTTCAGCTTTAGCGAGAGCCTGCAGGCAAAGCTTCGCGAGACCACGCGCCGCATCGCGATGGCGCTGGGCGTACGCGGCCTGGTCAACGTGCAGTACGCCATCAAGGGCGAGACCGTTTACGTGATCGAGGCCAACCCGCGTGCCAGCCGCACCGTGCCGTTTATCTCCAAGGCCACCGGCGTGCCGCTGGCCAAGTGCGCGGCGCGTATCATGGCGGGCGATTCCATCGCAAGCCTGGGCCTGCCGAGCGACGAGCGTCAGCTGGACTGGTTCTGCATGAAGGAAGCCGTTATGCCCTGGGGCCGTTTCCCGGGCGCCGACGTTATCCTGGGGCCCGAGATGAAGTCGACGGGCGAGGTCATGGGTATCGCCAAGAGCTATCCCGAGGCATACGCCAAGACGCAACTGGCGATTGACTACAAGCTGCCCGACCCGAGCGCCGGTAAGGTGTTCATCAGCGTGTGCGACCGCGACAAGCGTCATATCCTTTCGGTCGCCCGTATCCTGCGCTACCTAGGCTTTGACATCTGCTCCACTGAGGGCACGGCGCGCGTGCTGCGTGGAGGCAATGTGACGTGCGAGGTCGTGGAGAAGATCAGCGGCCCGCACGATGGCGAGCGTCCCAACATCGGCGACCTGATCGCCGACGGCAAGATCGCGGTGATCGTCAATACGCCGTATGGCCCGGGTTCTCGTGGCGACGGCTACCTTCTGCGCACCGAGGCCGTGCGCCGCGGCGTGACCTGCGTGACCGCGATGTCCGCGGCCAACACGTACGTGAGCGCTATCGAGGCCGTGCGCGAGGACGAGCAGGGTCACGGCAGCGCCAACGACATGGGCATGGACGTCATCGCCCTGCAGGACCTGCCGCAGCACACGGTGTAGTTGACCTGGCCGGCCGGGGCGGGAGGGGCCGAGATTTCCCCCTTTCGCTCCGGCTGCAAGCAGAGTCGCTCAGGAGGAAACTCGGCCCCTCCCGCCCCGGCCTGCGGTGACTTGGCTGCACCGTGTGCTGCCGAAGGGGCTTTGCGCGATGACTAGGGCTGAATAGAAAATGAATGTGGGCTCTGTCGTTCGAATGAACGACAGAGCCCACGTTAATATTTCAGCCAACGTACGTCATGGCAATCCCCGGTAGGTCGCAGGGCGGCGGCTGAGCCTTTCCCTCGGGAAACTTCGCGAAGCCCAGTTCCCGAGGGAAAGGCTCAGCCGCCGCCACAAAGACCGCAGGGACGGGAGCAGCTATACTACTCTCAGTAGTTAAGGGTCGCGGATCCGCCGCGTCGCCGCTCTCAACAGGAGGTCTTTGTTTATGGCAGATCAAAAGCCGGTCGTCGGGATCATCATGGGTTCCAAGTCCGATCTGGGCGTTATGGAAGGCTGCACCGCCGAGCTCGAGGCGCTTGGTGTGCCCTATGAGCTCGTCATTGCGAGCGCACACCGCACGCCGGCGAAGGTCCACGAGTGGGCCTCGACTGCCGCCGATCGCGGTATCAAAGTGATTATCGCCGCCGCCGGCAAGGCCGCTCACCTGGGTGGTGTCGTGGCTGCCTTTACGCCGCTGCCGGTTATCGGTGTGCCTATGAAGACGAGTGACCTGGGCGGTATGGATTCGCTGCTGTCGATGGTGCAGATGCCTTCGGGCGTGCCCGTGGCCTGCGTTGCCATCAACGGTGCCAAGAACGCCGCCATTTATGCCACGCAGATTCTGGGCGCATGCGACCCCGAGTACCGCAAGGTTATCGAGAAGATGAAGCAGGAGATGGCCGACGCCTAGGCGTTCCGCCGTTTCACCGCAGTATAAGGAGAGCCATGTCCGATTATCAGGGAAAACGATTCAAGGCTTCTCAGATTCCCGATCCGTCGAAGCCGGGTGCTGCCCATGCGGCACAGCAGGGTCGGACATCCTCTCCTCAGCAGCCGCGCGCGCCGCGTCCCGTAACGCCGATGTCCCATCATCGCCAGGATACGCCAGCTGCATATCGCCCTTCGTCGTATGATACGGCCAAGAAAGAATCGCGTTCTACGAAACAGTCGGGCGCTGCTCCGTCGAGCTATACCGAGCCGCCGCGCAAAAAGCGCCGCTCCGTTATCCCCATCTTGCTCATCATTATCGGCATCGGTCTAATCGTTGCCGCTGCCGCCATCTTTATCAACGCTCAGATTGGCTATAAGCAGGCAAGCGATTCGTACCAGAAAATCGAGAAGCAATATGTAAGCGATAAGGACGCCAGCGGCGTGCCGATTATCGACTTCGATGCACTTGCCCAGACAAATCCCGAGGTTGTGGGTTGGATTTACGCGCCGGGAACCAACATCAACTATCCCGTGGTGCAGACCAATAACAACTCCAAATACCTCAACACGCTGTTTGACGGTACGTCCAATGCATCGGGTGCGATCTTCTTGGACAGCGACGACACCGCGCCGGGAATGGTTGACCGGCAGACCACGATTTACGGCCACCATATGAACGATGGGTCGATGTTCAACGTGATTTCGGACACCACCGACCAAGCGACGTTCGATAGCATCGAGTACGTGTTTTACATCACGCGCGATGTAACGTATAAGCTGCGACCGCTGGCGACCAAGGTGGTCGAGGACACGTATGCCAAGGCGCGCACGACCAATTTTGAGGGCGACGACGGGCTCAAGAACTACCTGTCCGAGATGCTCGACGGTGCTTCGGCAGTGGCGAGTGATGCAGGCGACCGCGCCGCCTCGGCAACCAAGGTCGTAACGCTTGTGACCTGTCGTTCGTTATCGCTGAGCAACACACGTGCCGTCATGGTGCTCACGCCGGTCGAGGAATAGATAATGGGCTACTCAATGACGGTGAAAGGGGAAATGATGCTCGAGAATGGCAAAACGATGCCTTCGGTTGATGCTTGGCTGCGCGAGGCCAAGGCCGATGCTTCGGCGGCAGGCTGTGGGATGTATCTGACGCATAACGGTGTGGTGCGCGCGACGCCCAAGTCCGAGGCGCGCGGTGTCGAGACCGATGGCGTGGCGCCGGGCCACAAGGTGGGCGGCATGGTGTTCGGCTTCGATGCTCAGAAGGTGCAGGCTGCTATCGAGGCCACGAGCGCGATGCCGGGTATCGGCTATGTGCGCGTGTGGCTGGCAAGCGGCGAGCTCGCCGTGGGTGACGACATCATGCTCGTGCTCATTGGCGGAGACATTCGCCCGCATGTGGTCGATGCGCTGCAGTCGCTCGTCGGCACCATCAAGAACGAGTGCGTGAGCGAGGTCGAGCGCGAGGCGTAAGGCCTCGTCGGCAATCCGAGTCTGTCTATAGCGAAAGCCCGCCGGCAGTTCATGTAGATCTGCCAGCGGGCTTTGATGTGTTGGAGCTATTTTGCTCTGGCGTTTGCTACACGCGTGTGGCGTCCTTGGGGCTCATGGTCATACTCTGAAAACGGTTCTCCATATATTCGTTATCGAAATGCTTGTCATAGAACTGTGCGACGGGAATATTTCGAACGGTTCCGTTGACGCGCTGATACCAATAGTCGAGCGATTGCAACGTCATGACGCCGTCGATCAACATGACGGCGGTCAGGATGACGGTAGCAGAGTAGCGGCGTTTCCATGGAATCATATTGATGAGCTTAAGCAGGCGCGGCAGCAAGACCTTGATCCAGATGAGGCCACCCAGGCCCCACATGCAGGCAAACGGCGTGCATGTGCGTCCCCCGGTTAATACCGCGATGGGATCGGGCATGCCGAATAGCCTAATGTGTGAATAGCTCCACGACACCACGCCAAATGAGGTCTGCATAAACCAGCCTACAAACACCTCGAAAGCGCCGCCGATCAGGGCACTTACCAGGAAAATGATCAGAGGATTCTTTTTATAGAAGCGGTTGAGCGCCATGGTCATGAGCACCGCGCCAAATCCGTAGATGGGGCTAAAGGGGCCAAATAGCATACCGGCACGGTCCTGATAGACGCCGGGATCGACGACGACCATATGCCAGACTTCCTCGAGAATGAGACCTAACACGCTGCAGACGAAGAATACCCAGAACAGGTTGAAGTAGTTGAGCTTGATGTAGCCCTCGCCGGTTTCGTCGCGGCCGAGCATCCCCTCGGCGGCGGCATCGCGGTCGAGCATCTCTTGCAGACGGCGCTGCAGTTCGCGCTCCTGGCGTAGCGTGGGGTCGACGGTGGCCGACAGCGCAATGAGGATGACAAGCTGGACGGCGGGGCGCAGCAGGAAGGGTCCGATGCCCTGGAGCATCACGTCAACTAAAAGCTCCACGACGGTAAATGCGATGAGGACGTAAGACAGGCGGGCGGCATTGCGCCGCTGGTCCTTGATGAGGTCCAGGCCAAAGACGATCAAGATGATCGCGCTTGCCGCCGAGAGCATAATGCCGGCGACGATAAGGCCAACCGCGACCAGGGTGTTATCACCGAGCTTAGCGGCGACGTTGCCGTTAATGAGTGCGGTGATGACCTGCCACATAAAGACGGCGACTGACGGGAGCGTGCCCACGCCAGATAGGGTGCACAGGACTGCGTAGACCTTGATGATAAGGGGGATCTTCTTGGCCTCCGTGGTGCTGGGGACACTGGGGTCGAGTTGATTTCGATCCATACGCTACCTTTCTCGTCTTGTAGTAGCCTACAAGGATACGCCGACGACCAGCTAAAAGACAGGACGAACGTCCCAATTGCAACAATGTAGCCCCTAGCGCGGGCGAGACACGGCGCACGGGAAGTCTTCGAGGCCGTTGCCCCTGAGAGTGGACTACCCAATAAAATGTTTGGTCGCAAAACGGATAATAAGCTCGGTGGGCTTTTAAAAAGCGCTGCTCATGCGCGGGGGAGCGCGTCGCGCCGTGCGTATAATAAGGCGGGTAACGCCAAAATACGAGGCTCTGAGGGGATGCCATGTCTCAAGAAACCATCCGCGCGGCCGAGCGTGCCGCGGGACAGGTGAACGCCATGTCGACGTATGATCCGGACTCTGACCAGCTGCATGAGGAATGCGGCGTTTTTGGTGTCTGGGCGCCCGATCGCGACGTGGCTCGACTGACGTACTTTGGCCTGCGTGCACTGCAGCATCGCGGCCAAGAATCGGCGGGAATCGCCGTTGGTGACGGCGGTACGGTTATGGTCCGCAAGGATCTGGGCCTGCTCGACCGCGTGTTCTCCAATGCCGACTTGTCGACGCTCTCCGGTCAGCTGGCCGTGGGTCATGTGCGCTACGGCACCGCCGGCGCCAAGAGCTGGGAAGCCTCTCAGCCGCACCTCTCTACCATCAATAGCGTCATTATCGCGCTCGCGCACAACGGCACCCTCGTCAACACCGACGAGCTGCGTCGCCAGCTGATCGAGCTGGGCGTACCGTTCCTCTCCAACTCGGATTCCGAGGTCGCGACCAAACTCATCGGCTACTTTACTCAGCGTACTGGCCATCTGCGCGAGGGCATTCGCAAGACCATGGAGCTCGTGCGCGGCGGCTACGCCATGACGCTCATCAACGAGCAGGCGCTCTACGCATTCCGCGATCCGCACGGCATTCGCCCGCTCGTGCTGGGCAAGCTGGTGGATGAGGGCCTGGACCAGGCCGATGCCGCATCCGTTTCGCAGCTGCCGTCGCAGGACGGCGCCGCGACGGTCGACGCCACCACCCATGTCACGCGCGCCGGCGGCTGGGTCGTTGCCTCCGAGACCTGCGCGCTCGATATCGTGGGCGCCGAGTACGTCCGCGACGTCCGTCCCGGTGAGATTTTGCGCATCAGCGCCGAGGGCCTTGTGTCCGAGCAGGGCGTGCCTGCCGCCGAAGAGCCTGCTAACTGCATTTTTGAGCAGGTCTACTTTGCTCGCCCCGATTCCATCATGAACGGCACGAGCGTCTACGCCTGCCGTTATGACATGGGTCGTCAGCTGGCACATGAGGAGCCCGTCGAGGCCGACCTGGTCATCGGCGTGCCCGACTCCGGCCTGCCGCCCGCGGAGGGCTATTCGCACGAGAGTGGCATTCCCTTTGGCGAGGGCCTCATCAAGAACCGCTATGTGGGCCGTACGTTTATCGAGCCTACGCAGGAGCTGCGCGCCATGGGCGTGCGCATGAAACTCAACCCGCTGCGCGACAACATCGAGGGCAAGCGCCTGGTCGTCATCGACGACTCCATCGTGCGCGGCACCACCATGGTGCAGCTCGTCAAGATGCTGCGCAACGCTGGCGCCAAGGAGATTCATATCCGCATCAACTCGCCCGAGGTCATCTGGCCGTGTTTCTACGGTATCGATACCGACGTGCAGTCGCAGCTTATCAGCGCCAACAAGACGGTCGACGAGATTTGCGAGTATATCGGCGCCGATTCGCTGGCCTTCCTTTCGGTCGAGGGCCTGCTGAAGGTCATGCCCAAGGGCGGCTACTGCGATGCGTGCTTTACCGGCCGCTACCCCGTGGCGATTCCCGAGAGCTTTGGCCGCGACAAGTTTATGGAGGGCTTTAAGCCCCGAAACCTGGATAAGCCGCTGCATTTTGACGACGACGCCGTGGTCGAGAAATACGACGACCGCAGCTGGGAAGAGAAGCACGGCGAGGCCTAAAACCTGCCATGTAGGAACAGGTTCATTTTGGTAGGTTTTACCTGCTGTTTTGTTGATATGACGGCGCGTGCTGTTATGGCGCGCGCCGAAATGAACGCAACTATGAGCACCGTTTGGCGCCCGGGCGGCGCCACGGTAGTGGGAGAGGAAGGCTCAGATGAGCGACAGCAAGCATGTGACGTATGAGGATGCCGGCGTCGATACCGCCGAGGGCGGCCGCGCCGTCGACGCTATTAAGCAAATGGTTAAGGACACCAATCGTCCCGAGGTCATCGGCGGTATCGGTGGCTTTGGTGGCTTATTCTCGGCCGCCGCGCTTAAGGATATGGAGGACCCGATTCTGATCAGCGGTACCGACGGCGTGGGCACCAAACTTGTGCTCGCCCAGATCATGGATCGTCACGAGACGGTGGGCCAGGACCTGGTCGCCATGTGCGTCAACGACATTTTGGCTTCGGGCGCCGAGCCGCTGTTCTTCCTGGACTACGTTGCCATCGGCCACATTGAGGCCGAGCACATGGCAAAGATCATCAAGGGTGTGGCCGACGGCTGCAAGCTCGCGGGCTGCGCGCTCGTGGGCGGTGAGATGGCCGAGCACCCCGGCGTCATGGCTCCGGCCGACTACGACCTTGCCGGCTTTACCGTGGGCGTCGTCGACCGTCCCAAGATGCTCGACCCCGCGAACGTCCGCCCCGGCGACGTGATTCTGGGCCTGCCTTCCACCGGCGTGCACTCCAACGGCTACTCGCTCGTGCGTAAGGTCATCGGCGTCGACGGTATTAAGCCGGGCACGCCCGAGGCCGCCGCTAAGGCCGAGGAGCTGAGCCGTCCGCTCGAGGAGCTCGGCGGCGCATCGCTGGCAGACGCCCTGTTGGCCCCCACGCGCATCTATGTCAAGCCGATTCTTGAGTTGCTGCGCGGCGGCGCCAACGTGCACGCTATCGCCCACATCACTGGCGGCGGTATTACCGAGAACCTCAACCGCGCGCTCGCCGACGACGTCGACGCCGTGGTCACCCGCAACGGTGCCGAGATGGGTTGGGACGTTCCGCCCGTCATCACCTATGTGTCGTGCCAGGCCGAGCTTGCGCCCAACGAGGCGTGCAAGACCTTCAACATGGGCGTTGGCCTGTGCCTGATCGTCGCCCCCGAGGACGAGGCCGCGGTTACCGAGGCCCTGGTCGCGCTGGGCGAGAAGCCGTTCCGCGTGGGCGAGTGCGTCGAGGGTTCCGGTAAGGTCGTGTACTCCGATGAGCGCTAACGAGCAGATGGCTGCTGCCGAGGGCCTGGGCTTTGTGTCCTACACCCGTCCGACCGGCACCGATACGGCCGAGCCGCTCAAGATCGGTGTGCTCATCAGCGGTTCGGGTACCAACCTGCAGGCGTTGATCGATCTGATCGCCGCCGGCAAGCTCAACGCTTCGATTGAGCTTGTGGTGTCGAGCCGTCCTTCGGCTAAGGGTTTGCAGCGCGCTGAGCGCGCGGGCATCCAGACGCTCACGCTGTCCAAGGATGTCTATGCCGACCCTATTGCCGCCGACGAGATCATCGCGCACGAGCTTCTCGAGCGCGGCTGCGAGTATGTGGTCATGGCCGGCTACATGCGCATGGTGCACACGCCGCTGCTGGCGGCGTTTCCCAACCGCGTGGTCAACTTGCATCCGGCGCTGCTGCCGAGCTTTACCGGTGCGCATGCGATCGACGATGCCTTTGCGCGCGGTGTCAAGGTGACTGGCGTGACCGTGCATTTTGCCAACGAGATCTACGACAACGGCCCCATCATCGCCCAGCGCGCGCTGGCTGTTGAGGAGGGCTGGGACGTCGACGCGCTCGAGGAGCACATCCATGCGATTGAGCACGTGCTGTATCCCGAGGTTGTTCAGATGCTCGCCGACGGCCGTGTCCACGTGCTGGAGAGCGGCAAGGTCGCAATTGATGCGCCCCGCGGCTAGCGGTGCACAGTACAATTTAGCCGAGTAGTCAGGGTGGTCATTGGCGCCAAGGCGCGCGTGGCCACCTTTTGTTTTGGGTAGTCATCGGGGACGGTCTTTAACGACTAGTCATTCAAGAACGCCTCCGATGACTAGGTGAGAGAGGTGAGCGCATGGCGGATAACGAAGCGCTGTTTACGCCTGAGTTGGTGTTTTTTGATTGGGAGTGTGCGACGCCGGATGAGGTGTTCGCGCGGCTTGAGGGCGAGCTTGCACCACATGGCTACATTGCATCCGGTTGGCTCGATGCCGTCCGCACGCGCGAGGATGCCTATCCCACGGGTCTCGCTATGCCGGCGGCAAACATTGCCATTCCGCATACCGATCCGGGGTTTGTGGCCAAGCCCTATATCGCGGTGGTGAAGCCCGCCGCGCCCGTGACATTTAACGCTATGGCTGGCATGGGCGCTCCGGTGCCGGCGCAGATCGTCATCAATCTTGGCATCGCCGAGCCGGGCGGCCAGGTCGAGGCCCTGCAGGCACTCATGAACATCTTTATGGGCGCCGATGCCGCAGCCGACGTGCTCGGCCAGACCACGCCCCAGGGCATGGTCGACGCCATCCGCCGCCACTTCTAAGGTGGGGCTGAGTCGGCACTTGGGGACTGTCCCTAACTGCCGGCTGCCAGAGCTGTCCCCTTTGCACCAAAATGGTGCAGATTAATCTGTCCCCAATGCACCAAGCGTGCCGCGGGGGCTGCGTTGTGACACAATGGCGTTTGTTCGATTCGTTATGCGAAAGGCCAACTATGGCAAATAAGAAAAAGAACTCCGAGGCCGCGCCGACGCCCGAGCAGCAGGCCCGCGCTGCCTCCAGCTCTCGCAAGAAGCAGCGCAAGACGTACGTGTCTAAGACCGTCAAGATCGTTCTGGTGGTCATCGGCGTGCTGGCGATGCTGCTTTCCGTCTCGGCGATGGCGTGCTCCGGCCTTATGTCGCAGGCTGAGGACACCTCGGGCTACAAGCTGACCGGCGGTGTTGCTGCCACTATCAACGGCACCAACCTTACCGAGGACACCGTGACCAAGCAGATCATGAGCATGCGCACGTCCTACGGCTACACCAAGGATGAGGATTGGGCGCAGTATCTGGTTGACAACGACCTCACGCCCAAGAAGTACCGCAAGCAACTCATCGACTCCTACACGCAGCAGATTCTGCTTCAACAGGCACAGAAGGAGAACGGCGTGACGGTGTCGGACGAGGAGGTCGAGAAGGCTTGGAAGGACGCGTGCAAGAGCGCGGGCGGAGCCAAGGCCTTTAAGAAGACCCTCAAGACCTACGGCTATACCGAGGACACCTACAAGGACTCGCTCAAGGAGAGTCTGGCGCAACAGAAACTCAAGGATGCCGTCGCGCCCACGAGCAAGCCCAAGGACAGCGAGATTGTCGATTACATCAACGAAAATCTGTCCAGCTACAACGACGCCCGCCGCTCGTCGAACATCCTGATCAAGGTTGATTCCGACGCTTCCGACGAGGACAAGGCTGCCGCCAAGGCCAAGGCGCAGGAGTGCCTGGACAAGATCAACTCCGGTGAGCTGAGCTTTGAGGACGCCGTTGAGCAGTACTCCGAGGACACCGGTTCCAAGGAGAAGAAGGGCGATGTGGGCTGGGATAAGCTCACCACCTTTGTCGACAGCTACCAGACGGCGCTCGAGGGACTCAACAAGGGCGACGTGAGCGAAGTCGTCGAGTCGACCTATGGCTACCACATCATCAAGTGCACCGACTACTTCCATGTCGATAATCAGGTTGATGACATCAACCAGGTGCCCAAGGACATCAAAAAGTACGTCTCCAACGTGGTGAAGACGCAAGCGGCCAGCACCGCGTACAGCGAGTGGCTGGAGCAGTACAAGAAGGATGCCGACATCACCGTCAACCCCATGCCCAAAGACGTACCCTATAACGTGAGTCTGAAGGGTGTCACCAAGAGTTCGACCGACGATTCGTCGACGACTGAGTAATCATGGGGCGGTGCTCGCGCGAGTGCCGCCCACACTATTGAGGAGGATTTGCAGATGACCAACGAAGAGCTGCAGAAGGAAATGATTGCGGCCATGAAGGCCAAGGACAAGGTTCGCCTGTCCATCATTCGCCAGGTTAAGGCCGAGGTGAAGAATATCGAGGTCAATGAGCGCCGCGATGTGACCGAGGAAGACGTCAACAGCATGATCAAGCGTCTGATCAAGCAGACGAGCGAGACGCTGGAGATGTCCATCAAGGCCGGCACCGACCAGGAGCGTACCGACAACCTGACCGAGCAGGTCAAGATTCTGGAGAGCCTGCTGCCCGCGCAGGTTTCGGGCGAGGAGCTCGAGGCCCTGATCGAGCAGGTTATCGCCGAGCTGGGCGCCACGTCCAAGAAGCAGATGGGCCAGGTTATGGGCGCACTCGGCAAGGCCACCGGTGGCAACTTCGATAAGCCGGCCGCAGCAAAGATCGTCGGCGCCAAACTTGCGTAGGGGCCGAGCGGTACATAGTTGATGTTTAGGGGGGCGTGGCCGTCATGGTCGCGCCCCTTTTTGCTGGGCTGGGCACTCATTGGGGACAGGCTTAAATGAGTGCCCAATGAGCAGGTACTCATTTAAGTCTGTCCCCAATGACTAGGTGGAAGGTTGCGGGTTCTTTACGGGAATGTAGTGTGGGCTGCGGAAACGTGATTCTTTCCGTACAATAGTTCAACTCGTGTAAACGCAGGGAAGGGACATTCATGGCAGACATGATCGAGATCAAGCATCTCAACAAGTACTTTGGCGACCTGCATGTGCTCAAAGATATCAACCTCACCGTCAAACGCGGCGAGAAGCTCGTAATGATCGGGCCTTCCGGCTCGGGTAAATCGACGCTCATCCGTTGCGTCGATTATCTGGAGGAGCCCACGTCGGGCGAGGTTGTCATCGACGGTACGCCGCTCACCAAAAAGAATCACCTGGAGATGGCTCGCAAGTATAGTTCCATGGTGTTTCAACAGTTCAACCTGTATCCCAACATGACGGTGCTGGGCAACCTGACGCTCGCGCCCATCAAACTGCAAAAGAAGAGCAAGGAGGAGGCGACCGAGATCGCCATCGCTGCGCTCAAGCGCGTCGGCATGGCGCATAAGGCCGGCGAGTATCCGCAGAATCTCTCGGGCGGTCAGCAGCAGCGCATCGCCATCGCCCGTGCCCTGTGCACCAAGCAACCCATCATCCTGTTTGACGAACCGACCTCGGCGCTCGACCCCGAGATGGTCCAGGAGGTTCTGGACGTTATGATTGAGCTCGCGCAGGAGGACATCACCATGATCTGCGTGACGCACGAGATGGGCTTTGCGCGCCAGGTGGCCGACCGCGTCATCTTTATGGAGGACGGCCGCATCCTGGAGGAGGGTACGCCCGAGCACTTCTTCGATAACCCCGAGAACCCGCGCTGCCGCGAGTTCCTGTCCAAGATTCTGCACTAGGCGCGGTGATGGACATGACGGATATGACGAGGGCGGCCGTATCGCGCCGTCACTTTTTGCAGCTGGCTGGCGCCGGCATGCTTGCGCTGACGGGGACCACGCTTGCCGGTTGCGGCCACTCCACCAGCGGCGAGGGCTCCGACAAGGGGTCCAAGCTTGCGGCCATCAAGTCGCGTGGCCATCTGAATGCCGGCGTTAAGAAGGATGTTCCCGGCTACGGCTATTACGACACCGCCAAGGGTCGCTTTGAGGGCATGGAAGTCGATTTGTGCTATCAGATCGCCGCTGCCGTCTTTGGCGTGAGCTACAAGGAGGCCCGTGCCCAGGAGCTTGTCGAGTTTACCGACGTAACGCCCAAGACGCGCGGCCCGCTGATCGATAACGGTCAACTTGACGTAGTCGCGGCGACCTACACCATCACCGACGAGCGCAAGAAGAGCTGGGATTTCTCGACGCCGTACCGCACCGACTACGTGGGACTCATGGTCAAGAAGCGTTCGGGCTTTACCTCGATTGAGGACCTGGACGGCAAGGTCATCGGCGTGAGCCAGGGTGCTACCACGCAGGGCCTGATCGAGCAGATGATCAAGGACAACGGCTTTAGCTGCAAGCCCGAGTTTAGGGCCTTTAGCGGCTACCCCATCATCAAGAGCTCGCTCGATGCCGGCAATATCGACGTCTTTGCCATGGACCGCTCCACGCTGGCCGGTTACATGAACGAGACCGTTGAGCTGTTGCAGCCCGAGGTCAAGTTTGGCGAGCAGGGCTACGGCGTGGCGACCAAGAAGGGCTGCGACCTTTCGGCCGTGGTCGACCAGGTGATTTGCGATCGCCTGGCCGACGGCTGGCTCGACCAAGAGGTCAAGACCTGGGGTCTTGTATAGGCGCATCGTCCAAGGAAGGAATCAAATGCTCGAAGGATTATTTGACGCCGACCGCTGGTCGACGACATTTCAAAACATGGGGCCCTTCTGGGAGGGCTTTGGCGTGACACTGCAGGTGGTCGTTGCCGGTCTGCTGCTGTCGCTGGTGCTGGGCACGCTGCTGGGCGTGTTCTCTACCACTCGTTCGCGCGTGCTGCGCGCCATAAGCCGCGTGTACGTGGAGTTTTACCAGAACACCCCGTTGCCCGTGCAGGTGCTCTTTATGTACATGGCCGGTCCGCAGTTTTTGCAGGCCATAACCGGTGCCGACCAGCCGGTGCGCATCGCGCCGTTCGTGCTGGGCTTCTTGGGCGTGGGCCTGTATCACGCGGCCTACATTTCGGAGGTCATCCGCACCGGTATCGAGGCGGTCCCGCGCGGTCAGATGGAAGCGGCCCAGAGCCAGGGCTTCACCCGTGCGCAGGCGTACTGGTACATCGTGCTGCCCCAGACGTTCAAGATCATTCTGCCGCCGCTGTGTAACCAGGCGCTCAATCTGGTCAAGAACACGTCGGTGCTGGCGCTTGTGGCCGGCGGCGACCTTATGTACCGTTCCGACAACTTTGTGAGTCTGTACGGTTACCTGCAGGGATACATCGTCTGCTGTCTTATGTACTTCATCATCTGCTTTCCGCTCGCCATGCTGGTGCAGTGGCTCGAGCGCCGCTCCAAGGAGCGTCCGCGCGGCGTGAGCCTGGCCGAGCTGGGGCTCGACAACGTAGAGGAGGCCTAGCGCATGGAAATCTTCAACGCGACCAACCTGCTCTACATTTGGGGCGGCTTTGTTAAGACAATCGAGATCTCGGCGCTGTCGATTTTTTTCTCGCTCATCTTTGGCACGGTGCTGGCGCTCGTTAAAAGCTATGCGCCCCGCCCGTTCCGTATTTTGGTGAGCGCCTATATCGAGCTGTTCCGCTGCACGCCGAACCTGCTGTGGATCCTGTTTATCTACTTTACGGTGCAGGGTTTGGACATTGTGATTTCGACCATCGCCTTCACGCTGTTTACCAGCGCTGTTATGGCCGAGATTGTGCGCGGCGGCCTCAACTCGATTCCGCGCGGTCAGTTTGAGGCAGCGCAGAGCCAGGGCTTCGGCTTCTTTGCCACCATGCGCTACATCATTCTGCCGCAGACGTTTAAGACGATCATTCCGGCGCTGTTTAGCCAGTGCACAACTGTCATTAAGGACAGCTCGTATCTTTCGGGCATTAACGTGGCCGAACTCATGTACACGGCCAACGTCGTGATGGCCCACGCGATCGACCTGTCGCAGGTGCTTATGCTCTACGGCCTGGTTTTCGCGATGTACTTTGTGCTCAACTTTGGTATCTCGCTGCTGGTCCGAGCGTATCAACGTCGTATTGTGGCAGCGTAGAATGTGACAAAGGGACTGTCCCTTTATCACATAGAGAAAGGAATCGCGATGAGCGATCTGGAGAATAAGAAGAATCCTGTGGTCATTACCATCGCGCGCGACTTTGGCGCCGAGGGCCACGAGATTGGTCGCATGCTTGCCGACGAGTTGGGGATTCCGCTGTACGATAACGAGCTGCTGGTGCGCGCGTCGCTGCGCGCGGGCGAGTCGCTCGACAAGATGGCTGCCTACGACGAGCGCCTGGCCGTGGAGAATATGGCGTTTCTGCCCGACCGCTACGATGCACGTTCGTACTCGGACAAGTTGTTCCAAAAGATGAGCCAGGTGATTTTGGATCTGGGCGAGACCGAGAGCTGCATTATCGAAGGCCGTCTGTCCGATTACCTGCTGCGTAACAATCCCAACCACATTGCCGTGTTGGTGACCGCACCCTTTGAGGACCGCGTCGAGATCGTGCGCAAGAAGCGCGGCCTTAACAAAAAGAAGGGCGCCAAGCTGGTCAAGCAGCAGCAGAAGGCGCGCGAGGCGTTCTATAAGCGCTACAGCGCCGGAAAGTGGAAGATGACGAGTGGCAAGGACATCGTCGTCAACCGCGCCAAGCTGGGCCGCGAGGGCTGCAAAGATGTCATCGCCGCTGCCTACCGCTACAAGGTAGCGCAGCTCGAAGGCTAGCCGATCAATAACCACCACAAAGGGGACAAGCACCTTTGCGGTGGTCGGTCGACTGGCATAGAAAAAGTCCCCGCCGGGCGTGTGCTCGACGGGGACTTTGCCGTTTGATGGCTAACGCTGAGGGTGACTACTCGCCCAGCAGGCTCTTGGTGATGGAAGCGGCGGCCTTCTTGCCGGCGCCCATCGCCAGAATGACCGTAGCGGCACCGGTGACGATGTCGCCGCCAGCCCAGATGCGGGGATCGGTGGTCTGGCCGGTCTCCTCGTCGGCGACGATGTAGCCCCACTTGTTGAGCTCCATCTTGCCGCCGATCTTCTTTGCGAAGGGGTTGGCGTTGGTGCCGATAGCCGAGATTGCGACGTCGCAGGGGATCTCCTCGATGGCGCCCTCGATGGGCACCGGGCGACGACGGCCGGACTCGTCAGGCTCGCCGAGTTCCATCTTCTGGACCTTGACGGCGCACACGGAGCCGTCCTCGCCAGCGACAAACTCGAGCGGGGAGACGAGCGGCAGAACCTCGACGCCTTCGGCCTTAGCATGGTGCAGCTCGGCGCGACGGCAGGGCATCTCGTCCTCGGTACGACGGTAGGCGATGATGGCATGCTCGGCGCCCAGGCGCTTGGCGGTACGGACGGCGTCCATAGCCACGTTGCCGCCGCCAAAGACGACGACGTTCTTGCCGTGCTTGGTGGGGGTGTCGTACTCGGGGAACTTGTTGGCCTTCATCAGGTTCACGCGGGTGAGGTACTCGTTCGCGAAGAAGACGTTGGGCAGGTTCTCGCCGGGGACGTTGAGGAACTTGGGCAGGCCAGCGCCGGTCGCCACGTAGATGGCGTCGAAGCCCTGCTCGAACAGCTCCTCGGCCGTGGCCATGTTGCCCACGACGGAGTTGTACTCAAACTTGACGCCCATGTCCTCCAAGCCGTCGATCTCGCGCTTGACGACTGCCTTGGGCAGGCGGAACTCGGGGATGCCGTAGACCAGCACGCCGCCGCCGGTAAAGAAGGCCTCGAAGACGGTGACGTCAAAGCCGTTGCGGGCGAGCTCGCCGGCGCAGGTGATGCCGGACGGGCCGGAACCGACGACGGCGACCTTCTTGCCGTTCTTGGGGGCCATCTTGGGCGTGGAGGCGAGCTCGGGGCGGTCACCCAGGAAGCGCTCGAGCTGGCCGATGGCCACGGGCTCGGACTTCTTACCACGGATGCACTTACCCTCGCACTGGTTCTCCTGCGGGCAGACGCGGCCGCAGATGGCGGGAAGCATGGAGTCCTCGCGGATGGTATCGAGAGCGCCGCCGAAGTCCTTCTCGCGGATCTGCTCGATAAAGCGGGGGATGTTGATGTTGACGGGGCAGCCCTCAACACAGAACGGCTTCTTGCAGTTGAGGCAGCGCTCGGCCTCGGCCAGCGCCATCTCCTCGGTGAAGCCCTTGTCGACGGGGCGGAAGTCGCAGGCGCGCTCGGCAGCCGGCTCCTCGTTATCGGGGGTGCGGGGCGACTTCATATCGGCAACGAAACGACCGTTAACTAGTGGCATGCGCAGCTCTTTTCCTCATAGGCCTTGAGGGACTCGCCCTCTTCGGAACGGTAAGCGGCCTGGCGGGCACGAAGGTCATCCCAGTCGACCAGGGTGGCATCGAAGTCGGGGCCGTCGACGCAAGCGAACTTGGTCACGCCGCCCACCTCGACGCGGCAGCAGCCGCACATGCCGGTGCCGTCAACCATGATGGGGTTGAGGGACGCGGTGATGGGGGTGTCGTACTTCTGGGCGGTGAGGGTCGAGAACTTCATCATCGGAACGGGGCCGACGCAGAAGACCTGGCTCACGGCCTTGTCCTGCAGCAGGCGCTCCAGCGGAGCGGTAACAACGCCCTGCTCGCCGTAGGAGCCGTCGTCGGTGGTGATGTGGATGTGGTCCTCGTCGAGGAGCTCGCGGAACTGGTCCTCCATGAGCAGGAGGTCCTTGGTGCGGGCGCCCATGATGGCGTGAACTTCGTGACCGGTCTCGACCAGGTGCTTGGCGACCGGGAAGGCAATTGCCAGGCCGACGCCGCCGCCAATGACGGCGCAGGGGCCCTCGGCCATCTCGGTGGGAACGCCCAGCGGGCCCACGACGTCGCGCAGCGACTCGCCGGCCTCGTAGGTGGAAAGCATCTCGGTGGTCTTGCCGATCACCATGAAGATGAACTCGACCCAGCCCTCGTCACCGTTCCAGCCGGCCAGGGTAAACGGGACGCGCTCGCCCGTCTCGTTGGCGCGGACCATGAGGAACTGTCCAGCGTGCGCATGCTTGGCGATTGCGGGCGCCTCGATGCGGAACTTGAACACCTTCTCCGAGAACTGCGTCTTCTCCAGGATCTTATACATAGAACCCCTCTCTTGTTAGGGCCGCCGAACCGTGCCTCCACGGAAATGGACGGTAGCCCGAATAAAACCGTACGTGCACAGGCGTTGTGCAGACATACGGTGCAAATTATACCCTCATGGACATGTCACTTACGTGTGTCTTCGGCGGTTGGGAGCAGGGTTTATCCACTTTGGCCTACCAAAGGGGGAGAGGTTTATTTTGGCAGGTTTTATCGGGTAAAACGGCAAAGGGGCCAGCCTCGGGTTGCAATGAGGTCGGCCCCCTTTGGGGTGCTATGTGTGTATGGCGGTGCGCGGTTTATTGCGATGCGGCCGCTGCGGCGTTTCCGCAGTTAAAACCTGCCAAAATAAACCTATCCCTAAATGATAGGTTTTAGTGCTTGCCGTTGGCGGAGGCGGCGCCGTTGACGTGGTCGCGGGCATAGATCACGCCGTGCACGATTGCCAGACCGGCGGCATCTGCGGCGCGGGCGCAGGTGTCCTGGAAATCCTCGGCCTCGCGGGCGCGCAGCTGCTTAAGCACGTAGTCGGCGACGGCCATCTTGCCGGGAGGGTTGCCGATGCCGGTGCGGATGCGGCTGAAGTCGCGGCTGCCCATCTTGTCGATGATGGAGCGCAGGCCGTTGTGACCGGCGTGGCCACCGCCCACCTTAACACGTACGTCGCCGGCGGGAATGTCGAGCTCGTCGTGGATTACGAGCAGCTCCTCGGCCTTGATCTTGTACTCGCGGCAGAGCTTGGAGATGGGGCCACCCGAGGTATTCATATACGACTGCGGCTTGACCAGTACAATCTGGCGCTTACCGCCCTCTTCCTCGGGATCGTTGATGTTGATGAGCGCGACCTCGGCGCCGGCCTGGTTTTTCCAGTACGTGACGCCGGCCTGACGGGCCAACTCGTCGATCGCTTTGAAGCCAGCGTTGTGGCGGGTCTCGGCATACTCATCGCCAGGGTTGCCAAGTCCGGCAACCATGCGAATCTTAAGCGGCTGTGCAGCTGCCATGTTCATCCTTTCGTTGATTTGTCGCCTGCTATGGTGAGCGACCCTGTTGCCGCTGTCAAATGGAGGGCAATTGAGGTTATTTGAGGGCGTTTGGACGGCCGTCGAAATCGAGGTGGACAGTTAGTTCAGATACGTATAAGTTCTGAGGACTCGAAGTGCTCAATTCAATGCCGATACGTTGTTTTGGAGCTTTAGTTAGTCCATATGACGCTGTTTTGAAGTCTACCCTGCCTTCAAATCGGGCGAATGGTATAGAGATAACTGCAAAACAGCCTAATTCAATGTGTCCATTTATACGTATTTGAACTAACTGTCCAGCCCTGCTCGACGGTGCACGGGTGATTCGCCGTTTAGACCGGCGCAAGGCCGATTCCGGCCCGCAGGGCGTTGAGCCAAGCGGCCTGACGCTTGCGATAGCCCTTGATACGGTATCGGAATCGGACTCCCGCGAGTCGATGCATCGTTTGGGCGAAGGCTTCGAGTGCAACAAGGTCTTTCATTTGGTCGCGATTGATAACCAGGACGTGGATGCCCATTGCCTTGAGGCCATTATTTCGATTGCCATCGTGGATGCGAGCGTTTTGAAGCTCATGCCCAATTCCGTTGTATTCGTTGTCGACTCCGGCGGCCGGGCAATATAGGTCGCAGATGGCGTAAGGGATGCCGGAGGACATGTTGACCGCAAGAGTGTCGAAGTCGATTCGATAGTTGAGTAGCAGGCCTCCCATGGGCAGGCTGCAACATCCGAATCCGCCAAAGCGCATGGGCGCTCCGAGAACGGCAAACATTAGGGATTCGGCTGGGGATGCAGATCCGGGTCGGGCGAGCTTGACTGCCGTGCGAAACGAGGTGTATGAGCTGCTTTTGGCAAGCTGTGCAACAGTCTCGAGATCTTCGATGGTCGTGGCGGGCTCGCATTTGTAGTGTGCCTGTTCGTAGCGGGTTTCGTTCTGCTGTTCGGTCGCCGACTGGTCGCCCCGGCAATCGAGGTCGTCCATCGCTTCGTAGTCATCGCCCTTGGGCCAGATGTCGTCATAGGCAATGGGGTATGTTGCCCCGGGAGGAAGGGAGTAGGCTCCGAGCAGCTCCATAAGGAGCATCAAGGTTTTGGCGACTGATTCATTTTTGGAACAAAGCATGGCTGTCATGGCAGGAGACGTTGCGTAGATGTCGGCCTCGACGTGCATAATTGCACCTTCAGGAAGCGGAGTGGAGAGAATATGCTGAAGAAGTCGCTTGTCGGGGCGCCTGTTGTCTTCGTTTGAAACGAGAAGATCGAGCAGTTCGGAATCATCTTCATTCCAGGCGTCGAGTATCGAAAGTGCGCCAAAGTCTATCGCGTCATTGTTGGGAATGCAGCCAGCCAAGGCCTGTGCTTGCTGTTCGCTATCAACGGAGTCCCAGGGTAGGGCAGAGTACGCCCGTCGTGCGCGACGAATTGCGCGGAGGGCGGAGAGATGTGAAATCACGGTCGTCATAGCTATAACGTACTAAGTTGGCGGCAGAATGCGACCGCCATACCGTTCTTTTCGCTCAGCGGGGCGCTGCGCGCCATGAACGGCTGGGTGTTATGAAATCGGTGGAATCGGTTGAGGGGATTGCAGGAAATTGAGCTCTGCCGCGAAGGTTGACGATAGCTACTGGACAGTTAGTTCAGATACGTATAAGACGGCGGGCGTTCGAGGCGTTTCTAAGGGCTTTCGAGGGCGATTTGAGGGTAAATATGCGGCGGTCGTACTCGAAAGCGATGAGCTTTGGGCAGTATGGCGTTCGCCGGGGAGCTCAGAAGGCTCAGAACGGCCTTTGGAGCTTTAAAAAAAATACGTATCTGAACTAATTGTCCAGGGAAGGTTGTCGAGGGGTAGAAAAAGGGTCGGAAGCGAGCTTCCGACCCTTTAAAAACACCAAAGATGATGAGATGCACGCTGGATTACAGCGCGAAGTCGCCGCCGACGAGCGTGGAGACGGGCTCCTCGTGGTAAACGGCGGAGATGGCCTGAGCGAACTCCTCGGCGACCGAGATGGTCTTGATTTTGCCGCCGACCTCGACGGGAATGGCGTCGGTGACGAGGCACTCGACGATCGGGGCGTCGTTCAGACGCTCGATGGCCGGACCGGAGAAGATGCCGTGGGTGGCGCAGACGTAGATGTCGCCAGCGCCCATAGCCTTGAGCTCCTTGACGTTGGCGCACAGGGTGCCAGCGGTGTCGATCATGTCGTCGTTGATGATGCAGGTCTTGCCCTTGATGTCACCGATGATGCCCATGACCTCGGCGGCGTTGTGGCGCGGACGGCCCTTGTGGGCGATGGCCAGGTCGCAGCCGAGCATGTCGGACAGCTTCTTGGCGGCCTTGGCGCGGCCCACATCGGGGGAGACGACAACCAGGTTGTCGGTGTCGAAGTGCATGTCGTTGTAGTACTGGCCAAACAGCGGCAGCGCGGACAGGTGGTTAACCGGGATATCGAAGAAGCCCTGAATCTGGCCCTGGTGCAGGTCGAGGGTGATGATGCGGTTGACGCCAGCGCGCTCGAGCAGGTTGGCGACGAGGCGGGCGGTGATGGGCTCGCGCGGGCCGGCCTTGCGGTCCTGGCGGGCATAGCCGTAGTGGGTGATGACGGCGGTGATGGAGCGGGCGGATGCGCGCTTGGCAGCGTCGGTGGCGATGAGCAGCTCCATGAGCATGTCGTTGACGTTGCCGCCGGCCACGGACTGAATCAGGAAGACGTCGGCGCCGCGGACGGTCTCGTCGTAGCGGGCGTAAATCTCACCATTGGCGAACTGCTTTAGCGTAAGGCCCGAAAGCTCGACCCCAAGGTACTCAGCGATCTTCTGAGCGAGGGGACGGTTGGAGGAACCGGAATACACGCGGATGGACTTGCGCATATTCTCCGACTTCTCGGGATCATTAATCGGCATTACCCTTCTCCTTTATATCGAATGCCATATAGATGCCTTGTTGCATTGTAACCGCGCGACGGGGTTAATCGGGTCTTGATAACGTCTTTACCGTCAACGGACACGAACCGACCACTCATCCGGTTGCGCAGGTCACGATAGAAAAAGGAGCCGCCCCCATGGGAACAGCTCCTTAGATGCTTGGTAAAACGTTATACCTCGTCGTCCTCGTGCAGACGGCGGCGGTAATCGGCGGCCCAGCCCTCAATGTTTACCTGGCGGGCACGACCCAGGCCAAGTGCGTCGGCCGGGACCGGCTCGGTGATGACGGAGCCGGCGGCCACGAGCGCGCCGTCGCCGATCTGGGCAGGCGCGACCATCATGGTGTCGGAACCGATGAAGGCGTCCTTGCCGATGACGGTCTTGTGCTTGTGCACGCCGTCGTAGTTGCAGGTGATGGAGCCCGCGCCCACGTTGACGCCGGAGCCCATGGTGGTGTCGCCGATGTAGGACAGGTGCGGCACCTTGGAGCCCTCGCCGATCGTGGACTTCTTGATCTCCACGTGCGTTCCGGCCTTGGATCCGTCGAGCATGTGGGTGCCCGGGCGCAGGTAGGCGCGCGGGCCGCAGTCGACGCCGTTCTCGATGACGGCCTCGATGGCGATAGTCTCATCGATGACGCAGCCGCTGCCGACGGTGGTGTCGGTGAGGCGGCTGTTGGGGCCAAGCTGGCACTCCTCGCCCACGGTGACGTGGCCGATCAGGTGCGTCTGCGGCCACACGACGGCGTCACGGCCGATAACAGCGTCGGGGCCGATCCAGGCCTGCGTGGGATCGATGAACGTGACGCCCTCGGCCATCCAGTGCTCGTTGATGCGGTCGCGCGCGATGGCGGTGAGCTGCGCGAGCTGAATGCGGCTGTTGACGCCCAGGCCGTCGCGGTAGTCATCGCAGTGGAAGATGGAGACCGCCTGGCCGTGACCCTTGAGGATTTCGAGCATGTCGGGCAGGTAGTACTCGGACTGCGCGTTGTCGTTGCCGATCTCGTTAATGTGGGCGGCGAGCTGCGCGCCGTCAAAGGCGTAGCAGCCGGCGTTGCACTCGAGCAACGTGGCGGCCTGCTCGGGCGTGCAGTCCTTCTGCTCGATGATACGCTCGATCTGACCATCGGCGCCCAGCTTGATGCGGCCGTAGCCGAAGGGGTCGGGCGGGGTCATGGTCATGACGGTGCAGGCGAGCTCGCCGGTGGCGACGGTTTGCGCGAACTTGGCGACGGTGTCGGCGGTGATGAGCGGCAGGTCGCCGTTGAGCACGACGACGGGGCCTTGCGTGATGCCGCAGGCCTCGAGCGCGACCTTCACGGCGTGACCGGTGCCCAGGCGCTCGGTCTGCTCGACGCACTCGACCTTGGTGGCGCTGCTGGCGTAGGCGCCGTCGATGAGGGCGCGCATCTCGTCGGCGTGGCTGCCGATGACGACCACGACGCGGCTGCAGCCGGCCTTGATGGTGGCGTCGACGATCCACTGAACCATGGGCTTGCCCAGGATCTTGTGCGAAACCTTGCAGTGGTTCGACTTCATGCGGGTGCCCTCGCCGGCAGCGAGGATAATTGCGGTTGCGTCCATGTGATCTCCTGTTACGTTATAGAGACGTGTGTTTGGAAACGATACACGGCGCAATATGATACCGCAGGCATATGATGAGCGCGTAACGATTGGATTGCGGCGGTTGAGGCTTGCGCCGCCGGCATGGCGTTTGCACTGCTTGCGTGCGGCGTTGGCGGTGCTGCGGAGCTGTCGTTTGAGCGAGGGGACGGGGGTGCCCGTGGACAACATACGAGAGGAGTTTGGCGGCGAGCCCGTCGCGGCATTCTCGATGTCGCATCCGGCTGTGCCGGCACTCTATATAGTGCTGACGCTGGGGCTCACCATGTTCTCGATGCAACCGGTGCTGATCGCGCTGTCGCTTGCGGGCGGGCTGGCGTATGGATTTGCGACGCGTGGGGCTGCCCGCACGCTGGGCGCACTTCGCTGGCAGCTGCCGGTGATTTTGATTATCGCGCTGGTCAATCCGCTGTTTAGCGCTTCGGGTTCGACGGAACTGTTCCGTATTGGCATGCGCGCGGTGTATCTGGAAAGCATGGTATACGGCCTGTGCATGGGTGGGCTGTTTGTGGCGAGCGTGCTGTGGTTTGAGGCCGCGGCGTCGATGCTCGAATACGACAAGGTACTCGCGCTGCTGGGTAACGCCGCGCCGGTGATCGCGCTCATGATCTCGATGTGCATGCGGCTTATTCCACAGTTTTTGCGCCGCGGCCGCACGGTGCTGGCGGTGCAAGATGCGATTGATGTGCCGGGCCGCGCGCCGGCCGACCCCGTGCGCTCGCGCCTGCGGGCATCGAGTGTGTTGATGGGCTGGGGCATGGAAGATTCGCTGGAGCGCGCGGACGCGATGCGCTCGCGCGGGTGGGGCGCCGCGACGCGTCGCACGACGTACGCGCGGTATCGGCTAAGGCGCAGCGATGTTGCCGCGTTGGTTTTGCTTGCGCTGTTTGGCGCGGCTGCCGTGGCGGTGGCATGGACCGCGACGACACAGTATTCGTTTTATCCGCAGCTCTCGGTGCCGGCGCCGTGGCCGGGCTATGTCGTGTACGCTGCCTGGATGGTGCTGCCTTGCGCGTTGCACGCGATTGATGAGAAGAGGTTTGGCTGATGGCTCGGTTGGATAGGGGCCCGGTGTCGGGCGCTGCGTGCGGCCCGGATATGCCGGCGATTGAGGTGCGGAGCCTGAGCTTTGCCTACCCCGATGCTGATGCTGCGGTGCTCGAGGGGCTCGACTGGTCTGTTCCCCAAGGTGCATTTGCGCTGCTTGTTGGCGGTACCGGATCGGGTAAGTCGACGCTGCTGTCGCTGCTCAAGCCCGAGATCGCTCCGGCGGGCGAGCGCACTGGCGAACTGAGCGTGCTGGGCGAGAACGTTGCCGACATGGACGTACGGGCATCGGCGGAGCGCGTGGGCTATGTGTTCCAGGATCCCGAGAACCAGATCGTGTGCGAAACCGTGTGGCACGAGATGGCGTTTGGCCTGGAAAACTTGGGGCTAGCACGTGATGAGATGCGCCGTCGCGTAGCTGAGACCAGCTATTTCTTTGGGCTGGAAGATTGGCTTCACCGCGATACTGACACGCTTTCGGGTGGTCGCAAACAGTTGCTGTCGTTGGCGGCCGTGTTGGCGCTCCGCCCGCGCGTGCTGCTGCTCGACGAGCCCACGTCTCAGCTTGATCCGGTTGCGGAGAAGAATTTCCTGCACGCGCTGTTTCGTGTGAATCGCGAGCTGGGCTGCACGGTTGTTGTGGCGACGCATCAGCCGCGGCCGATGCTCGAGTATGCGACGTGTACGTACCGGATTGAGGGCGGTCGCGTGCGCGAGGTGGCGGATATGTCTTCTTTGGGACGCCGAGAATCGCTGTTTTCCGATGACATGTTGGGGTGGGGTGCCATCCGATGTGCAAAAAACGGAGTATTCAGCAGGCGTGAGGACAATTTGGGTTCTCTGGAGCCGCCCGGGGACGTATCGAGCGCGAAAAAAAGTTCGGAATTGGACAAATCGTCCGAATTTGTGGCGCAAACGTCGCTCGAGAACGGCTCGGAAGCCTTCTCGCGCACGGATGGAAGCAGAATACTCCAAAAAATGCACGGCGGGTCGGCTACCACCCTGTCGGAAGGCTGGTTTCGCTACGATCGCGCGGGCGGTTGGGTGCTGCGCGGGCTCGATGTGTCGTTTTCGGCTGGCGCGGTGCATGCGATCGTGGGCGGTAACGGCTGCGGTAAGTCGACAATGCTTTCGGTGCTGGCGAAGACCGCCAAGCTGCAGCGCGGCCGCGTGGTGCGCGGAGCGGCCTCGGCGGCGCTGCTGCCTCAGAATCCCAAAGCATTGCTGGTTGCCGAGACGGTTCGCGATGAGCTGATGGAATGGGACTCGACCTGCGGATATGACGAGAACTTGGCGCGGGAGCGTGCGGCGAGCTTGGGGTTGTCGGGTCTGGATGGACGCCATCCGTACGATCTTTCGGGCGGGCAGCGTCAACTGCTTGCATTGGCAAAACTGCTGCTAATCGGCCCCGAACTGCTATTGCTCGATGAGCCCACCAAGGGTCTAGACCTGTTCAGCCGCCGCATTATCGCCCGCGCCCTGCGTGGCCATGCGAAGGCTGGCGGCACCGTCATTATGGCCACGCACGATCTGGATTTTGCCGAGCAGGTAGCCGACGACGTCGCCATGATGTTTGACGGCGAGATTGCCTGCATGGAGTCCCCGGCCGACTTCTTTGCCGACAACGTGTTCTATAGGGCGTGATGGGATGACGGACTGTCGTTTCTCGCGCTTGCTTGCAAAACTGGAGATCCCGCTGTTGTTGGCGGTGCCGGCGGTGATGGCTGCGGCGTTGCTGTCGGGTGTTGAGCAGGCAGCATTGGCCATGCTGGTTGTGGTGGCGCTGGTGCTCGCGCTGTTCTTTGCGGGTTACGAGGCATCTCGTCCGGGTTTGCGCCAGATTATGCCCACGCTGGTTCTGGCAGCATTGGCCGCGGCGGGGCGTATCTTGTTTGGCCCCATTCCCGACTTTAAACCCGTGAGTGCCATCGCCATTATCGCCGGGGCGACACTCGGTCGTCGTAACGGCTTTATGGTCGGTGCGTTGGCGGCGCTGACCAGCAATTTCTTTTTTGGGCAGGGCATGTGGACGCCGTGGCAGATGTATGCCTGGGGGCTCGTGGGATACGTTGGCGGTGCGCTGGCGCATGCCGGCGCTTTTGATCGCGCCGATGGCACCGTGCGTATGCCGGCGCTGCTGACCTACGGCTTTGCTTCGGGTTTGCTGTACGGCGTTGTGATCAACGCCTACGACATTATCGGTTTTGTTCAACCGCTCACGTGGGCGGGTGCCATGGCACGTCTTGCCACGGCAGTGCCGTTCGATATCACACACGGCCTCGCGACCTGCGTGTTCTTGGCTGCCTTGTACAAGCCTTGGTGCCGTCGCATTAACCGTGTCGTCGTGAAATACGGGCTGTAAGGCATTTCGCGTTCCCTCACGAACTTGCGGTGGAATGGTTCTCGTTTTTGGCTATTTGCTGCCCAAACAGGAACTATTCCACCGCACCTTATAGGGGAGAGGGGTCACATGATCTGTTTTCCTCTGTCCCCTAGAGGAATTACTTGGGGCTAGAGCTCTAGCGTGAGGGTGACGGGGCAGTGGTCGCTGCCAAAGATGTCGCCGCGGATGCCGGTGTCGCGAACGTTGGCGGCGATCGAATCGCTTACCAGAAAGTAATCGATGCGCCAGCCGGCGTTGTTCTTGCGGGCATTAAAGCGATAGCTCCACCAGCTGTAGACGCCCTCGACGTCGGGGTTTGCCGCGCGCCAGGTATCGGTAAAGCCGGCGTTGAGCAGCTCGGTAAACTTGCCGCGTTCCTCGTCCGAAAAGCCTGCGTTGCCGCGGTTGGACTTGGGGTTCTTAAGGTCGATCTCCTCATGCGCCACGTTAAAGTCGCCGCAGGTTACGACGGGTTTGCCGGTCTCGCGCTCGAGCGCGTTCAAAAAGCCGCGGTAGGCATCGTCCCAGGCCATACGCACGTCGATGCGCGCGAGCTCATTTTGTGCGTTGGGCGTATAGACGTCGACAAACCAAAACTTGTCGAACTCGAGCGCACAGACGCGGCCCTCGGTTGCGGCTTGGGCGACGAGCTCGGCCGCCTCGTTCTCGCCGGCGTAGGGTAGCAGTGCGTCGGCGTGCAGCACGCGCAGCGGTTCCTGGCGGCTAAAGACCGCAGTGCCCGAATAGCCTTTACGCTCGGCGTAGCTCCAGGTTTGGTGATAGCCGGGCAGGTCAATATCGACCTGGCCCTCCTGCAGCTTGGTCTCTTGCAACGCCAGGATATCGACGTCGAGTTCTTGCGCGATCTGGATAAAGCTCGGGTCCTTTTTGAGCACGGCGCGCAGGCCGTTTACGTTCCACGAGGCGAAAGTGTAAGTCTGAGGCATGGTGTCCTTTCGACGGGGTTGGCAGGCTTAAGATTAGCGCAACAGGGGCGGTGGTGGGCACCGCGCGTGCTGACCCAAAGGCCGCATGCTGGGACATCGCCCGACGCTGCCCGACCAACAAGGACGGAGGACTCATATGACGCAGGCAATAACGGATCCCAAGCAGGCCTCCGCCGCGCTGGCGGAGCTGTTCGGCACCCATAAGCGCGTGGTCTTCTTTGGCGGCGCTGGTGTTTCCACGGCAAGTGGCATTCCCGATTTCCGCAGCGTGGACGGCCTGTATCACCAGCAGTTTGCCTATCCGCCCGAGACCATGCTGTCGCATAGCTTTTACGAGGCGCATCCTGCGGAGTTCTTCGACTTTTACCGCACCAAGATGATCGCGCTCAACGCTAAACCCAACCGCTGCCACACCAAGCTGGCCGAGCTGGAGCGCGCCGGCAAGCTCGACGCCGTGGTGACGCAAAATATCGACGGCCTGCATCAGATGGCCGGCTCACAGCGAGTGTTTGAGCTGCACGGATCGGTCCATCGCAACATTTGCCAGTCGTGCGGCGCGGTCTATAGCGCCGAGTGGATTTGCTCGCGCGAGCACGAGGATGCCGCGGGCGTGCCTGCGTGCCCCGCGTGCGGTGGCCGCATCAAGCCCGATGTAGTGCTCTACGAAGAGCCGCTCGACGAGCATGTGTTGACCGGTGCCGTTGCCGCCATCGCCGCGGCCGATGCCCTCATTGTGGGTGGGACCTCGCTCGTGGTGTATCCGGCGGCGGGCCTTACGCGTTACTTTACCGGCGATACGCTGGCCATATGCAACCTTGCTCCCACCGATCAGGATGCAAATGCCGACCTGCTGATTTCTTGCGACATCGCGGCCGCGTTTGCGTTCTAGCCCGCGCGCGCGGATACAATAGAAAGACTGAGTGCAAAGCGACCCCGCCGCCAGCTCCCCAAGCTCGGCGGCGTGGGCATTTTAGGAGGATGTTCATGGCGAACGACAGCAAGACATGGCGGTGCGGAAAGTATGAGCTCAGCTTTGACCGTCCGCGCATCATGGGCGTCCTCAACGTGACGCCCGATTCGTTTAGCGACGGCGGGGAGCACTTCGACCCCGATGCCGCCATCGAGTACGGCCTGGCGATGCTCGATGCCGGCGCCGACATCATCGACGTGGGCGGTGAGTCCACGCGCCCTGGTTTTACCCCGGTCAACCCCGACGAGGAAGCTCGCCGCGTGCTGCCCGTGGTGCGCGCGCTGGCCAAGGAGGGCGCCATCGTCTCGATCGACACGCGTCATGTGGCGGTTGCCAAGGCGGCCGTGCGCTGCGGCGCCTCGATCGTCAACGACGTGACGGGCTTCACCGATCCCAAGATGGTCGAGTTTGTTAAGACGAGTACCTGCGGCGTCATCGTGATGCATGCCGGCGAGGTCGCCGCGCCCACCCGCACGCACGCAACGGTGCAGCTCGATACCTCGGCAGCGGCGTTTGTTGCCGAGAAGGCGCGCGAGGCGGCTGCCGAGGCCGCGCGTGAGGCCGAGAAGCCGGCTCGCCGCCGTCGCGGCAAGCTGCTGGGCGATCCTAAGCCGGAGGCCAAGCTTCCGGGCGGTGTGGTACAGCCCTCACTGCCGTTTGGCGAGCCGGAGC
>CAJLCM010000013.1:0-38338 GCA_905205145.1 uncultured Collinsella sp.
AGCAGGAGACGCCCGCCGCCGAGCGGGCTGCTGCCGCCGAGACCGTCGCGCCCGCACCCGAGGCCGCGCCCGCAGCCACCGAGGCCGAATCGGAGTCCAATGACCGCCTGGCCGCCATGATGCGCCGCAGCGCCCGCCGCGAGGAAGCCTACGTGCCCACCTCGCAGCTCCGCCGCTTCACCCTGCCCGATTCGGCGCCCATCATGCGCCGCGTTATGGGCTTTCTGTCCGACCAGGCCCGCACGCTCATCCATGCCGGCGTGTCGCGCGACCGCATCTGCATCGATCCTGGCCCGGGCTTTGGTAAGTCGGCTAACGAGGGCATCGTCATCCAGCGCGAGACTGCCAAGATGGCGTCACTGGGCTATCCGCTCATGTGCGCCGTGTCGCGCAAGCGTTTTGTGGGCGCTGTCTCGGGCGTGACCGAGGCCGCCGCGCGCGATGCCGCCACGTTTGGCGTGTGCCTGGGCGCCATCCAGGCCGGTGCGAACATCGTGCGCGTGCACGACGCCGCGGGTTTTGCGCAGTTCCTGAACGGCTACTGGGCGGTTGCCAAGCCGCAGCCGCGCCGCGCGTTTGTGGCTGTGGGCTCCAACCTGGGGCATCGCTGCGACAACATCCGCGCCGCACGCGAGATGATCGCCGAGATTCCACTCACCTGCGTGTCCAACTCCTCCAAGATTTACGAGAGCGAGCCGGCCTACGAGACGCGCCAGGACGCGTTTGCCAACGCCGTCATCGAGATCAAGACCGAGCTGGCGCCGCTGGTGCTGCTCGATGAGCTCATGAAGATCGAGGCCGAGCTTGGGCGCGACCGCTCCAAAAAGGCCAAGGCCAACGGTCCGCGCACCATCGACCTGGACCTGCTGTGGATGGACGGCGAGACCCACGGCGGCAAAAAGCTGCGCCTGCCGCATCCGCTGATCGGCGAGCGCGATTTTGTGCTGGTGCCGCTCGAGGACTTGATGCACGACCCGGCGCGGTTCTTCCGCTACAACGGCGTCGAGGTCAAGGAGCCCGAGGACCGCGTGGGCCATATCGTGGGCGAATTGGGGCGTATGTAGATGATCGAGATGAATGCTGTTGCCGCCGGTACCGAGCTTGACGCCGCGCGTGACGCGGGCCGCGAGGGTGCGTCCGCGGGCTGGTGCGCTTGGAGCGCGGGCGAGGCGTCGTTGACGTTTTCGCTGGTCGTGCGCCCGGATGTGAACATGCATGCCTTCCACGGCCTGCCGTTTGTGGCCGCGATGGGCATGATGGACGCGCTCGTGGGAACGGCTGCGGCACCGGGGCTGGGCCTTGCCGGCAAGGTGGGTATTCAGTGGCCGAGCGACATTGTGTGCGGCGCGCCCGCGTTTGAGACGTCGTTCGCGCGCGTCGCCGTCAACGGTGGTGCCGGTGCTGCGGGCATGTTCGGTGCCGTGACGGTGGATATTGAGCGTTCGGCGCTGAGCGAGCTTGGTGTGGACGTGGCTGACGAAGCGCTGGTCGAGACGCTGGCCGCCGCCGTGCTGGCCCGCGTGGACGCCTGGGCGGTTGTTGCCAACACGCCGCAAGGCGCCGCAGGGCCGCTGGCTCCCGTGCTGGGCGAGTACTTCGACATGGTGCCGCTGCTGGGCCGCCAAGTTGCGGCGGTGTCGCCCAACGGTTTGCCGCTTGCGGTCGGTGTGTTTGCGGGCCTGGACATCTGGGGTCGCGCGACCATTAAGACCGATGCCGGCGAGCAGGAGTTTCCGCCCGAGGCCGTGCGCATTCGCGGGCTGTAGCGCGGGGCGTTCGCGCCCAAAGATAGACATGACAACAAGACCCTCCTCGGCCTGTGCCGGGGAGGGTTTCGCCTATCTGGGGAATGGGTTGCCAGCGCCCTATTCCTCAAAACTGAAAAATTTTCGTTTTTGAGGAATAGGATTAAGGCAGCTCGGTCTTTCGCGAGGTATATTCGCTATAGAGCCTATTCCTCAAAACTGAAAATTTTTCAGTTTTGAGGAATAGCGATAAAAGACCGCGAGGAGGCCCCAATGAAACTCATCAATAGAACGTCATATATGGACACGTTGACGAGCCTTATTGGCGTGCCGGACATCAAGGTCATCACGGGCATCCGTCGTAGCGGTAAATCAAAATTGCTCGAGGCCCTCCGCGATTACGTGGAGGCAAATCTGTCCAATTCGAATGTCATCCATATCAACTACAACCTCGATGAGTTCGAGAATCTGCTCGAGTATCACGCGCTGCTCGCCTATGTAAAAGAGCATCGAGTGTCCGGCAAACAAAACTTTCTGCTTATCGATGAAGTTCAGATGTGCGACGGTTTTGAGCGTGCGATCAACAGCCTCCACGCATCCGAGCAGTACGACATATTCATTACCGGATCGAATGCCTTTTTGCTGTCGAGCGATCTGTCGACGCTCTTTACGGGGCGTACGTTTGAGATCGAGGTTTTCCCATTCTCGTTTGAGGAGTATCGACTCTATGGCGACGAGGGCGAGGTCGACCGCGACTTCGATGAGTACGCGAGAACCGGCGGTATGTCCGGCTCCTACCCTTATCCACTGCAGGAGCAGCGTTATCAATATCTCTCCAATGTCTTCAAAACGCTCATCGTGAGAGATATCGTGCAGCGGCATAACGTGAGAAACGAATCGGCGCTGCTGCGCATTGCCGATTACATGATGGACAACGTATCCAACATAACGTCGGCACGTAACATTACGGATATTTTGAACGCGGATGGGCTAAAGATAACGAACAAGACGGTCGGCACGTACATGGGGTGCCTGTGCGATGCGTTTGCCTTCTATAAAGTTCGTCGGTACGACATCCGCGGCAAAAAATACCTTAAGAGCGGCGAGAAGTATTACCTGGCAGACCACGCGTTCAAATACGCGCTGCTCGGTACACGTGATATGGATTGGGGACGCGTATACGAGAACATGGTGGCAATCGAGCTGCTGCGCCGCGGATACGAGGTATACGTCGGCGTGCTCTATAAAAAGGAAATAGACTTTGTAGCAATCAAGCGAAGCGAGAAGCTCTACATTCAGGTGAGCGACGACATCAGCTCGGATAAGACATTTGAACGCGAGATTTCACCACTGCTGAGCATTGGCGACGCGTACCCCAAGATGATTCTCGCCCGCACGCATCACGAGGCCACGGACCGCAATGGGGTGCAGATCGTGGACCTGGCGAGGTGGCTGTGCGACGAGGCCTAGCAGAAAGCCCTATTCCTCAAAACTGAAAATCTTTCGATTTTGAGGAATAGGGCCGATGCGTTGCCTAGTTCGCCGCTCGCGCTCGTGCTCGACTTAAGCCCCTGTCCTATCCCAGCTCCTGCATGCGGCGGTAGATTTCGCAGATACCCTTGATGGTGAGCTGTCCGTCGACCACGTCGAAGGCATCGGTCGAATCGGCGACGATGCTGGCGAGACCGCCCGTGGCGATAACGGTGGCATCCTCGCGGCCCAGCTCGCGCTTCATGCGCGCGACCAGGCCCTCAGCCATGGCGGCGGCGCCCGTTACGGCGCCGACCTTGATGCACTCCTCGGTATCGCGGCCGATGGCGTGCTCGGGCGCCTCGAGCGGCACGCTGGCGAGCTTGGCGGCACGGGCGGCAAGCGCGTCCATGGAGATGCGGATGCCCGGCGCGATCGCTCCGCCAATGTAATAACCGTCCTCATCGATGACGTCGATATTGGTCGCGGTGCCAAAGTCCACCACGATTGCCGGCGCGCCGTAGAAAGTCTCGGCCGCAACGGCGTTGGCGACGCGATCGGCACCTACGGCCTGGGGGCGCGCCGCGCGCAGCTTGGTCACCGCGGCCGTCTGCGGCCCGATGACGATGGCGTCCGCGGCAATGCGGTCGGCCACGGCGTGCCACTCGCGCGAGAGCTGCGGCACCACGCCCGCAAAGGCGATTGCGTCGACCGCATCGAGCGAAAGGCCGTACATCTTAAAGAAACCCATCAGGCGCACGTGGATCTCGTCGGCGGTATAGGAGCGGTCGGTGGGCATACGCCACGACTGCACCAGCTCGTCTCCGTCAAACAGGCCCATGGCCGTCTGCGTGTTTCCCATATCGATAGCGAGCAGCATGTCTACTCCCAGTGTTGGCATAAAAGGACGCGCACCATTGTATACGCGCCGCCGACGGCGCTCGGCTGCGATTCGTTTACGGTGATAGGGGCTGAGGGGTTTTAAATATGAAGGAATTATGCTCTACGAGATTTTCCTTGCCGCTTACCGAACTCCCGCGTAATATTCTTTCTTGCGCACATGAAGCGCCCAGACATTGCGGGGTGGAGCAGTCTGGTAGCTCGCCGGGCTCATAACCCGGAGGTCGTAGGTTCAAATCCTGCCCCCGCGACCAAGAACTTGCAGCTCGTCGGCCTAGCCGGCGAGCTTTTTTGTTATTTCGGGACCGTGTTTTCGATCCAATTCTCGGCCTCTCAAACAAAATCTCGATCTGTAACATCTAGACCCGATTTGGGCGGCTAGGTGTTACAGATCGAGATATACCGGTGGGCTTGGTCGTGTTTGTCTAAATCTGTAACACGAGGGACGGTTTTTGCCGAGTAACCGTTACAGATTGAGATTTTCTAGCAGGCGGGTTTGGTTTGTCTCGATCTGTAACAGGTAGGGGTCAAAAGTGGGCCTAGCTGTTACAGATCTAGATTGTTGAGGATGGGCCGAGAGGAATGTCTCGATCTGTAACAGTAAGACCCGGTTTTGTCGCGTAACTGTTACAGATTGAGATAAACCGACGGGCCGCCCCGCCCATCCCCATCCACCTGCCGCTACCTGCTGTCCGCCGATTTCCGTTGCGCTGCTGTATTCCCATGCCATATCCTCTAGATAACTACGCGGCATCATCGCCGCCGCGCCTACAAGAGAGGAATGTCCATGACCGCACCTGCATCCAAGCTGCTCCAGCCCATTACGGTTGGCCCCCTTGAGCTCAAGAACCGCATTATGTTTCCGCCGCTGACCACCGGCTACGAGGAGCGTGACGGTTCCATCGGCGAGCGCAGCCTGGCTTTTTACGAGCGCTTGGCCCGTGGCGGCGTGAGCTACATCGTCATCGGCGACGTCGCTCCCGTCATGACCGCAAGCCCCACGCCCAAGCTGGCAACCGACGCCCAGATCCCCACGTTTGAGGCCCTGGCCGATGCCGTCCACAAGCACGGCGCCAAGGTCGCGCTGCAGCTGTTCCACCCCGAGTACGACGTGCCCGGTGTCGGCCGCATGGTCATGGGTTCCATGGCCGCCGCCAAGGCCGCGCAGGAGGCCAAGGCCGCCGGCGACGAGGAGGCCTTTGCCGCCAAGATGGCCGAGTCCAACGAGATCCGCAATCAGGCATACGCCAAGCTGCACCACGACATGCAGCACTTTGTGAACGAGGCGAGCGTAGAGCAGCTCACCCAGATCAAGGAGGCCATCGCTGCCTCGGCCGCCCGCGCGCAGCAGGCCGGCATCGACGCCATCGAGGTCCACGGCGACCGCCTGGTGGGTTCGCTGTGCTCGGCCATCCTCAACCAGCGCACCGACGAGTACGGTGGTTCGTTCGAGAACCGCGTTCGCTACGCGCTGGAGGTCGTCGCTGCCATTAAGGAAGCCGCGCCGCAGCTGATGGTGGAGTACAAACTCCCCGTGATCATGGAGAACCCCGACGGCACGCCGCGCGGCAAGGGCGGCCTGCAGCCCGACGAGGCCTGCGAGTTCGCCAAGTTGCTCGAGGGCGCGGGCATCGACATGATTCAGGTCGCACAGGCCAACCACACCGGCAACATGGGAGACACCATTCCGCCCATGGGCGCCATGCCCTACAACTGGACGCTGCCCGTGGCCGAGCGCGTCAAGGCCCTGGTCTCCGTGCCGGTGGCAACCGTGGGCCGTGTTGTCTCGGTCGAAGCCGGCGAGAAGATTCTGGAAGACGGCGCGGCCGACATCATCGCCTACGGCCGCTCGCTCATGTGCGACCCCGACATTGCGCTGAAGGCCGCCACGGGTGAGCCCATCCGCGAGTGCCTCAACTGCAACAAGGGTTGCGTCGACGCGATTCAAAACCGCAAGTACATTTCGTGCGTGCTCAACGCCGAGAACGGCGACGAGACGACCATCGCCATCAAGCCGGGCGAGGGCGACAAGAAGATCGCCGTGGTGGGCGGCGGCATCGCCGGCCTGGAGGCCGCACGCGTGGCGGCCAAGCGCGGCTACGACGTGACCATCTACGAGGCGAGCGATCATCTGGGCGGCCAGATTGCGCTGGCGGCTGCGCCCCCGCGCAAGGACGAGATCATGCGCTCGGTCGAGTACTACGAGAAGATTCTGCCTGGCCTGGGCGTGAAGGTTGAGCTCAGCCATGCCGCTACCGCTGAGGACCTCAACGCCGCCGATGCCGCGATTGTGGCCGTGGGCGCGCACGACGTGGTCATTCCTGTTCCGGGTGCCGATTCGGAGAAGGTCGTCTCGAGCTGGGACGTGCTGGCCGGCAAGGTGGAGCTTACGGGCCGCGTCGCCGTCATTGGCGGTGGCCTGGTGGGCACCGAGACTGCCGAATACCTGCTGCAGCACGGCTGCGAGGTGGCGATCGTCGAGATGCTCGACAAGATTGCCGCGGGCGAGTCCGAGACCATTCTGCCGCTGATTATGAGCGACTTTGCTGCCCACAACGTGGAGCAGCACGTGAAGACCCGCCTGACCGCCATTACCGACGAGGGCGTGGAGGCCGTTCGCACCACCGAGGACGGCGCCGAGGAGCCGGTGAAGATCGCCTGCGATTACGTGGTGATGGCCGTGGGCTCCAAGGCCAACGCGTTTGACCTGGATGGCGTGACGGTGCCCGTGACCTACGTGGGAGACTGCTCGGGCGAGCGCACCGCCGACATCGCGAGCGCCATTCGCACGGCGTATCACGCGGCCAACGAGCTGTAGTTGAACATCGCGGCCAGGCGGGGCGGTAGCACGGATCCGTCTCGCCCGGCTGTGTCCCGTCGGGTGTCAACCGGTGCGGGGCCTGCAAGCGCAGCAGGTCCCGCCCTTTTTGTTTTGCTCCGGTGGATGGCAATGCGCGGTAATCATGAGGAGTGAGGACGTCTACTGCCTTGCAGATCACTCAAAATTATTGGGGGAGGGGTTAATAACTATATCCTCTATACCAAAGGACATAAAGAGATGCCAATTATGTTGACAAGCGAATGACGATTAGCTGCGAGTCGGCTACCAGCGTAAATAATCGATAAAGAAATGTCGTAATTTGGTGCCAAATGCCCAGATAACGCCGCGTCTATTTCAATTAACTACTTTGAGCAAACAGTAAAATGCTACCATCTAACATGCACGTAAGAAAACAGTTTAACGTTTAGGGCTGAGAAGTGGCAGGTATGTCAGAAGCAACAAGGACTCGTACGCATGCGCCAGAGGTTAGGCAGCGCGCCGTCGAGATCCTCCAAGAGGGGGTCGGTCATCGCGCCCTCGCCGCGGAGCTTGGCATTCCCCAGGCCACGGCTCGTCAGTGGGCCCGCGCATATGCCGTGGGCGGTGCCGACGCCGTTCTCAACGCCGGTTCGCATCATCACACCTATTCGTACGAAGTTAAGCTCGCCGTGGTCAAGGACCGCTTGGAAAACGGCTTAACGGTTCGCGAGGCCATGATCAAACACAAGATTCCCAGCGAGTCTTCGGTCAAGGCTTGGTGCCGTCAGTACCGCGAGAGCGGTGAGTCCGCACTGGTCGATAAGCCGCGCGGTCGCAAGCCGCGCGTTAAAAAGGCGGAATAGCAAACGGGATGGTGCGCCCACGGGGGCGCATTTTTCTTACCGCGCCAATACCGCGAGTGGGCGCGAGCCCCCGGGACATCCTCCCAAGCGGTCAATAAACCGCGCGATACGCCTCTTGCGCTCACCGGAGTGACAGAGACGTGCTGCCCCTCTACTCCAATGCGGACAGGCTCCTTGCCTCGTACGCCTAAAACTCCCCAGTTGACCGAAAACCTGCCGCCGCTACTCCTCAATTGAGCTATAACGTTAAACAATTGCAGCGTTTTTGCATGGGGGAGTGATGGTATGACGCTACTGTATTTCCTTACCCTGTTTCCGCTGGTACCGGCGCTGGGCATGCTGCTCGCGCGCGGTGACCGCGCCCGCGATGCGGTGGGGCTCATAGGCTCCGGCATTATTATGGCGGTGACAGTTGTAGTCGCCGTCATGTTTTTTGGCACGGGTCCGCAGAGCTTTGAGGTTGCCCCCGGCACCTCGCATGTGCTCTCGATCATCAGCTCCGCTATCGATGTCATCCTGTGCGCCGTCATCCTGTACAACGCGTACAAATATAGGAACGCGCTCACCACGGTGCTCGGCGTGGTGCAGCTGGTGGGCTCCGTTGCCTTTGCGACCATGACGCTGCCCGCGGCCGAAGCCGTCACGGCGACGCCGCTCTACCTGGATTACATGAGCGTGATCATGGTCCTCGCCGTCGGCATTGTCGGCAGCCTTATCTGTATCTACGCCCTGGGCTACATGAAGGACTTCCAAGCGCACGATGAGCACGAGGCCGCGCTGCGCGGGCGGACCGCGCCCGACCGACGCCCGCAGTTCCTGGCGCTTATGTTCCTGTTCCTCTCGGCCATGTTCGTCATCGTGACGAGCGACAACCTTGAGTGGCTGTTCTGCGGCTGGGAAATCACCACCGTGTGCTCGTTCCTTATGATTGGCTACACGCGCACGCCCGAGGCCATCAAGAACGCCTTTACCCAGATCATCCTCAACATGCTGGGCGGCATCGCGTTTTTGGCCGGACTCATGTACCTGCACGTTAACGGCATGCCGCTGACCATATCGGGCATGATCGAGCTTTCCGGTGCCAGAACCGCGCAATCCGCGCTGCTGGTGATGCCGGTCATCCTTCTGTCGCTCGCCGCACTCACCAAGGCCGCACAGATGCCGTTCCACACGTGGCTGCTTGGTGCCATGGTTGCCCCCACGCCCACGAGCGCCCTGCTGCACTCGTCCACCATGGTCAAAGCCGGCGTGTTCCTGATGGTCAAGCTGAGCCCGCTCTATGCCATCTATCCCGTGACCGGTTTTATGGTCACGAGTGTGGGTGCCATCACGTTTTTGCTCGCTGCCCTCATGGCCATCTCGCAAAGCAATGCCAAACGCGTGCTCGCGTACTCCACCATTTCCAACTTGGGCCTCATCAGTGCCTGCTTGGGTGTCGGCGCGCCCGAGGCCGTATGGGCGGCCATCTTCCTGATCCTGTTCCACACGGTGGCAAAGTCGCTGCTGTTCCTGTGCGTGGGCACGGCCGAGCATCATATCGGCAGTCGCAATATCGAGGACATGGATGGCATGTTCAGCCGCATGCCGCACCTGACGCGCCTGATGATGCTGGGCATCATGGGCATGTTCGTGGCGCCGTTTGGCATGCTCGTGTCCAAGTGGGGCGCCCTGGTGGCGTTCGCGCAGACCGGCAACGTGCTCATGATCATGGTGCTTGCCTTTGGCTCGGCCGCGACGTTCTTCTTCTGGGGCAAGTGGCTGGCCAAGCTCTCGGGCGTCGACCCCACGGCTCAAAACGTGGAGGTCAATGTCCATAAGACCGAATGGATGGCGCTCAACACCATCGCCGCGCTGCTGATTCTGTGCTGCGTGGCGTTTCCGGTTATCTCGAGCGGTCTGGTGTCGCCTTACTTGGCCATGGTGTTTGGCCGCGTGCCGTACGTTATTGGCAAGGACGCCATGTATCTGATGGTGGTTATCGTGGCGTTTATCGCCGTGGTGCTGCTGACTTCATTCCGCGTGAGCAACAAACCGCACGTAAACGTGTACCTTTCGGGCGTGGGGACCGACAAATATCGCCATTTCCGCGGCTCGATGGGACACGAGGTGAAGGCCGAAAAGCGCAATTGGTACTCGGAGGACGCCCTTGGCGAGAAGCGTATTGGCCCCGCGGGTAGCGTCGTGTGCTGCAGCATTATCTTGTTTGCGCTGCTGTGTTGCGCGTGGATTGGGCCCGAGAGACTTGCCATGAGTGCGCCCTCGGTGCTGCGCGGCAAGTATTTCGAGGGCTCGGGCGTCGTGGGTATTTTTGTTGGTACCGTGGCGTTTGCCCTGCTGGCGCCTTTGGTTGGTGGCCTGATCGACGGCGTTGACCGCAAACTTTCGGCCCGTATGCAGGGCCGCGTGGGCCCGCGCCTGCTCCAGCCTTTCTACGACGTTGCCAAGCTGCTGCGCAAAGCCCCTGCCAGCGTAAACACCATGGATGATACCTACATGGCGTGCGCGCTCATCTTTACCGTCGTGGGCGGCGGCATCTTTGTGTCGGGTTCCAACACACTGCTGTGCGCCTTTATGGTGACGCTCGCCGCGATCTTTGTGGTGCTGGCGTCCGCCTCGACGCAAAGCCCGTTTGCCCAGGTTGGCGCCGATCGCGAGCTGCTGCAGGTCATGAGTTACGAGCCCGCCGTTCTGCTGATGAGCGTGGGCCTGTACCTTGCCACCGACAGCTTCGATTCCATCGCCGTGACGGGGCAGTCGGTCCCCATCATCGTGTACAGCGCACCCATTTTCCTCGCGTTGCTCGCGGTGCTTACCATCAAGCTGCGCAAGTCGCCGTTTGACCTTTCGTACTCGCATCACGCGCATCAGGAGATCGTCCAGGGCGTCGCCACCGAGATGAGCGGCGGCACGCTGGCCAAGATGACCCTTATGCACTGGTGCGAGACCGTGCTGTTTTTGATGTGGGTGGGCATGTTCTTTGTCTGGGACAACCCGGTGAGTTGGGTTGTAGCCCTGGTCGTGATGGCCGCGACGTACTTTGTCGAGGTGCTTATCGACAACACCTTCGCGCGCAGCACCTGGCGCAGCTGCTTTAAGCTTGGCTGGGGCGTGGCGCTGGTGTTTGGCCTGCTCAACCTTATGCCCATCCTCGTCGACGTGTTTATTTAGGAGGCGGCGTTTATGGATCATAAAATGTCGCGCTCGCCGTGGGTTATTCATTACGACGGCTCGAGCTGCAACGGATGCGATATCGAGGTGCTGGCCTCGCTCACGCCGCTGTTTGATGCGGAACGCTTTGGCGTGGTCAACACCGGCAACCCCAAGCATGCGGACATCTTTTTGGTGACGGGTTCGGTCAATGCGCAGAACCTGCCCGTCGTGCGCCAGATCTACAACCAGATGCTCGAGCCCAAGTGCGTGGTGGCGTGCGGCATTTGCGCGTGCTCGGGCGGCGTGTTCCGCGATGCGTACAACGTGATCGGCGGCGTGGACCGCGCGATTCCCGTGGACGTGTACGCGCCCGGATGCGCCATTCGCCCCGAGACCGTGATCGATGCCATCGTGGAGGCGTGCGGCATCCTGGACCAGAAGGAGGCTATGATGCGCGCCGGCGGCGATCCGCTCACCGTGGGCGGCGCCGCTACCTGGGACGGTGGCGTTGAGCTGGGCGAGGACGGGTTTGTGGCTGCTGCGGAGGCCGGCGACGCGACCGCCGCTGGCGACGCACCTGCTGGGACGCCCGCCGCTGCGAAGGAGGCCGAGTAATGCAAAAGGCTATCTATACCACCGTCCGGATCGACGAGCTCCTGTCGCATGTCCAGGCGCTCAAGGGCGTCGGCGCGCGCTTTGTGCAAATGCACGCTGAGCGCAACGTCGACGACGGCACGTATCGCCTGGTCTATACGTTTATCAACGTTCGTGCTGCTCAGGAGCATATTGCGCAGGACGGCAGCTGTGCGATCGAGAACCTGGTGGTTGAGGGCATCGACCAGTACCAGGAGATTCCGTCCATCAGCTCGTATTACCCCGCGGTGTTCCCGTTTGAAAATGAGGCCCACGACCTGTTTGGTCTTGCCATTACCGATATGCAGATCGACTTTAAGGGCTTTTTCTACCAGGTCTCGACTGCCGAGCCCATGAGCGTTATCACGCCCGAGGTGAAGGCTGCGCGCGAGAAGGCCATGAAGGTCCGTGCCGCCGCCGAGGCCAAGGCGCGCAAGGCCGCGGCCGAGAAGGCCGCCGCCGCGGCTGCTGCAGGGGAAGGCGCTGGCGATGCTGTGGGCGCTGCCGTCGCTCAGCCCGCTGCGGCTACCGGCTCCGATGCTCAGCACGATGAGGTCGCTGCAAAGGCCGCGCTCAAGGCTGCCGAGATGGAGGCAAAGCTCGCCGCCATGGATCCCGAGAAAGCGGCCAAGGTCCGCGCGGCGCTTGCCGCCAAGGCCGCCCGCGACAAGCAGAAAAAGGAGGCGTAAGGTCCATGGCTCATCGCTCCGTCATTCCGTTTGGCCCGCAGCACCCGGTGCTGCCCGAGCCGCTTCATCTGGACCTGGTGATCGAGGACGACCGCGTCATCGAGGCAATTCCGCAGATCGGTTTTGTGCACCGCGGACTCGAGAAGCTCACCGAAAAGCGTGACATGCATCAGTTTGGCTACATCGCCGAGCGCATCTGCGGTATTTGCGCCGTGGGTCACAGCTGCGGCTATGCCAGCGCCTGCGAGCGCATGCTCGACATTGAGGTGCCCAGCCGCGTGCAGTATATCCGCACCATTTTGCACGAGCTTTCGCGCATTCACTCGCACCTGCTGTGGCTGGGCCTGCTTGCCGACGCCTTTGGTTTCGAGGCGTTGTTCTATCGTTCGTGGACCCTGCGCGAGCAGATTCTCAAGATCTTTGAGAGCACTTGCGGCGGGCGCGTGATTCTGTCGATTAACGAGATCGGCGGCCTTAAACACGACATTGAGGACTCCGAGCTGGCGGGCATTGTCCAGACGCTCGATGCCATGCGTCCCGACTACGAGGCCCTGGTGCATACGTTTTTGGACGACAATAGCTGCGGCGAGCGCCTGCACGGTGTAGGCGTGATCAGCAAGAAGGACGCGCTGGAGCTTTCGATGGTCGGCCCGTTCGGTCGCGCCTCGGGCGTGGACTACGACGTGCGCATGTTCGGTGACGGCGCCTATTCGGATCTGGCTGCGTTTGAGCCGATCGTGGCTACCGACGGCGACTGCTATGCCCGCTGCCAGGTGCGTTGTGCCGAGGTCACGCAGGCCATGGACATCATCAAGGAGCTTGTGGGCAAGATACCGCACGACGGAATCGGCGGGCGCACCAAGCTCACGCCGGCCGACGGCGCGCGCGGCGAGGTTGTGATTGAGCAGCCGCGCGGCGAGGCGTATTACTATGTGCGCGGCAACGGCACCAAGAACCTGGACCGTTTTCGCGTGCGCACGCCGACGTCGCAGAACCTGGCGGGTCTGACGCATGCACTGCAGGGCGTGCTCCTTGCCAACGTGCCCATGATTATCCTGACCATCGACCCCTGCATTAGCTGCACGGAAAGGTAGGCGTGGCATGAGTTTACTGACATTTGCCAAGACGGCCTTGGGTTCTATGGTCAAGCAGCCGGTAACGGTGTGCTATCCGCAGGAAAAGTTTACAGCGCCCGAGCGCTTGCGCGGACATATCGTTAACGACATGGACGTGTGCATTTGCTGCGGCATGTGCGCACGTCGCTGCCCGGCGGGTGCGCTGGCGGTCGATCGCAAGGGCGGCACCTGGTCGATCGACCCGTACGCCTGCGTGGTGTGTGGCGAATGCATCGAAAGCTGCCCCAAGCACTGCCTGAGTATGGACACCGCCCGCACCCCAGTTGCGGCGAACAAGACTCCCACGGTGGAAACCAAGCCGGAATAGCGCTGAAATAGGGGCCGGCGGGGCAAAAATGCCCCGCCGGCCCGCGCTTGGGCGCGCGGCTAGGCCGCTGTGAACAAAACTATGCCGGTTTACTACGATGAATCGCCAATCTCCCACCACACCGCATTTAGTAAAAATAAAACCGCAGGTAGACGGCTTGCGATTTTACGAAAAAAGCGAGTGTGGTCGGGGACTTCGTGTTTATCGTAGTCAACCGGCATAGTTTTGAAATGGCACCGTATCAGTAACAGCCTCTGATCCCCCGGGGACGGAGGAAAGCGGACCATTTTGGCCTTGCAAGGGCGTCTGCGCGACCCGTCCGCCACGAAATGGGCCCATCTACTACGTTTGGGCGGCCACCCTCAACCACAGCGAAAAGCGAGAAAAGAAAACCGCAGGTAGATGGCCTGCGGTTTTTCGTAAAACGCTGGTATGGTCGGAGGTATCGGGTCAAACGTAGTAGATGGGCCGATTTCGTGGCGAGCGCCATCAATTGATCCCCCGGGGACGGAGGAAAACGGATCATTTTGGCCCGTCGGCTCCGAGTCGCACCCGTTTTCCTGCGAAAACGCTGTGTCTCAACTTTGGTGAGACATTTGTCTCACGCCTAAAAACCGAATCTGGAACGTGTGTCACCTGCCCTAACTGTGTCTCATTCCGTAACTTTAGGCTGATGCAAGGTCTGAACCTGCGAGAAGGGAGACGCGATGGGTAAGTACACGAGGGGTCTCTTGGCGGTGATACTGGCCGTAGTGCTGGTGTTGCCGGCTGCAGCATTTGCCATGCTGCCCGAGGCCAACGCCAGGTCCAGTACGGGAATGGACGGGCCGACAGTGAGCGGGCCGACGGTCGTCGACCCCGACACCACCGGACGCTGGGAAATCTGGGCGGCCGGCCACAGCGGCAATAAGGTGACGACTCAAAACGTCGGTCGAATCTGGACCGACAAAACGGTTGAGGCAACCGGAGAAAACGAAGTGTCAGATTTTGTGACCACGCTTTCGGCGATGTCCTCGACGTCTAATTCAACCGTGACAGTCACCACGCCACTCGACATCGTGCTAGTGCTGGATGCATCCGGCTCGATGAATGATCCTATGGGTGGTGGAGATTCCACCAAGCGTATCGATGCGCTGAAGAGCGCTGCGAAAAGCTTTATCGACACCATCGCCAAACAAAACGAAGGTATCGAGGGTGTCGATAGGCAGCATAAGGTTGCCATTGTTAAGTTTGCGGGTGATGAGACCGACAAAGTTGGAAACGACAAGTACCGCTCCGGCGGCCATAGCTACAACTATTCGCAGACAATGCAAGAGTTGACAGCGTGCACGGTTGGCGGCGCAAAGGGTCTTAAGGGAACGATCGATTCTATCGAGCCTGCTGGCGCTACGCGTGCCGATTATGGTATGAAACAAGCCGAGAAAAACATTAAAACTTTTGGACGCGAGGGCGCCAAGAAGGTCGTTGTGTTCTTTACCGACGGCAAGCCAACGAGCTACAGCGAGTTTGATTCTGATGTCGCCAACGCTGCCGTGACGGCTGCCAAGAGCATGAAGGACGGCAAGGCCACCGTTTATACTATCGGCATCTTTAGCGGAGCGAACCCCGCTGCCGATCCCTCGAATAAGGGAACGAGCGACGTAAATAAGTTCATGCACGCCGTGTCGAGTAACTATCCCAGCGCCACGTCGTATACGAGCGATATGCTTGGTGCGCGCGTGGAAAACTCCGACTACTACAAGTCGGCGACCAATGCCGATGAGCTCAAGAAGGTCTTCGACGACATCTCAAAGGCCATTACGTCGGAAGCACCTCACCCGACCGAAATCCACAAGGGTTACGACGCGACCAAGTCCGGCTACATTACGTTTACCGATGAGCTGGGCGACTTTATGCAGGTCGACGGTTTTATATACAACGGCACGACGTTTGACAAGCCGACAAAGACCGAGGACAACGTCGACACCTACACATTCACGGGTGATGCCGCGAACCTGGTCATCACCGTTCAACATGCCAAAGAGGGCGAGCCTCAGACCGGCGATATCGTAACGGTCAAGATTCCTGCGTCGTTGATTCCGCAGAGCCACTTTAAGACCGTAGACGGCAAGCTTTCGGTCGACAGCGTTAAGCCCATCCAGGTGAAGTATGCCTCGAGCGTGAAGAAGGTTGCGCTCGACAACCTGTTTACGCCCGAGAAGGTCACGGGGCTCAAGGACTACATCGAGCATAATACGACCGTCGTTGACGGCGCCAAGACCGTGAATTTCTACGCGAACAAGTGGGCTGCCGGCGCGCTGGGCGATACGGTTGCGACCTTTGAACCTGCCGACACCAACCGCTATTACTATTTCCAGAAGCAGACGCCCATTTACACGGATAAGGCTTGCACGCAGCCTGCAAAGGGGCCCGCGCTGGCTGGCGAGGTTACCTATTACTACAAGGACGAGTTTGAGGAGCAGGGCGAGAACGACGAGGCCAAGCCCGCCACCGACGTCATCGAATTTATCGGCGGCGACGCCGCGAAGTTCGACGGCGCGATTGTTCCCGATGAGAACGGTAACTTGGTGTTTACTGTGGGAACCGCACGCCTGGCCTTTATCGATGAGCTCCACACCATCAAGGAGAACAACAAGACTCGCACCGCGACCGACGTGCTCAACCTCAAGTGGAACAACACGTCTGCCAAGGCGACCGCGACGCATGTCAACTCCTACCTGGGCAACAACGGCAAGATTAGCTTTGCGTACGACATGACGCCGGCAACGGTGGATACCAAGGCCGACTTTGGCCTGACCAAGGTGCTCGAGGGCCGCAACTGGACGAAGGAGGACACGTTTGAGTTTGGGCTGACGCCCGTGGACGGCGCCCCGATGCCCGAGTCCGCGACAGCGCCCGTGGCTGTGTCTGTGACCAAGGGCGATCTGGACAATGGCAAGGCGGCCATTAATTTCAGCACGATCAAATACAACGAGCCTGGCACGTATGTCTACAAGGTCAGCGAAAAGAACGCCGGGACCACGGTTGACGGCATTGCCTACAGCAAGAACGTTGCGAAGATCACCGTGACGGTCACGCCCAACAAGAAGGGCGTGCTCAGCGCTGACGTGAAGGTGGCCTGGAGCGAAGCCGACGAGACCGAGTTCAAGAACGTCTACACTGCGGAGCCTGTTGAGTCCAGCGTTACCGACAAGATTGACGTGACCAAGTCCCTGACCGGGCGCGACCTTACGGCCGGCGAGTTCAGCTTTGAGCTGCGCGAGATTAAGGGTGAGGACTCTGAGCTTATCGAGACCGTTGCGAACGCTGCCGACGGTAAGGTGACGTTCAGCCCCATCAAGTACACCGAGATCGGCCAGCACACCTACAGGCTGCGCGAGGTCCCGGGCGACGCCGGCAACGGCATCACTTACGATGACACGACCTACACCATCGTGACGACCATTGCCGACAACGGCAAGGGCCAGCTTGTTGCTACGCACGAGCTGAAGGATGCCAAGGACGCCAAGGACGTCAAGAGCATCGAGTTCAAGAACGTCTACACCACGAATGCTGCCGAGGCATCGCTTGCGGGCAAGAAGAGTCTGCAGGTTCCCGATGGTCTGACCCCGGCCGACATCACCGGCAAGTTTACCTTTACCGTGATCGGTGAAGAGGGTGCGCCTATGCCTGCGAGTACGAGCGTGCACAACGACGCCGACGGCAAGGTCGACTTTGGCAAGATCACCTTTACGCTCGACGACCTTAACAAGGCCCTGGGTGAGAAGTCCAAGAAGCGCGAGCACACCTTTACCTACACCGTGACCGAGTCCGGCGAGGTCGCTGGCGTGACCAACGACGCCAAGCTGTCGCGCGAGGTTTCCTTCACCGTGACCGATGACGGCAAGGGGAATCTGCGCGTATCCCGCAAGCCGGACGGTGATGCGGCCTTCACGTTCACCAATACCTATAACGTGACGCCTGTCGAGACGAGCGTCACCGAACAGATCACCGCGACCAAGGTCCTGGACGGCCGCAATCTCAAGGACGGCGAGTTCTCCTTCGAGCTCGTCGAGGGCGACAAGGTTGTCGCCACCGGCACTAACGACGCCGAGGGCAACATCACGATGAGCGCCGTGAAGTACACCGAGGCCGGCGAGCACACCTACACGCTGCGCGAGGTCAACGGCGGAACCACCAGCAAGGGCATCACGTACAGCGACACCAAGTACACCATCGAGACCACCATTACCGACAACGGTGACGGTACCCTCAGCGCTACGCACGAGCTGAAGAGCGCCACGCCTGCGACCTTCAAGAACACCTACAGCGTGACCCCGCTCGATGCAGAGCTCGACTTTGACCTGAGCAAGGTCATCAGCGGCCGCGAGTGGACGGATGGGGACGAGTTCAGCTTTACCATTACCGCCCCCGATGGCGCCCCGCTCCCCGATCCTGCGACCGTAGCCGTGAGCAAGCACGATGCGAAGGACGGCATTGCCGCCATCAAGTTCGGCAAGATTCGCTACACGGCCACCGGAACCTACAAGTACGAGATCCGCGAGAACGCGGGCAGCACGGTCGGCATGACGTATGACGCGCATGTCGCAACCGCCGAAGTGACCGTGACCGAGAACGGCGATGGCAGCCTGACCGCCAACGTCACCAAGAAGGAAAACGGACGCTTTACCAACACGTACCGCACTGAGCTTAACTACACCGCTGCCGGCGGTCTGTGGCTCAGCAAGTATCTGGACGGCCGCCCCATGACCGAGGGTCAGTTCACCTTTACCGTGACACCTGCTGACGACGCTTCGGCTCGCGCGCTCGGTCTGCTGCCCGGGGCTAATAGCTTCAAGTCCCCCGCAGCGGCAGAGGCAACGGTCGGACTGATCGACATTCTGGCTGGTCATGAGGTTATATTTACGCAGGCTGACGCCGGCAAGACCTTTACGTACACCGTGGCCGAGAAGAACGACGGCCAGCCCGGTTACACCTACGATGACGCCGTGCGCACGGTGACGATCGCCATTGCCGACGACACCGCCGGCACGCTCACTGCTACGACGACCGTTTCCGGCGGTCCCGAGGGCACGCATGAGACGGTCCACAAGAGTGGCGAGAACAAGGTCGAGAAGGCCCTGGTGCCGTTCCACAACAGTTACAGCGCTACGACCAACACGCCTGGCGGCACCGCCGCTCAGGTCGTTGCCACCAAGACTCTGACCGGCCGCCCGATGGCCGACGGCGAGTTCTGGTTCGGCATCGCCTATCAGGGTGAGCTTGTGGCATACGAAAACCTCAAGCCCAATATCGGCGGGCACGTGAGCTTTGATACGCTGCACTACGACACTAAGATGCTTGCTAATCTTGAGGCTGCTGGGCTTGCTTATCGTACCGATAAGGACGGTAAGCTTGCCTGGACCATTAACTACACGGCCTACGAAGATTTATTCGGGCTGCCGAATGGCGTTTCCGCTACAACGTGGAGCTTTGGCTTTAAGGTTATCGTCGTCGACAACGGTGACGGTACCCTGACGGCAACGGTCGACTACGGCGGCGTCGAGCCCTTGTTCGAGAACGTCTACGGCGCCGAAGCCGTCGATGCCGCGCTCACCGGCACTAAGAAGCTCCAAGCTGCCGAGGGCCTGACCCCGGCTGACAACACGGGCAAGTTCACCTTTACCGTGACCGCCGACGAGGCTGGTGCCCCGATGCCCGAGCGCACGACCACAACCAACGACGCGGCTGGCAACGTGGACTTTGGCAAGATCCACTTTACGCTCGAGGACCTCAACCGCGCTCTGGGCGTGACGGACGATGCGACCGATAAGGCCGAGGCAGACGAAGCTGACGAAGCCGAGGCCAACGCCGGCGAGGCCGAGGTTGACGCCGACGCTGCCGACACCGACGAGTCCAACGACGAGTCCGAGCCCGCAGCCCCCACCGCTCCGCGCTCGCACACCTTTACCTACACGGTGACCGAGTCCGGTAGTGCCCCTGGTGTGACCAACGACGCCAACGCCATGCGCAAGGTTTCCTACACCGTGTCTGACGACGGTGCCGGGCATCTGAGCGTCAAGCGCGAAGGCGACGACGGTGCTGCCTTCACGTTTACCAACACCTACGGCGTGGCACCTACCGATTCGTCCGTGACCGATCAGGTCAAGACGGTCAAGCGCCTGACTGGACGCGACCTTGCAGCAGGCGAGTTCACGTTTGAACTGCTCGAGGACGGTGTGGTTGTCGCTAGCGGTACCAACGACGTCAACGGTAACGTTACGCTGAACCCGATCCGCTACGAGGCACCCGGCACGCACACGTACATGCTGCGCGAGGCTTGCCCCAACGCGCTCGGCCTGTACAAGGGCGTCACCTATGACGGCGCGACCTACATCGTCGTGACCACCGTCTCCGACAACGGCGACGGCACGCTGACCGCGACGCACAAACTCGAGGGAACCACCGAGTCGGCTGGCTTTACTAATAAGTATCACGCCATGCCTACCCAGGTCTCCATCGGCGCCATCAAGGTACTCGAGGGACGCGAACTCAAGAAGGACGAGTTTAGCTTTAAGCTCGTTGGCGAGGACATCGAGTCCACCGTCACCAACGATGCCGACGGCAAGATCAACTTCGACAAGTTCGAGTACGACGAGCCCGGTACGTACGTCTACACCATCAGCGAGGTCAAGGGCGACGAGACTGGTATGACTTACGACAAGTCCGTCTTTACCGCGACCGTCAACGTGGTCGATGACGGCGAGGGCAACCTCAAGGCGAGCGTCGCCTATGCCAAGGGCGACAAGAGCGTCGAGGGCATCGTGTTTAACAACACATACAAGAAGCCCGAAACGCCCGTGCCGACGCCCGACCCCGGCACGCCCAAGACCGTGACGAACATCGTCAAGACGGTCAAGGGTTTCCTGCCCACCACGGGCGACCAGCAGGCTGCCGCTCTGCTTATGGCATTTGTCATCGCCATGGCCGGCGTCGGAGCCCTGGTCTGGGGTATCCGTAAGCGCTAGGCACGTCGACAGCGCCCGGGGCCAAAAGGCCCCGGGCGGCCGGCAGGGCTAAATTCCGACCTACTCCTACCCCCAGCCGCCACGGAGGCATCTCCCTCCTCCGTGGCGGCGCTTTTGTGCGTAGGCGAGAAGGGCCTGCCACGAAGCTGGCCCATCTACTACGTTTAGTCCCTTATCCCCAACCATGCTAAAAAACGCGAAAACAAAACCGCAGGTAGTACGCTTGCGGTTTTCTTCAAAACGAAGGCATGGTCAGGGGTATCGAGTCAAACGTAGTAGATGGGCCGATTTCGTGGTTGGCGCCGCCGAATAATCCCCCGGGGACGGAGGAAAACGGATCGTTTTTGGCTTGAAGCGGCTTGCGGAGGCATTCGTGCAGGGCCGCCCGAACAAAACTATGTCGGTTTACGGGGCTGAGTCACGAGTCCCCAACCATGCCGATATTCGTGAAAATAAAACCGCAGGTAGACAAGCCGTCATTTGACGGAAAACGTGGGTATGGATGGGGATCCTGAGTTTAGCCCCGTAAACCGGCATAGTTTTGAAATGGTATTAAATCGGTAGCAGCCATTTTGCTAAGCCGGAGCGGTCGGCCGTTGGGTAATTACCCTCGCAGGTAGGCGATGGCGATTTGGGTGCGGTTGCGCAGGCCCATTTTGGCCAGGATCGAGCTGATGTGGTTGCGCACCGTGCCTTCTCCCATATAAGCCGTGGCGGCGATCTCCTTGTTGTCGAGGCCGCGGGCGATGAGCTCGGCGACCTCGAACTCGCGGTCGGTCAGGCTGGCAAAAGCCGCGGGCCGGTGGGTCGCACCGGCTTCAGCGTTCGCCCCATCAAAGTCGACATCCTCGATCGCCTTGCCCTCGAGCACGCGCTTGCCAGCCATGACCTGCGCCAACGCTGGCGGAATGGCGGCGACATCGGTCTTGATCAGGTAACCGCGGGCGCCTAGCTTGAGCGCCGACACAATGTACTCGTCATCCGAAAACGTCGTCAGAAATACCACGCGTGCCGAAGGGTCGCGCTCGAGAATCTCGCGCGCCGCCGACAGGCCGTCGCGCCTTGGCATCTGAATGTCGAGCAGCGCGATATCGGGCGCGTGCTCGGTGTAGAGTTCGACCGCGTCGTCGCCGTCGGCGCCGGTGCCCACTACCTCGATCTGCGGCTGGGCGCCCAGGATAATCTTGAGCGAATCGACCACCAGACGGTCGTCGTCGACAACTATGAGCCTCATCGACTCTCATCTCCTTGCCGTTTGGGAACGGTGGCAAACACACGCCAGCCGCCGGCGCCGGCGCGTGGCCCGGCGGTAAAGGTGCCGCCAAGCGCCTCGACGCGCTCACGCATGGAGCCGAGCCCCATGCCTTCCGCGACGCCGCGACCGCCCGCCCGGATCCCAGCCTCGCCATCGTCGGTAACGATGAGCTGGTAAAAGGACGGATGTTCCATGCATCGCACAGTAACGTTCTGAGCACGGGCGTGGCGCATGGTGTTGGAGAGCGCCTCGCGTAGGATTGCCGCAAAGCAGTTGGCGACGTTGGCGGGTGCATGCTCGGTTAAAACCTCAAGCTCAATCTGCGGCCCGCCATCTGAGCGCGCGCCCTCCACGATGCGCTCGAGCTGTACGGAGAGATTGGCCGCGTTGTCGTTGAGCGCGTGGACGCTGGTGCGCACGAGCTGAAGCGCTTCGTCCACGGTGCGCTTGACGTCGGCGAAGTCGGCGGCGACGCCGGGCTCGTTGGCGTGGACCACGCGTAGGGCCTCGGTTTGCAGCGAGGCGCGCGTAAGCTGGTGCCCCACGTTATCGTGGATTTCGCGTGCGATGCGGGCGCGCTCGGCGAGCGTCGCGAGCTCGACCTCGTAGTCCTGGCGGTCGGCAAGGTCGCGGTTGCGTGCCTCGAGCGCGAGGGCTCGCTCCTGCAGCTCGTCGCGGGTGCGGCGCATGCGCTGCTGCTCGCGCTCCAGCTGGGCGGTACGTAGCGATAGCAAAGTGGCGGCAACCGAAAGGATGACGGTCAGCAGAAGCGTTCGGGCGGTGAGCGCGTCGGTGCAAAGGTCCGCGACGAGCGCGCAGACAAACACGGCGCCAATCGCCAGCGCGGGCCAGATGCGTTCACGGCGCACGCGTCGCGCGATGTCATAGAAGGCAAGGGGTGCGAACGGCACAAACGGCGGCACGAAGACGGCCGCGATGATGTAAGCGTAGCTCGCGGCCTCGCTTGTACGGCGCGTGCGTTCCCCCTGTGTGACCTCGGCCAGCGAGGTGGCAATAACGCCAAGGCAAAACGCCGCGACCAGGTGAGCGTCCACGGCAAGGCCCATGGCGGCCGCAATACAGCACGCCAGAACGATCGATTTGTCGAAAAGCCTGTTCATACGGGTATTGTACGCGAAGCCGCGCGTGGTGGAGGGACCGCCTGCGCAACCGTGACATTCCTCCCACGCGGCAAAGCGGGGAAGTCGGCAGGCCGCACGGCCAAGCTCCGCACTCGTGACAAAGCTCACTGGTGCGCGCCGTCCGCTCCTGCGATGATGCAATCGTACCGGGCCGCAATCAACAGAAGGGCCGCCTCATGACAGACATCGTCCGCGTCGAAAACCTCGTCAAGCGCTACGACGACCTTATCGCGCTCGACCACTTTAACCTCAGCATCGCCCCCGGCGAGATCTTTGGCCTGCTGGGCCCCAACGGCTCGGGCAAGACCACGTCCATCAACTGCATCCTGCAGCTGCTCGCCTACGACAAGGGCACCATCGAGCTGTTCGGCGAGCCCATGACGCCCGCCCGCTACGACCTCAAGCGCCGCATCGGTGTGGTGCCGCAGCAGGTGGCGGTATTCGACGAGCTCACCGTGCGCGAGAATATCGACTATTTCTGCAGTCTCTACGTCAACGACCGCAAGCGCCGCCGTGCGCTGGTGGACGAGGCGATCGACTTTGTCGGGCTGGGCGACTTTGCCAAGTTCCGCCCCGGCAAGCTCTCGGGCGGCCTGGCACGTCGCCTCAACATTGCCTGCGGCATTGCGCACAAGCCCGAGCTCATCTTCTTTGACGAGCCCACGGTGGCAGTCGACCCGCAGAGTCGCAACGCCATCCTGGGGGGCATCTGCCGTCTGCGCGACGAGGGCGCCACGGTGGTGTATACCAGCCATTACATGGAGGAAGTCGAGCAGATCTGCAGCCGCATCATGATCATGGACGGCGGACGTGTGCTGGCGCAGGGCACCAATGACGAGCTCAAACGCATGATTCAAATGGGCGAGCGCGTGACTGTCGAGGTCGGCGCCGTCGAGCCCGCCACGGTCGAGCGGCTGCGCGCCCTCGAGCACGTGCTTTCGGTTGAGCTGTCCGGCGGCGAGCTCGTCTGCACCTGCGAGGCGAGCCCGCACAATCTGGTCGACATCCTCGACACGCTGCGCGCCGCCGACGTGGCGCTCGGCCGCGTGTGGAGCGAGCCGCCGACCCTCAACGACGTGTTCCTCGAGATCACCGGCCGCGAGCTGCGCGACTAGGGGGCGCCATGTTCAACACCATTATCATTACGGTCAAGACGCTGCTGCGCCGGCCGAGTACATGGGTCTGGGGCGCTCTCTTTCCCATCGCGCTTTCCACGATGTTCATGTTTATGTTTGCGAATCTGAGCTCCGACGGCACGGTCGACCCGGTGCCGGTTGCCGTCATAGCGGACGAGGCCTGGGACGCCTCGACCTTTAAGGACGTGGCGACGTCGCTTGCCAAGGAGAGCGACGATCAGCTGCTCGAGATCCACGAGTGCGACGACGCAGCCGATGCGAACCGTGCGCTTAAGGCCGGCGAGGTCGCGGGCATCTATACGGTCGACGACGCGGGTGCGCCCAAACTCACGTTGCTTTCGAGCTATGACAGCTCTCGTGCGTCGTCGGTGCTCACCGACCGCAGCATCCTTGAGACGGTGGCAAGCTCGTATACACAAAATGCCGAGCTCATGTTCCAGATTGCCCAGGACAACCCGGCGGCGCTTGCCGACCCGGAGGCGGTTGCGCGCGCCCTGTCGCTCGAGGGCGGCACCCGTCGCGTGAGCCTTACGCGCACCACGCCCGACGGCACGGTCATCTACTATTACGCGCTTTTTGGCCTGGTCGCGATGATGTCTGCTGAGTTTGCCGCCTTGAGCGTCGTCGATTTGCAGCCCAATCTGTCGGGCCTTGGCGCGCGCCGCTGCGCGGGCGGCCTTTCCAAGACGGCGTCGCTGGCCGGTATCTTTGTGGGCTCGTGGCTGGTCTCCTTTGCCTCAATGGCGATTGCGATTGGCTACGTGCGCCTGGTCGTGGGCGTCGACTTTGGCGGTCGTGAGGTGCTGTGCCTCGTGGGCGGCGCTGCATCCGCGCTTGCCGCCACAGGTCTGGGGCTCTTTGTAGGCACGCTTCCCGTTAAGGGAGGCAAGGCGTCCAAGTCGGGCATCCTCACGGGCTTCGCCACCACGTGCGCCCTGTTTGCCGGCCTCTACGGCGAGCCGGCGATGGCGCTTGCCGACGACGTCGCCCGCGCCTGCCCGGCCGAGTGCTGGTTCAACCCCGTCAAGCTTATCTGCGACATGTTCAATCGCCTGTATTTCTTTGAGGACCTGGGCCCCTTTGCCGTTCGCGCCGGCGCGCTCGTCCTGATGGCCCTGGTGTTTGTCGCCGCCGCCACGCTGATCTTTGGAAGGAGCCGCTATGAGCACCTTTAAGACCGCGCTTCGCATGGCGCTGGCTCACCCGTTCTACCTGCTCATCTATACGGTGTTCATCTCGCTCATGGGCGTATTCATCGCGGCCTCGGTGAGCTGGAACTCGTCGCAGCTTACCGAGTACGAGCCCTACGACACCAACGTGATCGTGGTCGACCGCGACAATAGCGACCTTTCGCGTGCGCTTACCAAGCACCTGGGGTCGCGCTTCGAGCTGGTCACGGGCGTTGGCGACGACACATACGACCTTGCGGACGCGCTCTCCAAGAGCAACAGCGCCAAGGGCAGCGCCGACTGCGTGTTCTTTATCCCAGAGGGGTTTGAGGACGACCTCGTTGCAGCCGCCCGCGCGGGGGAGTCCCTGCCCAGGCTTGATGTGACCTACGGCACCGGCACCATGGCAGCGGCGCTTTCGTCTGCCGAGGCCTCGCGCTGGATCTCGCTCGCGGGCGCTGCGGCGGCCCTAGAGCCCGCCGCCTCTAACGGCGATGTCGCCAAGGCCGCCGAGCATGCGGCCGCGAAGCGCGCCGAGGTCGAGATCGAGCAGGTCAAGGTCGATTCGACTGCCGCCGCCACGCTCGAGTCGTATTTCAACTTTGGCGCGTACGCGATTATCTCATCGGTCATCGTGTCGGTGGGGCTGGTGTTCTCGGGCATGAACGAGCCCGAGCGCGTGCGTCGTATGGATGCCGGCCCAATCTCCGAGCGCCAGCGTTCGCTTGCCGTGTTTGCGGCCGCCGCCGTGCTCACCGTCTGCATCTGGTTTGTGTCGAGCATGATGGGCGTCGTGGGCTTTGCCGGCGCGGTCGCCGAGGTCGGTGTGGGTCGTGTGTGCCTGGCGCTGGCGGCGACGTTTGCCCTGGCGTGCACGCCACTGGCCGTTGGCTTTGCGCTTTCGAGCCTGGGTGCGCGCGAGGAGCTGCTCAACGGTGTGGGCAACCTGCTTGGCATGCTCATGACGTTTTTGGGCGGAGCCTGGATGCCCCTGTCGCTCATGGGCTCGGCCGTGCAGACGGTGGCGCACTTTGTGCCGACGTTTTGGGTGAACGACGCGATCAGCAAGGCGCTTGCCTCGGATTTGACGTCTGCCGTGCTGGGCGACATCGCCTGCGACCTAGGCGTCACGGTGCTCTTCGCCGCTGCCGTCGCCGCCGTAGGCCTAGCCCTTACGCACAACAAATCCCACGCCTAGCCACCTAGCCGTCGGGCACTCATTGGGGACAGACTTAAACGACCAAGAGTAGTCATTGGGGACAGTCTTTGCCGATTCGCCGGTTTGCCGGCCGGGTTGGCAAGGACTGTCCCCAACTGCCGGCAGGAAAGGAACGTCCCCAAGTGCCGGGTGGCGAAAGAGTGTCCCAGGCGACTAGTCGTTTATGAACGCCCCCAATGACTTGTTTGAAAAACAGTTCACCCAGGTTTACTATTACCCTATAAAAGTAGCAACAGGCTAACAATGGGGGTAGTATGGCGACGAAGCAAGCCTACGTCCAGGTCAAGGGGCTCAAGAAACACTACGGCGACGGTGATGCGCGCCTGACGGTGCTCGACGGCATCGACACGTCCATCAACCGCGGCGAGATCTGCGTCATGCTGGGACCCTCGGGTTCGGGCAAGTCGACGTTTCTTAACCTGATCGGCGGCCTGGAGGATGCCGACGACGGCTCCATCATGGTGGACGGCTGCGACCTCACGGTGCTCAAGCCCGCCGACCTGGGTGAGTACCGCCGCCGTGAGCTGGGCTTTGTCTTCCAGTTCTACAATCTGGTGCCCGATCTCACCATCAAGGAGAACATCGAGGTCACGGCGCACCTGTCCAAAAACCCGCTCAATGTCGACGACCTGCTGCGCTCGCTGGGCCTCTATGAACATCGCAACAAGTTCCCGCGCCAGGTCTCGGGCGGCCAGCAGCAGCGTTGTGCCATCGGTCGTGCGCTGGTCAAAAACCCGGGCCTGCTGCTGTGCGACGAGCCCACGGGCGCGCTCGATTACAAGACATCCAAGGAAATCCTGCAGCTCATGGAGGACGTCAACCGCGAGTACGGCTGCACCATTATCATCGTCACCCACAATGCTGCCATCGCCCGCATGGCCAATCGCGTGCTGCGCCTGCGCGACGGGCGCATCGTCGAGGACGAGCTCAATGAGTCGCCCGTCGCGGCTGCCGAGCTCGATTGGTAGGCGGCGCCATGACACCTCTCGCAAAACGTCTCCCGCGCGAGCTGCGCCGCAATATCGGCAAGTACCTGGGCATCTTTTTGCTTATGTGCGGAAGCATTGCCCTTACATCGGGCTTTTTGCTCGCGGCGCATTCCATCGGTTGCCTTATCGACGACATGCGCGATGCGTACACGATTGAGGACGGCCGCGTGACCACCTCCTTCGAGGCTACCGACGAGCAGCTCAAGGCCGCCGAGGACGCGGCCAGTGACGTCGGCGGCGTCACGCTCTACAAGAATTTCTCCATCGACGCCATCATCAAAAAGACCGCCGGCGACGACGGCACCAAGCGCACGCTGCGCACCTATGCGCACCGCACCAAGGTCGATATCGCGTCCTACTGTGAGGGCAAGGAGCCCAAGACGGACGGTGAGGTGGCAATCGACCGTGTCTTCGCCACCAACAACGACCTCGCCGTGGGCGATAAGGTCGAGCTCGAGGGGCGCACCTACACCATCTGCGGCATCATGACCCAGCCCGATAGCCAGGCACTGTTCCTCAACAATTCGGACTTTACGGTGAACACCATCACGTACGGCGTGGCCGAGGTCACCGACGCCGGCTTTGCCGCACTCGAGGATGCCGGAGGCGCGCCTGCCTACACCTACTCCTTCACCTTTACCGATCGCGACCTCCCCACCGCGGATCGCATCGATGCAGAACAGGATATGGTCGAGGCGCTGACCGATGCCGATGCGCGCGTGGATGACCTCATCGACGCCGATTCCAACCAGGGCATTGGCTACGCGCGCGACGACGTGGACGGCGACTCCATGATGTGGATGACGTTGCTCGACATCATCATCGTGATCATGGCGTTTGTCTTTGTGGTCCTTACCGATGCCACCATCGAGGAGGAGAGCGCCATCATCGGCACGCTGCTCGCCAGCGGCTATCGTCGACGCGAGATCGTGCTGCACTACCTTGCGCTTCCCGCTATCGTGGGCGTGGTCGCGGCGCTTTTGGGCACTGCGCTCGGCGTTGTGTTCTTTACCGAGCCCATGCGCAGCCTCTATTACGGTTCGTACAGCCTGCCGCCCTTCCAGGTGTACTGGAGCTGGGAGATCTTTGTGAAGTGCGCCGTGGTTCCCGCCGTCGCGCTCATCCTCATCACGCTGGTGGGTCTGCTTCGCAAAATGGGCAAGACGCCGTTGCAGTTCCTTCGTCACGAGGCGAGCGGCAAATCGGGCACCAAGCGCGGCCTGCAGCTGCCGGAGCGCATGGGCTTTGTCTCGCGCTTCCGCCTGCGCATCTTCCTGCGAAACCTGGGCAACTTTGCCACGCTCTTCGTGGGTATCGCGTTTGCGTCGTTGCTGCTGCTCTTTGGCCTGGCGATTCTGCCCACGATGACGCACTACGCGGACAACCTCGAGACGAGCCTGGTCGCCGAGCACCAGTACACGCTCAAGGCTCCGCTGGAGCTCGAGGGCACTGCCGAGGAGCGTGAGCAGTGGTCGGCACTCGAGCGCTTGCAGTCGGTTGACGGCGCGCTGCTTTCCGCTGCTCAGGATGCCGATAACGAGCTTGACGACGCGGCCGATACAGCGCAGACGGCAGCCGATGCCGCGACCGCGTTTCCGTCTGCCGAGAGCCTGACCGCAGCGCAGAACGCGCTTGCCAAGGTTCAGGACAAGAAGGATGCGCTTTATGCGCGCCTCGATGACCTTGCCGATGCCCTCGGCTGCAACCGCGACGAGGCTATCGGCCTGATCGACAAGGCCTCTAAGATCGACACTGACAACGACGATATCCATCCGGTCAATACGACCGACAACGGCGCGGGCGCAATCGCACAGGCCGAGAAATACGCCGTTTACCAGCTGCAATACGACCGCGGCGATGGTAATGGGCAGGAGACGATTTCCGTCTACGGCATCTCGCCCAACTCGCGCTATTGGAAAGGCCTCAACGTCGGCGATGGGCGCGTTGTCTTTGGCGGTGGCTTGCTCGACAAGTTTGGCTGGAGCGAGGGGCAGAAGGTCACGCTCGGCGACAAGTACGAGGGCAAGGACTATTCGCTGGAGTACACGGGCAAGGACGCCACCTGGGGCTCCAAGTCGGACATGAATATCTATATGAGTATCGACGACTTTAACGAGCTGTTCGGCAACGACGCTGCCTACTTTAACGGCTATGTGAGCGACGAGAAGCTCGACCTCGATGCTCGTTACTTTGCCGGCGACACCACGCCCGACGACATGCGCGCCGTGGGCGACCAGTTTATAGGCATGATGAGCAAAATGATCGGCATGATGGTCGGGCTCGCGGTGTTTATCTTCCTGCTGTTTATGTACCTGCTGACCAAGGCTGTGATCGACCATAGCGCCCGGTCGATTAGCTACATGAAGGTCTTTGGCTATCGCGATAGCGAGATCTCGCATCTGTACATCCGCTCGATCACGCTGTGCGTGGCGGCGTCGCTCGTGCTGAGCCTGCCGGTCATTATTGGCTCGCTCACGGCCATCTTCCGCTCGATGCTGCTCGCCTACAACGGCAATATCGAGATCTACGTGCCGGCTTGGTCCATGGCCGCATGCGTTGGCATCGGCTTTGCGACCTACCTGGTCGTGGCGCTGCTGCACACGCGCTCCATCAGACGCGTCAGCCTCGCCGAGGCGCTCAAGGTCCAGGAATAGGAGGGCTCATGGCCAGATCGGCAGAAGAGCTCAAGCAGCTTTCCGTCAAAGAGTTCACCGAAGCGGCGAAGATCTACGAGTCCGGCCATGCCGGGATCTACGAGATGTGCAAGGACGACTATCCGCAGATGCTCGAGGAGCTCGCGCTCGAGCCGTTCGAGGACGTGCTCGACGTGGGCTGCGGAACCGGAGCAGTCCTGGAGCTGCTGCACGGGGAATACCCGGGCAAGCACCTGACGGGGCTCGACCTCACGCCCAAAATGATCGAGGCGGCATGCGCCAAGCAGCTCGGGAACGTCCGCTTCGTCGTCGGGGACGCCGAAGCCCTGCCCTTCGAGCCGCAAAGCTTCGACGCCGTGCTCTGCTCCAACAGTTTCCATCACTATCCGCACCCCGAGAGGTTCTTCGCCGAGGCGGCCCGAGTCCTGCGCCCCGGCGGGCGCCTGATTCTCCGCGACTACACGTCGAGCGACTTCGTGGTATGGCTCATGAACACCTTTGAGCTGCCGTTGGCGCGCCTCGCAGGTCACGGCGATGTCCGGATCTGCAAGGTGTCCGAGCTTCGCGCGCTCGCCGAGAGGGCCGGATTCCTCCTGCTCAAGCTCGAGGCGCAGAAAGGCTTCCGCGCCCACCTGGTTGCGCGCAAGCCCTCCTAGGCCGACCACACATCACACACATTTGGGACGAAATTCCTCGTCTCTTTCGTCCCACGCGACGCCTTTCCTGCCAGATGCCGATGACGTGCCGCATGCCCAGGCTCACGCAGACGATAGCGACTCAGCAGCAGGCGCCCAGCAAGAGTGGTCATTGGGGACAGTCTTAAATGACTAGTCATCGGGGACAGTCTTTGCCGATTCGCCGGTTCGCCGGCCGGGCTGGCAAGGACTGTCTCCAACTGCCGGGCGGTGAAAGAGTGTCCCTTGCGACTAGTCATTTAAGTCTGTCCCCAATGACTGGGCGCCGTGCTTGACATTAACCCCGCTTCAACGGGTACCATCCTCTTATGTCTGTAACGCCATATAGACCGAGGGGATAGATCTATGACCGCAACTGCACCCGCAGCACCCGCCAAGGTGTACTTCACCAACCTGCGCACGCATGCTCGCGAGAGCCAGCTCGACAAGCTCAAGCGCCTCATCCGTCGCGCCGGTATCGAGCAGATCGACTTTGAGAACAAGTTCGTCGCCATCAAGATTCACTTTGGCGAGCTGGGCAACCTGAGCTTTTTGCGCCCCAACTACGCCCGCGCCGTCGCGGATGTCGTGAAGGAGCTGGGCGGCAAGCCCTTCCTCACCGACTGCAATACGCTCTATGTGGGTAGCCGCAAAAACGCGCTCGAGCACATCGACACCGCCTACCAGAATGGCTTTACCCCGTATGCCACGGGTTGCCAGATCATCATCGCCGACGGCCTCAAGGGCACCGACGAGGCGCTCGTCCCGGTCGAGGGCGGCGAGTACGTGCACGAGGCAAAGATCGGTCAGGCGCTCATGGATGCCGATATCGTGATCAGCCTCACCCACTTTAAGGGTCATGAGCAGGCCGGCTTTGGCGGCGCCATGAAGAACCTGGGTATGGGTGGCGGCAGCCGCGCCGGCAAGATGGAGCAGCATGCCGCCGGCAAGCCGAACGTCGCGACCGAGCACTGCGTTGGCTGCCATGCCTGCGAAAAGATCTGCGCGCACGACGCTGTCTCGTTCAACGACACCCGCGAGCGCGAGCTTGCCAGCGGCGCTACTCGCACGGTGCACGTGGCCACCATCGACCACGATCGCTGCGTGGGCTGCGGACGCTGCGTTGCGGCATGCAACCAGGACTGCATCAAGCCCGGCTATGACGCCGCGGCCGACGTGCTCAACTGCAAGATCGCCGAGTATACAAAGGCCGTTGTCGACGGCCGCCCGAGCTTCCACATCTCGCTTGCCATGGACATCAGCCCCAATTGCGATTGCCATCCCGAAAACGACACGCCTATCGTCAACGATATCGGCATGTTTGCGAGCTTCGACCCGGTCGCCATCGACCAGGCCTGCGCCGATGCCGTCATGGCATCCGAGCCGCTGCCCAACACCGAGCTCACCGATAACGCGGCCAAGATGGAGCACAACCACGAGCATCTGGAGGGCGAGCAGGCCAAGGATCCCTTCTGCATCACGCATCCCGACACCGACTGGCGCGTGTGCATCGCGCACGCCGAGAAGATTGGCCTGGGCACGAGCGAGTATGAGCTCATCGAGGTCAAGTAGCGCCTAGCTATTGGACAAAATAAGCGCCTTTGTAGCACAACGTTAGTAAAAGCCGCCCGTGAGCACAGTGCCCACGGGCGGCTTTTTGGAAGTGCTAGGGGGTCAGATAGACCAGTAAACCGTCCTATTTCCTAAAAATACTCGTCGAGGAAGTTGTCGACTGTGTTCCAGTAGAGCTCGGGGTCAACTTGCGCACTCTTGGCGTGGGTGGCGCCATGGATGGTGAGCTTTTGCTTGACCTTGCTGGCGCACGCGTCGTAGTTTTGGTCGAGCATGTCGTACGGCACAAAGGTGTCCTGGTCGCCATGGATAAACAGCATGGGAACCGTCGCGTGTTTGAGTTGCTCCACACTGCTCGCCTTATGAAAGTCGTAGCCCGCGCGCACGTTGCATACCAGGTTTGCTACATCGAGCAAGGGAAAGCTGGGTAGGCCGAACACGTCCTTGAGCTGCAGAGAAAACTCGTCCCAAACACTCGTATAACCGCAGTCCTCGATAATGCATTTCACGTTTGCGGGCAGAGATTCCCCTGCGACGTTCATGGCGGTTGCCGCACCCATCGACTCGCCAAAGACCAGGATGCGCGCCTCGGGGTCAGCCTGAACGATTTGCTCGATCCATGCGACGATGTCGAGGCGCTCGGGCCAGCCCATGCCGATATAGTCGCCGCCGGAGCGCTCGTGAGCGCGGGCGGCGGGTGCGAGTACGTTTATGCCGCGGTCGTGGAATCGCTTGACGTATCGGGCCATGCCGATGGGCTCGTTGGTATATCCATGCAGGCAGACGGCGTAGTCGTGTGTGCTCTCCGACGCAGCAAAATACCAGGCGGCAAGCTCGGTCCCGTCGTCCGCGGTGAGGCTGCTGCTCTCGCGGTTTTCCTTAAACCACGCCCGTGCCTCGCCCTCCTCGGCGTCCATCTGCTCGCCCTTTTCGGCGTCCTTGCCGTCCTGCATCATCTTCATGGTGTAGGGCGCTTGGGGATTCAGGGCAAAGTCGAACAAGAAGTTGCCGGCAAACCCCAGCAGCGCGACAACGAGCACCAGCGCAACGACGCCGGCTATCTTGAGCTTTCGATGGGAACGTGCGTTTTGAGACATAAGAAGCTTTCCTATAAGATGTTAATACATCAACATTTAATGCAAGCGCATTATGGACGTTCGCCGTTGATGCGTCAACAGGCAAAGAATGGGTAAACAAAGGGTCACGTATGGTGCAAATTTCGCACGTACCTAGACGCTTTGATATAGTGTTGAGAACTCTTTACGTTGGAGGATGTAACCGGCATGTCCGATTCGAGCGACAGTTCTAAGCCGCGACCCAAGACCGCGGCCGTTCCACACTACACGGTGGGCGAGGAGATCATGAACTCCGTCACCCATGGTGTCGGCTGCCTGCTGGGTATCGCGGGCCTGGTGCTCCTGATCGTATTCGCTGCCCTGCGCGGCGGCGGCCCGGCCCACATGGCCGCGGCAATTGTCTATGGCGTCAGCATTATCCTCGAATACCTAGCCTCCACGCTCTACCACGCGATTCAGCCCGCGCGCGCCAAGCGCGTGTTTCGCATCATCGACCACAGCTGCATCTACCTGCTCATAGCCGGCAGCTATACGCCGTTTTGCCTCATCACGCTCGCAAACGACGGCGGCGCTGTGCTGTTCTTTGCCGTATGGGCCATCGCCATCATCGGCATCGCCCTCGAGTGCTTCCTACGCGAGCGCCAGCCGCATTGGGTAAGCGGCCTGGTCTATCTGCTGATGGGCTGGCTCGTCGTCTTTAAGCTGCCCGAGCTCGTGTCGCTGCTCAACCCCGTGGCACTTGCCCTGCTCGCTGTCGGCGGCGTGTGCTACACCGTGGGCGTGCCGTTCTACATCGCCAAAAACGTGCGCTACCTGCACAGCGTGTTCCACCTGTGGGTGCTCGCCGGCAGTATCTTCCAGTTCATGGCGGTGATCCTCTTCGTAATCTAGCGACCGCGCCCACGGCCCCGCTCGCGCGGGCGACCGGCGCAATTGCCGTATCCGCCATCAACGTTTTACCTTAACGTCCCGAATCTTGGAGGTTCGAGAAACTCCCGATGGACATAACCATCTCCCTTATCACCACCCTCGTTTTGACCCTCATCAACGGCTACTTCTCTATGTCCGAGATGGCGCTCACCACGGCTAAGCGCGCCGTGTTGGAGCACGATGCCGAGGAGGGCGATAAGCGCGCCGAGCGCGCCGTCCAGCTCGCTGCCGACTCCGATCAGCTGTTGGCCACCATCCAGGTCGCCATCACGCTCGTGGGCTTCGCCTCGTCCGCCGTCGCCTCGACGAGCCTGTCCGACCCGCTTGCCACGTGGCTCATGAGCTTTGGCATCGCGCCGCTTTCCGCCATCGCGCGCGGCCTGGCGCCGGTCATCATCACCGTCGCCGTCGCCTTTGTGTCCATCGTGATCGGCGAGCTCGTGCCCAAGCGCATCGGCCTCGCTAACGCCGAGGGCGTATCCAAGCAGGTCGTGGGACCGCTCTCCGTGTTCCAAAAGATCGCCCGTCCGCTCGTGTGGCTGACCGGTGCCTGCTCCGACGGCCTGGCCCGCATCCTGCGCATCAAGAGCGCCGACGACCGCCAGAACGTCTCGGAGGAAGAGATCAAGTACATGGTCTCGGAGCAGGACGACCTGCTCGACGAGGAAAAGCGCATGATCCACGAGATCTTCGACCTGGGCGACACCGTTGCCCGCGAGGTCATGGTGCCGCGCGTGGACACCACCATGTGCGAGGACGACGAGACGGTCGCCGACGTGTTGTCCACCATGCGCCAGACTGGCTTCAGCCGCATCCCCGTCTATCACGAGGACCCCGACAACGTCGCGGGCATCGCGCACATCAAGGACCTGATCCAGCCCGCGCTCGACGGCAAGGGCGACCAGCCCATCGCCAGCTATTTGCGCGATGCCACCTTTGTGCCCGATACCAAGGACATCCTGCCGCTGCTGTCCGAGATGCAGACCTCGCACGACCAGATCGTGGTCGTCGTGGACGAGTACGGCGGCACGGCCGGCATCATCACCATCGAAGATATCGTCGAGGAGATCGTCGGCGAGATCGAGGACGAGTTCGACCCCGACAACAAGTACCTCACGCGCCTCTCGCGCCGTGAGTGGCTCGTCGATGGGCGTTTTTCGTGCGATGACGCGATTGAGCTCGGTTGGCCGCTCGAGGAAAGCGATGATTATGAGACCATCGCCGGCTGGATTTTAGAACTTTGCGACTCGGTGCCCGACATCGGAGAGGTATTTGAGGTCGCGGGGTACAAATTCAAGGTACAGTCGATGCGTGGCCAGCGCATCTCGCTCATTCGCGTGATCGCTCCGGCCGAAATCGATAAGAAGGATTCCGAGTCCTCGGCAGAGAAGCCGGCGGCGTCGGGTGCGGGCTCTGTGGATCCGCACGATGGCGACGAGTAGGGCAAGGACGAGTAGGGGAGAGTTATGGCAGGCCTGTTCAACATCCTTAAGGTCACCGTCAGCGAGGACAAGATTTGCGCGCACGTGCTGGTGAACCCCGGCATGCCGCTCATGACCTCGGAGGATATCGAGGCCACGGCGCGCGTGTACTACCTGGTGCCGGCGATTGCCAAGCACCTGTGCCTGGGTGATTCCGGTCGCGAGTTCCAGGACTGCATGGGCCAGACCGAGCTTTGCCACCTGCTGGAGCACGTGACGGTCGAGCTCATGAACGAGACCGGTCTTGCGGGCAGCATCTCGTGCGGCCGCACGCGCGTGAGCGAGCACGACGAGCGCGTCTTTGAGGTTGAGCTTTCGTGTCCCGATGACGCGTTGGCCATTGGCGCGCTGTCGTCGGCGACCTTTATGATGGACTGGGCGTACCTGCATGCCGATCAGCCGGCCCCCGACGTGGAAGGCACGGTCGCGGGCCTGCGTAACCTGGTGCTGGGCATGCGTGCCGAGGCCGAGGGCAAGGACCCGCACGAGGCCGTTGCCGCTGCGAACGGCGAGGACGTGGCCGAGGATGCGCCCGAGGGCGACGCTCCTGCCGACGCCGACACCGAGCCCGTTGCCGAGGCGCCTGCTGAGCCCGAGTCTGCGGAGCCCCAAGGCGTCCCGAGCTTTGACGACGAGCCGCAGATGCCAATCGATACCGAGGGTGCGGTCGCCGAGAACCACGAGGCCCCCGCGGCTGTCTTTGGTGGTGCGGCAACGGCTCCGTCCGGCTCGGCGCACGAGGGCAACCTGCCGCTCGTCGATGGCGCCGGCGAGAACCCGGCCGCCACGGTTGCCATGCCGGCTATGCTGCAGGAGTAGGCTCACTCGCTTATCACTATCATGTACCTGCGCTTTTACCGTACGCAGATGAGCGCGACGGCAAGTGTTGCGCTGCGGGTATAATGGACAGCATTCAAACGGTGGGCATCGAGGTGCCCGCAGGAGAGGAATGATCATGGGAAAGACTTTCAGCTTTGTCTCCGGTGCGCTCTTTGGTGCTGCCGCCGGCGCTATCATCGGCGTTGCTCTGGCCCCGCGCTCGGGTGCCGAGACCCGCGCCATGGCCGCCGATATCGCCAACGATGCCTGGGACAACATGCGTGACACCTACGAGCACAGTGCCGAGGAGGCTCGTGCCGCGGTCAACGACTTTGGTCCGATGGTCGACGCCAAGACCGATGACCTGCGCGCCAAGGTCGACCTGGCCCGCGAGCGCATGGATCAGCTTCGCGAGCAGCTCAACGACGCCATCTCGGGCGGCAACGTGACGCCCGCTGCCGACGTCGTGGTCGAGAACGTCACCGAGGCCGGCACCGAGGCCACGGAGTCCTCGACCGAGGCATAATGCGCGCAGGGGATTTTGTCGGCGTCAAGGTTTATCGTAAGCCTGCCGAAGACAAGCGCACCAAAAAGGACGGCACGCCGCGCAGCCCTAAAAAGCTCGGCAAGATTCACTTTCCCGTCTTTACCCCGGGCGGCACGCGCGTGGTGGGCTTTATGGTCCGCCAGTCCGATATCGCGGGTATGATCGAGCGCCCCGACCGATTTGTGGCGCTCGATGCCATCGGCGTCTACGAGGGTGCTGTCGCGGTCGACGACGTCAAGGGCACCTACGATGCCGCCGCGGCCAAGCGCCTCGATATCAACCTGGACGATTGCATCATCTGGGTTGGCATGGACGTGCGCACGGAATCGGGCGATGTCGTGGGCTACTGCTCGGACGTTGAGTTCAAGCCGCGCTCGGGTATTGTGCAGACGTTCTATGTGACCGCCAGCGCCGCATCGAGCATGTTGGTGGGCGACACGCAGGTGCCGCCGACGATGCTGCGCGGCTACGAGAACGGCGCGATGATTGTCTCGGACGAGGTCAAGTCGCTCGGGTATTCGGGCGGCGCGGCCGCTAAGGCTGCCGAGGCCAGTGTCGTGGTGGGCGATAAGGTCAAGAAGGGCGCCAAGGTGCTCGATGACAAGGGGTCGGTCGCCGTGGACAAGGGTAGCCGCGCACTGGGCAAGCAGCTCGGCAAGACGCGCGGTATGTTCAAGGCCTTTAAGGACGAATATCAAAAGGCGAGCGGGGGCTCGTCAAAAGCTAGCAAATAGCGACGTACCAAATGATGGGAGGCGAGCCGGAGACATGTTGCTCCGGCTCGCTGTGTTTATGGGGGAGGGCATATGCGCCAAAACGGATCTAACTTAAACGGGCACTCGGGTGCGCGTCCGACGGCGCGCCGTGACCTGGGGCAGCTGCCCAGCGGTCAGCGTCGACGTCGCCGTAAGCCCGGCGCGATGTACCTCAACCATAGCCGTGGGTTTAGCGATCGCAGCGCGCACATCGGCAACG
>CAJLCM010000014.1:0-34505 GCA_905205145.1 uncultured Collinsella sp.
TGGCTCAGCTGGATTGCCATCGCCGTCATCGTGATTGGCGTGCTGCGCGGCCTGTCCAAAAATACCGATGCACGTCGCAAGGAGAACGAGGCCTTTGTCGCTGCGACCGCCAATGTCCCCGGCTTGGGCAAGTTCGTCGCCAGTTTGGGTGGCGGCGCTGCAGCGGCCAGCACCTCACGCGCGGCCGGCACCAGCAAGGAGGACTTTGAGCGTGCCAAACGCACGGCTAAGAAGATGTGGAAGGGCCGCAAGACCACGGCATACCTCAAGTGCCCCAACTGTGGCCAGATGCTCTCCGTCCCCAAGGGCAAAGGCAAGATCCGCGTCACCTGCCCCAAGTGCCACGCCAAGATGGAAACGCGCTCCTAGCGCCCGCTCGCGGGACAAATAAATCAGGTTTGTTTGTCCCAAATCTTAAGTATTTGTTCGATAAAAAAGCCGAGGCCTCGTGTTGAGACCTCGGCTTTTTGTATGCGGCAACGGAGCTGTCCCTTTGTCTCGTCTACGCCACGCCGTCGCGGGCCAGCTCCTCGGCAAGCGCTTCGGCTGGCATGGCCATAATCGCGTCGAGCTCGGCGTCCACCTCGGGAATACGCTTCACCTTGAGCTTGCGCACCAAATCGCCACGGCACATCACGTGCGTCGGCTCACGCAGGGCACACAGATCATCCAGAGGATTCTTACGCGTCACCAGGATATCGGCTGCCTTGCCACACTCGATTGTGCCGGTCTCGCCACCCAGGCCCAGTAGCTCGGCATTGACCTGCGTAGCCGTATGCAGTGCGAAGGCGTTGCTCACGCCCACGTACTTGGCAAAGTAAGCCACCTCGCGCCACATGTCGTACTGCGTCACGAACGGGCAGCTCGAGTCCGTGCCCAGGCCCACCTTAACGCCGGCTTCCAGCGCCGCGCGAGCGCTCTCGATAATGCCCGAGCACACGATGTCACCGTTCTTCTTTTGCGTGTCGGTCGAATGGGTCTTTTCCGGATCGAGCAGTACAAACGGCAGTGCGGGGCTGATTGTGCAGGTCACGCTCGGCGCGCGTCCCTCGAGCTGTGTTCCCGCGGCGCCGCGGTACAGCTCCAGGATCTCGGGGGTCATCGGAGCGCCGTGCTCGATTGTGTCGACGCCGGCCTGAAGCGCGGCCTTCACACCTTCGGTGCTCTCGACATGGGCCATGACCGGAAGGCCCATATCGTGCGCCGCCTTGCACGCCGCCGCGGCAACCTCCACCGGCATACGCAGCACGCCCGGCTCGCCCACCTCGGTCGCATCGAACACACCGCCCGTTACGAACAGCTTAATGACGTCGGCACCGCGCGCATACAGGTCGCGCACCTGTTCGGCTGCCTCGGCGGGACTGTTTGCCACCTGGGCGAACAAGCCCGCACCATGGCCGCCCGGCACCGTGACGCCCGTTCCCGGCGCCACCAGGCGAGGACCTTGATACTTGCCGGCGTCGATGGCATTACGAACGGCGATGTCGGCAAACAGTGGGTCGCCCGCGCCGCGCACCGTGGTCACGCCGCTTGCCAGTTGTTGTTGGGCGCTGCCCTTAAGAATATGGCGCACGATGGCGCGCCCCACGGGATTATCGAGCTTCTTCATCAGCGCGCCTGCATCGCCCGCCGAAACCGGCTTGCCCGAACCGCACAGATGCACATGCATATTGATGAGGCCTGGCATGAGATACGCACCTGCCAGGTCGATGACCTCGGCACCTGCAGGCGCCTGCGCCACAGCACTCGGCCCCATCCACGTGATGACACCGCGCTCAACGGCCACGGCCATGTCGGGCTGCGGCTCCATATGTTCCGAACCATCTAGGATGGTCGCATTGATAAACAACGTGGAACGATCGGCAGACGCCATATCGAGCTCCTCCCTCACGATTAACTTGAACATTTGTCCATTATCACCTAGTCCCGTTGGATTACCGCAGACGCATCGGTTAACGGAGGGAAGAGGGGATGTGGGGGACGGAATACGTTGCAGTCCCACCCCAGCGACACCAGGGAAATGTCTCAATCTGTAACAGTTACGGGCTCAAACAGCCGCTAAACGTTACAGATTGAGACAAAGTCAGGGCTGTAGGGCGACACCAGTCACATCCCCTACTCCCATTCTTGTTCGTAGATGTTGAGGGACTTTACGTAGCGCCCCTGGGCACCCATGATGTCGCGGACCAGGCGCAAAAAGAAGCTGATACACGAGGTGTCAAAGCCATCCTGCAGGTCCTCCGGATGCACCGCACCCGGTCCATCGACCGCCGTGTCACTCAGGCGCGCGATGTCATACAAATAGAGCTGTCCCGCCGTCAGCCAGACATCGTCGACGCAAGCGAGGCGCACCGCAATCGCGCCGTCGCTCCAATGCTCCTTTTGCACGATATGCGGATCGTAGACATCAAAACGTCGATCGGTGCGCGTATCCTTCAGCTCAACCATGCCAGTCGCGGGGTCCTTGTCCAAAATGCCAAAGCGCGAGAAATACTGCGTGTCGCGTACCTGCTCGAGCCGCTTGAGCGAGGCAGGCGAAAGCGATGCCGGCCTCTCGTCAACATACAGCTCGAGCAGCGTCTTGCCATGGCGATAGGGGCGCTCGAAGAGCAGCCAATCGGTAAATGCCATGTTGTAGGCCATGATTTCGTTTTGCGAAGGCTCGGTGCAATAGCTGAGCCAGGGGTCGACGATAATCTCGAACTGCTCGCGCGCCGACTCCAAAAACTGAAACTTCCGCAGCATCCAAAAATGGGCCATGTCGGCAATATCGTTGCCGACGGCTTCGGCTAGCTGCGCTCGGTCTAAAGCGTGGTCAGTCATGGCATCCTCCTCAAACTGATGGACCTCAATTTGAGCTTACGAGGAGGGTGGGCAGCCACGACCAGCGCGGGCAAAATAGGCCTCCGGCTGCAAACCAGATGCTGACCAAACACCTGGCGGAATGCTTGACCGAAAATGCGCACCGCAACAAAACCGCAGGTAAACATAGACGGCCAACCCGCCGTTTTGAGCCAGATACCCGCAGCCACCACAGAAACAACAGGTGACCACAGCCCAAGAAGTCGACAAATGAACACCCGTACGTCGACAAACGAGCAAATCGCTCGCAAAGAGCGTCCCCAACGACTAGACAAAAAAATGACTAGTCATTGGGGACGTTCTTAAATGACTACTTTACAGCTCCAGCGCATCGGCGACTTCGGCTGCGCAGGCCAGGGCATCGGCCATGGCGTTCACCACGAGCGAGCTGCCGTTGCGAGCGTCACCGGCAACATACACCGGCGCGGCATCCGCGGCGACGCCGTCGACACGGGCCGCAAGGTACGAGCCCTCGGCAGCCATCACCGGCAGCGGACGACCAGCGGTGGCAACAGGCACGCCAACGGCGTCGAACACGCCATGCTCGGGACCCGTAAAGCCGCAGGCGATGAGCACCAGCTGGGCCGGCACCTCGTGCTCGGAGCCCGCGATGCGCTCGGGCTTGCCAGCCGACCAATCCAGATCGACCACGCGCAGGCCCGCGGCCGCGCCCTTCTTGTCCAGCAGCACCTCGAGCGTATCCACGCCCCAGGCACGCATCTCGCCACCCATGGCAGCGATGGCCTCCTGCTGGCCGTAATCGGTCTTCTTCACGTTGGGCCACTGCGGCCAGGGGTTGCTCGCCGCGCGCGCATCAGGCGCCGCCGGCAAGAACTCAAACTGGCGCACGCTGCGCGCACCCTGACGTACCGCGGTGCCCACGCAGTCGTTACCGGTATCGCCGCCGCCAATGACCACAACGTCCAGGCCGCGCGCGTTCACCGCGGGCTCGCCGCCATCGAGCACCGAGACGGTCGAAGCCGTCAGGTAGTCCACGGCATACACCACGCCCGGGGCATCAATGTTCGCAGCCGAAAGCCCACGCGGAGCACGGGCGCCGGCAGCCACCACGACGGCGTCAAAGTCGTCGAGCTTGGCGGTAACCTTGGGATCGCTCACGTCGGCACTCAGCTCGAACACAATGCCCAGCTCGCGCATGAGCGCCACGCGACGCTCGACCACGGACTTCTCGAGCTTCATGTTGGGAATGCCGTACACGAGCAGACCGCCCGGGCGGTCGTCGCGCTCAAACACCGTCACGCGGGCGCCACGACGCGCAAGCTCCCATGCTGCCACCAGACCAGCGGGACCGGAGCCCACCACGGCAACCGTGGGTGCACCCTCCCCTGCCGGCTCAAAGCGGTGCGGACCGCCGTTGGCCCACTCATGGTCGCTAATCGCGCGCTCGTTGTCATGGATCGTCGTGGGCTGGCCATCGACCGAGCCCAGGTTGCATGCGGCCTCGCACAGCGCCGGGCACACGCGACTCGTGAACTCGGGCATGGGCGAGGTGAGTGACAGGCGCTCGGCGGCCTCGTCCCAACGGCCGCGGTACACCAGCTCGTTCCACTCGGGAATCAGGTTGTGCAGCGGACAACCACTCGGACGTGCCTTGCCAAAGCTCGCGCCCATCTGACAAAACGCCACACCGCACATCATGCAGCGGCTCGCCTGGGCACGGCGCGCGTCGTCGTCGAGCTCCACGTACAGCGGATCGAAATCGCGGCTGCGCTCCTCCACGGGGCGCAGCTCATGGGTCACGCGATCGATATCAAGAAAAGCACCGGGCTTACCCATGGCACTTACGCCTCCTTCTTGGTCGAAGCAACAGAGCTGGCAGCCACGGACGCAGCACCCGCAGCACCGCCCGCAACATCGAAGCGAGCAACATCCGCGTCACTCGCGCGACCGGTCACAATGTCAAACGCCAGCTCCTCGGCCTGCGCATGCGTCTTGCCGACGGCCTCGGCGGCGGCGACAATCGCCAGCACGCGCTCGTACTCGGTCGGAATGACCTTCACAAAGTGCTTGCCCATCGTCTCAAAGCTGTAGAGCAGCTTAATGCCGCGCGGGCTCTGCGTCGCGTCCACGTGCTCCTGGATGAGCGCGCGAATCTGCGCCAGCTCGTCGGCCGTCGGGGCCTTGAGCTCCACGCTCTCGTGGTTCACACGGGCATCAAGCGTGCCGAACTGATCGAAGACATAAGCCACGCCACCAGTCATACCGGCGGCGAAGTTTTGTCCAACCTCGCCCAGGATGAGCGCCAGACCGCCCGTCATGTACTCGCAGCCATGGTTGCCGCAGCCCTCGACCACCACGGTGGCACCGGAGTTGCGCACGCCAAAGCGCTGGCCTGCCAGGCCGTTAATAAAGCCGCGGCCGCTCGTGGCGCCAAAGAACGCAACGTTGCCCACGATGATGTTCTCGTCGAACTTGTAGGTCGCATGCGGGTTGGGGCGCACCGACACCTCGCCGCCCGAAAGGCCCTTGCCAAAGTAGTCGTTGGCGTCGCCGCACACGTTGAGCGTAATGCCGCGCGGCAGGAAGGCACCAAAGCTCTGACCGGCCGAACCGTCGCAATCAATGGTGATGGAGCCGGCGGGCAGGCCCTCGGGATGCGCCTTAGTCACCGCGTTGCCCAGGATGGTACCTACGCAGCGGTTGACGTTGGCGATATCGGCGCGGAAGCGAATCGGGCGCAGGTGCGCGCGAGCGTCAGCCGTGTAGGGCACAAACAGCGTGGAGTCGAGCGTCTTGTCGAGCTCGCTGTCCGCAGCCATCTGGGGCAGGAAGTGACGACCGTCGGCACCCGGGATGTGGGCACCAAACTCACAGGTCGCGCTTGCCAGCACGGGCGACAGATCGAGCAGGTTGGCCTTGCGGTTGCCCGGGACCTCGATCTGGCGTAAGCACTCGGGGTGGCCGACCATCTCGTCGACGGCGCGGAAGCCCAGGCTCGCCATGACCTCGCGCAGTTGCTCGGCAACAAAGAGCATAAAGTGCTCAACGTGCTCGGGCTTGCCGCGGAAGCCGCGACGCAGGCGGCAGTTTTGCGTAGCGATGCCGGCCGGGCAGGTATCCTGCTGACAGTCGCGCTGCATGAGGCAGCCCATGGAGATGAGCGGCATGGTCGCGAAGCCAAACTCCTCGGCGCCCAGCAGGCAGGCGACGGCGGCATCGGTGCCGTCCATGAGCTTGCCATCGGCCTCGAGCACCACGCGTGAGCGCAGGCCATTTTGCAGCAGCGTCTGCTGGGCCTCGGCAAGGCCAAGTTCCAGCGGCAGACCCGCGTGCCAAATGGAATCGCGCGCCGCGGCACCCGAGCCGCCGTTATGGCCGCTGATCAAAATCTTGTCGGCAGCACCCTTGGCAACACCGGTGGCGATGGTGCCGACGCCGGCCTCGCTGACCAGCTTGACCGACACGCGCGCACCGGGGTTGGCGTTCTTAAGGTCAAAGATCAGCTCTGCCAGGTCCTCGATAGAGTAAATATCGTGATGCGGCGGAGGCGAGATCAGGCCGATGCCGGGCGTGGACTGACGGACCTCGGCAATCCAGGGGTAGACCTTCTTGCCGGGTAGGTGACCGCCCTCGCCGGGCTTGGCGCCCTGGGCCATCTTGATCTGAATCTCGAAGGCGCTGCACAGGTAGCGGCTCGTCACGCCAAATCGCGCACTTGCTACCTGCTTGATCGCGGAGTTCTTGGAGTCACCGTTAGCCAGCGGGGTCTCGCGGCGCGGGTCCTCGCCGCCCTCGCCGGAGTTGGAACGTCCGTGCAGGCGGTTCATGGCGATGGCCATGCACTCGTGTGCCTCTTTGCTGATGGAACCGTACGACATGGCGCCGGTGTTAAAGCGGCGGACGATGTTGAGCGCGGGCTCGACCTCGTCAAGCGAAACCGGCGTGCGGCCGCTGGCATTAAAGTCGAGCAAGTCGCGCAGGCGCACGGCGCGGCCGGTGCGGTGCAGGCGGGCGCTGTACTCCTTAAAGGTGTCGTAGCTGTCCTCACGGCAGGCGGTCTGCAGCAAGTAGACAGTCTGCGGATCGATGAGGTGATCCTCGCCACCAAGCGGGCGCCACTTGGTCAGGCCCAGCGTGGGCAGTTGATCGGGAGCCGGGCTCTTAAGGATAGCGAGCGCGGCGTCGTAGCGCTCGTTTTGCTCGCGCTCAACGTCCTCGACACCCATACCGCCCACACGGCTCACCGTGCCGGCAAAGTACGCGTTGACGAACTCCGGCGTAAAGCCAACGGCCTCGAAGATCTGCGCCGAATGGTAGCTCTGCACCGTGGAGATGCCCATCTTGGACATGGTGGAGACGATGCCGGCGGTCGCAGCCTTGTTGTAGTTGGCGATGCCCTGCTCGGCTGTCACGTCCAGATCGCCGTGCGCCGCCAAGTCGCGAATGCATGCATGCGCATTGTACGGATAGATGCCGCTCGCGGAGTAGCCCACCAGTGCCGCAAAGTCATGCGGGGACACGGCGTCGCCGCACTCCACCACGATGTCGGCAAAGGTACGCACGCCGGCGCGGATCAGGTGGTTGTGCACGCAGCCCACAGCGAGCAGCGACGGCACGGGCACCTCGCCCGCAGCGGCACGATCGCTCAACACCACGATGTTCACGCCGTCGCGGACCGCAGCCTCAACGTCCTCGGCAAGCTGCTTGAGCGCAGCCTGCAGTGCGCCCTCGCCGGCGTCGCGGCGGTAGACGGCACGGAAGCGGCGAGTCTTAAAGCCCACGCGGTCGATGGCGCAGATGCGGTCAAACTCTTCCTCGTTGAGCAACGGGCGCTCCAAGCGCACCAGCTGGCAGGCCGTGCGGGAATCCTCGAGCAGGTTGCCGTGGTTGCCCAGATAGAGCGTGGTCGAAGTCACCATGTGCTCGCGCAGGGCATCGATCGGCGGATTCGTGACCTGGGCGAACAGCTGATAGAAATAGTCAAAGAACGAACGCGTCTTCTTGGACAGGCAGGCCAGCGGCGCATCGATGCCCATCGAGGCGAGCGGCGCCTTGCCCTGCCGGGCCATGGGACGCACGACCTCGTCAACGTCATCCCAGTGGTAGCCGAGCTTGGCCATACGCACGGCGGCGGGCACCTCGGCGTCCTCGGCGGGCATTGTCGCAACGGGCTCATCGAGCGCGTCAACGGTCAGCGTCTCCTCGGCAATCCAATCACGGTAGGGCTTTTCCTTGGCGTAACGGGCGCGCAGCTCGTCGTTGTAGATGACGCGGCCGCGGGCAAAATCGACCTCGAGCATCTGGCCCGGTCCCAGACAGCCGCTCGTCAGGATGTTCTCGGGGCGCACCTCGATGGTACCCACCTCGCTTGCCAGCATAAAGCGACCGTCGCGCGTCACATAGTAGCGGGCGGGACGCAGGCCGTTGCGGTCGAGAGCAGCACCCAGGGTACGGCCGTCGGTAAAGGCGATGGCGGCAGGGCCGTCCCACGGCTCCATGAGCATGGACTGGTAAGCGTCGTAGGCGCGGCGCTCCTCACTCAGGCTGTCGTTATGGTCCCACGGCTCGGGCAGCAACATGGACGCGGCACGCGTAAGCGGGCGACCGTTCATAACCAAAAACTCGAGCACGTTGTCCAGAATCGCGGAGTCGGAACCCTCGCGGTTGATGATGGGCATCACGCGCTCAAGATCATGCTGCAGCACGGGGCTGTACAGGTTGGGCTCGCGGGCGCGGATCCAGTTGACGTTGCCCTTGAGGGTATTGATCTCGCCGTTGTGGATGATAAAGCGGTTGGGGTGCGCGCGCTCCCAGCTGGGCGTGGTGTTGGTGGAGTAGCGCGAGTGGACAAGCGCCACGGCCGTCTTGACGGCGGCGTCGTTGAGGTCGATGAAGAAGCGGCGCATCTGCGTGGCGACCAGCATGCCCTTGTACACGATGGTGCGCGAGCTCATGGAGCACACGTAGAAGATCTTGTCGCGCAGGGCAAACTCGGCGTCGGCCTTCTTTTCGATGGTGCGGCGGCACACGTACAGGCGGCGCTCGAAGGCATCGCCGGCGGGCGTGTCGTCCGGACGGCCCAGGAAGGCCTGCAGGATAGTGGGCATGCAGGCGCGGGCCGTCTCGCCCAGGTCGTGCGGGTCGACCGGCACCTCGCGCCAAAAGAGCAGCGGCACGCCGGCCCCGGCGCAGCCCTCCTCAAACACGCGGCGGGCATCCTCTACGCCCTTGTCGTCCTGCGGAAAGAACAGCATGGCCACGCCATAGTCGCCCTCTGCCGGCAGAATCTGGCCGCACTTTTGAGCCTCTTTACGGAAAAAGTGATGCGGAACCTGGAACAGGATGCCAGCGCCGTCGCCGGTGTTCTTCTCGAGTCCCGTGCCGCCGCGGTGCTCCAAGTTGACCAGAATGGACAGTGCGTCGTCCAGAATCTGGTGATGGCGCTCGCCGTTGATATCGGCAAGCGCGCCGATGCCACATGCATCGTGGTCGAATTCGGGGCGATAAAGGCCCTGCTGCTGAGCGGAATCTGCCTGCATCGCGATCCTCCCCTTGGTGTTAGACAGTCAGTTGAATAGGCATACTAGAAGCATCGCCGGCCCGTTGTGTTTCCCGCCCGTTTCGAAACAATCGCGTAACGCACACCCTACGAGTGGACACCGCCGACCTCAAGGACGACGACAAGGCCCCAAGTTCGGCCTGCAAACTCACCTCTTCAAACATCTCAATCTGTAACAGTAAGACCCAATTTCCATCCCTAGTTGTTACAGATCAAGACATTTCGCAGCCCCCTTTCACCATCCTATTCAAATACAGCAATTTTGTTAGTCTTGATTAACTTTTGAGCCTAAAACGGGTATCCTTTCCGGCGTCAAGCAAACGGCACGCAGGAGCGCACCATGATCAACCATCTCAAACATCATTTTGGCTCCCGACGCACCGGCGGTCACGGAGGACTCGACATCGCACGGCATATCGGCCCCGGATTGCTCGTGACCGTCGGCTTTATCGACCCGGGCAACTGGGCCTCCAATATGGCCGCGGGCTCGCAGTTTGGCTACGCGCTGCTGTGGATCGTCACGCTGTCCACGATTATGCTCATCGCGCTGCAGCACAACGCGGCACACCTGGGTATCGCCACGGGCGCCTGTCTTGCCGAGGCCACGACACGTTACCTCCCCCGCTTCGTTGGGCGCGCGGTGCTCGGCAGTGCCTATCTCGCGACCATCGCCACCGCCATGGCCGAAGTCCTGGGTGGCGCGATTGCCCTTCAAATGCTCTTTGGGCTGCCCGTGCGCGCGGGCTGCGTCATCGTGGCGGCAGTATCGATGGCGATGCTCATGACGAGCTCCTACAAGCGCGCCGAGCGATGGATTATCGCCTTCGTAGGCGTGGTAGGACTCTCGTTTTTGGCCGAGCTTGCGCTGGTCAAGGTCGACTGGCCGCAGGCCGCCGCAAGCTGGATCACACCCAGTATGCCCAGCGGCTCGGCCGCGATTATCGTGAGTGTCCTGGGTGCGGTCGTTATGCCCCACAACCTCTTCCTGCACTCCGAGGTCATCCAATCCATGCACTTCGAAGGCCAAGGCGAGAAAGTTATCGAAGAGCGTCTACGCTACGAGCTCTTCGACACGCTCTTTTCGATGGGCGTGGGCTGGGCAATCAACTCGGCCATGGTCATCCTGGCCGCAACGACCTTCTTTGCGCACGGCATTGTCGTAGACGACCTCGCCGTCGCAGCGGCCACGCTCTCCCCCATCTTAGGCCCGGCGAGCTCGACCATCTTTGCGGTAGCGCTGCTGTTCGCGGGACTATCGAGCAGCGTGACAGCAGGCATGGCGGCGGGAACCATCACCGCGGGCATGTTCGACGAGGAATACGACATCCACGACCGGCACTCATCGATTGGAGTGGCGGTCTGTTTCGTCGGCGCAGTGGCGGCGTGCCTGATCGTCCCGAATCCTTTTGAGGGTCTCATCTGGAGTCAGGCATTGTTGTCGCTTCAGTTGCCGATTACGGTCTTTGTGCTCATACGACTCACCAGTTCGCCCCGCGTTATGGGCAAATACGCCAACTCGCGCCCGCTCAACGCGCTGCTCGTAGGGATCGGCGTCATCGTGACGATTCTCGACATCGTGCTGCTAACGGGGATGTAATTGGGATAGCGTGGCTGTCCAGATATAACGTCTCAATCTGTAACACGTAAGGCCGTTTTAAACCGTCAGATAAATCAAAAGGGTCCCAGCCGGAATATCCAGCCGGGACCCTTGGACAGAGCTCTGTATGGCTAATCGCCGTGTGTCTACGAGTTACTCCTCGACGAGCTCAAACTCATCGGGGCCGACGCCGCACACCGGGCACACGTAGTCCTCGGGCAGCTCGGGCGTATCGACCTCAACCTCGTAACCGCAAACGACGCACACGAACTTATACGTCTTTTTCTCCTCAGCCATGATGTTCTCCTCTCGAACGCGACTGGTGATGTACTTCACTTATTAGTATATGTTCTCAATAATATAATGCAAGTGTTTTTACAACAATTCTAGCCTCGATACGAGGACGCCTTCGGAGGCGTCTTGCCCTTCAGAACCTTGTGATAGTAGTCGTACGTCAGCGGCATCTCGTCGCTCAGGCGCTCGGCGTCCTCGACCTCGCCGATAAACAGTAGATGCGTACCCACATCCACAGTGTCGATCAAACGGCAGCTAAACAGGGCCGCCGCGTGCTCGGGCACATAAGGCATGCCCAGAGCCGTCTCGCGGGTCTCGTATTTGGCAAACTTGTCATAATCGCTGCTGGTGCGGAACCCAAAGTTACCGATGTAGAGCATGTCGACAGTCTGATCGATCACGGTCAGCGCGAACGCTTTGGCCGATGCGATGACGCCCGAGGTGACGTTGTCCTTGTTCACGGCAACCGAAATGCGCGGCGGTATGGACGTCACCTGCACCGCCGTATTGATGACGCAGCCGGCGCGCAGCCCGTCTGCCGCAGCGCTCACCACGTACAGACCACTCGGCATGGTAAAGAACGCAGTTTTGTCCATAACGATCACTCCCCTAACCCGGGTTGGTACCTTATGGATGTATGTACCCACAAAAAAGGCGGCGCCCATAACGGACGCCGCCTTTGAGACATATGTGTCAGAACAGTAAGCAAGATGAGACGCCCGCAGTTGCGGTGAAATAGGGACTGAATAGCCCCTCAAACAGGCAAAACAGTCCGTATTCCACCGCAACTTGTACAGAGCGCCTAGCGGTTGCGCTCCTTAAGCGCGCGGTCAATCTCGCGCTGAACGTCGCGCTTGGCCATATCCTCGCGCTTGTCGTAAAGCTTCTTGCCGCGGCCTAGGCCCAGCAGCAGCTTTACGCGGCCGTCGGTATTAAAGTAGAGCTCCAGCGGCACCAGGGCATAGCCGCGATTACGTAGCTTACCGTCGAGAAAGTCAATCTCCTTGCGGTGCAGCAGCAGACGACGACGGCGATCGGGATCGCGATTCCACACACCACCGTGACTGTAAGGGTGAATATGCAGACCCACCAGCCAGCACTCGCCGCCACGAATCAGTGCAAAGGTGTCGGTGATCTGACACGCGCGCTCGCGAATCGACTTGACCTCGGCGCCGCTCAGCTCAATGCCGCACTCAAAGGTCTCATCGATAAAGTACTCGTGGTGCGCCGAGCGATTCTTGGAGATGAGCTTGCGCTCGCGCTTACTGGGCATCGCCGGCCTCCTTGGCTCCATCGACGTTTGAGCCCGCGGCGTCGCGCTTTGCCTTGCGCTCAGCATTGAGCTCGGCGTCGCTCTCGCGCACCAGTTTGATAATCGCCGCGCAGGCCTCCTCGCCCACAAGGTCGCGAGCACGCACTGTCAGGCGCGTCGCCTCCTGCTTGTCGCCGTCGCTTGCAGCATCGGTCGCGCACATAATCAGGCAGATGGCAATCTCGGCCGAAGGCGAGGTCGGCACGCCTTGCAGGGCCAGTTCACCCATCACGTGGTCGTCGCTCTCATCGGCGGCATCCGGATAGGTGGTATGGATCTTGTTGAGCAGGCGCGTCGTATGCGCATCGTTGGGCGCCAGGCGCAGCGCCAGACGCGCGCAGCCCACGGCAGCCGAAACGTTCTCGGTCTCGGGCTCCAAGAAGTACTGACCTAGATTGGCGTAAGCGCGGGCGGCGCACTTGCCATCGCTTGCACGCTCCAGCACCGAGAACGAGAGCGATGCCCATTCCTGCTTGTCCTCGAGAGCGCGGAACAGCTCGGCCAGATCCAGGCGGCAGTTGCAGTTCATGGGGTCCCAGCGCACGGCCTGCATCAAGGCGTTGCGAGCACTCACATAATCCTGCTGGCGAATGTAGGCAAACGCCATGTCAGAGTACAGGCGGTCAAACGGCACCTCGACCTGCACGAGCTCGCGCGGATCCTTCTCCACGCGGCGATAGGCCAAGCGCTCAAACTTGCTATCGAAGCTAAAGTATTGACGCTTCTCCTCCGTCTTGCACTCAGCGTCGATATACTCCTCGGCGAGCTCCACCAGACGCTCCAGCAGCGGCGTCGCCGTAGCCAGGTCGCCCTGCGCCAGATAGTTCTCGGCATACGTGATGTCTTGCAAGCTGATGGGCAGATCCATGGCTACTCCTCGATCTGAGCGAAACACGGCAGGCGCCGTATATACGGTTAATACACAAAACCCGGGTCTCTTACGAGGCCCGGGCGTTCAATTTTGGTAGCCCGTACCAGATTCGAACTGGTGATCTCCGCCTTGAGAGGGCGGCGTCCTAAACCGCTAGACGAACGGGCCATATGTAGCAAATGCAATGGCTGGGATGGAGGGAGTCGAACCCCCATTGACGGAACCAGAATCCGCTGTCCTGCCATTAGACGACATCCCAATGACTGCATCGCTGCGCTCGGCTGTGCCTTTGCGCAAGAAAGAAATATACGGGAAGTCTCGCCGTGACGCAAGCCCCAATTTTGACTTTTTTGAAATTCAGTCAAATTGGCCTAATTTAGTCCAACCCGTGAAGGACCTGTGAAGCCAACCGCTGTACACGAAGGGCAAAACGCCGCGAGCGGTAGCCGTCAACCGTTGGCAGATTCTACCGCGAAAACGATAGCACCAGGCAACACAATCGAAGTATCAATGATCACGTAGATATCGAGGCGCCATGGACGAAGAGCTTGATTACCTATGGGAGACCCTGGGCCTCGAGATCACTGCCGACCTTTGGCCCGAACGGGACAAAATCCATCCCACACTGCGCCCCGCCATTACTGTGGTGCAGGCAAAATACCGCCGTGCATCCTTTTTGATCATGCGGATGTCATGGCATGCGGCGCTCCCCGACCTCAAGCGCATCCAGGCAAGCCTCGTCGAGCTGTCCGGCATGCCGACCGTCATATCCGAGATGAACCTGGAGCGGCGGCAGCGCGAGCGCCTGCAGCGGCAACGGATTCCGTTTATCTGCCCCGGCATTCAGGCATACCTACCCTTTATGGACGAAGAGTACTGGAGCGACACGCCCGACAAGCACGTAAAGATCTACGACCCACACGAATGGGCGCAGCTGGAGGACTGACTGGGGCAGGCCCGCCGGCGGAAAGCGCGTCCCAGATTTCAAGCTCAAACTGGTCCCCACTTTCCCGTAGGGCCCTCAACCGGAAACCGTGCCCCAGAATCAGCGCTCGAAACGGGACACACTTTCCGCAGCCGCTACAGCAACGCCTCGGTCCAAGCCGCTTCCCTAAAGCCGGGGATCGCAAAGTCGTCGCCCACCAGCAGCGGGCGCTTAACCAGCATGCCGTCGGTCGCCAGCAGCTCGCAGCATTCCTGGTCCGTCATACCCGCATCCAGGCGCGCCTTCAGACCCAGCTCTCGATATTTCATGCCCGACGAGTTAAAGAAGCGTCGCACCGGCAGTCCCGAACGAGCAATCCAGGTCGCAAGTTCCTCAGCCGCGGGATTGTCCGTAACGATATCGCGGTCGATATACTCAACCCCATGTTCGTCCAGCCATGCCTTGGCCTTTTTACAGGTCGAGCACTTGGGATATTCAACAAACAGTACGGTCATGGGAATCCTCCGAATATAGATCGGCCAACGCAGGTGCGCACCATACGAGGCGCCTTAGCATGATGGGCCAATTGTAGCCCACGGGTCACACGCTAAACGAACCGTGCCCCGAATCCGCGTTTGATGAACGGCAGCAGCTCCATTGCCTCGGGCGTGATATGGCCCGCAACGTTCATGCGCTTGTCACCGGGAAGATCGACCCGCGCAATCTCAAGCTCGCCTTCGTAGCGCCCATAGCCGCTATTGCTCACAGCGATCGACCCCGTCTTTCGCGGCAGGCCGGCACCGGTATCCGTCGGCACGGAATCCGGCTTAAGCGTCGTGCGCGACTCCTGAGACCTAAAGATGAGGGTACTCGAATCGGGCCGGTCGTGATGAATCTGCCCGCGCACATAGGCATAGCCGGGGTCAAGCTCGCATTGCAAATCCACGTATCCGGCGGAAACTTGAGCAAACTGCGCCCAGCCCGCATCGGAAAGATCGGGGTCGCCGACCAACACAATGTCGCAATCGGCGCCATGTGCAAGCTCAAGCATATTGAGGGCAACCTTTGACGCGCGACCGCGCTGCGCCTCGACCGTCGGCAGTCCCTCGAATACCGGCCCGCGAACGTTAGCATCACCCGGCACAAAAGCCATGATTTCGAATCCAAGCGCCGCAAGACGAAGATTCACCCGAGCAATGTCCTCCAGAGCTAAACCGGTATAAGGCTTGGGGTAAAAATTGTGGCAGGCGGCAAAACGAGTCACATCGGCACCGGCCTCACGCCACGATGCGATTTCATCAGAACTCACTGTCGATGCATTGACCACAATGCGAAATACACCGGACAGCTCCGCGACCCGCTGGGCGCTAAAGCCATAGTCCAAACGAAGGTATTCCAACCCCAGATCGCGCAAGTCCTCGATGCGCTCAAGCCCGAGCAAATCGCACGTGCGAGGCCCCACATCGGCAATGAGCGCAATGCCGCGGGCGGAAAGCAGCGACAGCACATGACGGACCTTATCGGCATACGCCGCTCCCCCATCCTCGGGAATATGCAGCGAGGTGAACGCATAGCGCGCACCCGCCGCGGCACCACGCTCAATCGTCCGCTCAATATCCTGCAGAGGGCTGGAAAGATAAATCGAAATACCCGTTTTCACGCTTCAACGCTCCTTTAAAAAAGGCCGGCGGAGCAGTTAGCCCCGCCGGCACAACCATAGCATCAAGAAATCTGCCGCGCACCGCGAGCCCCGAGCAACACGGCTCGCGATATCAAACTACTCGCCAAAGAACTCGTTGATCTTCTGCTCGTCGACGCCAAAGAACCACGTCAGGACAAAGCCGGCGGCATAGGCAAGCAGCATAGCGGCAACGTAGCCGAGCTGCTGGCCAGGAACAACGATCAGTAGGCCAAACAGACCGGAAACGCCCTGAGAAACCGTGCCGATGTGAAGCAGCGCCGCGAGCGCGCCGCCAAATCCGGCACCCAGGCAGGCCGTCACAAACGGACGAACGAGCGGCAGCGTAACAGCATACATCAGAGGCTCGCCCACACCCAGGATTCCAACGGGAATGGACTCTGCGACGTACTTCTTGAGCTTGGCGTTCTTGGTCTTAAAGTACAGCGCCAAACCGGCACCGACCTGGCCGCCGCCAGCCATCATAAGGATGGGAAGCAGGTAATTGATACCCTTGGTAGCGCCGTCGGGATCGTTGAGCATAGCGTGGATCGGCGTGAGCGCCTGATGCAGGCCGACGGACACCAGCGGCAAGAAGCCTGCCGACAGGATATAGCCGCCCAGGACGCCCAGTTTCTCGAAGATAAAGGTCAAAACGCTAAAGATGGCAGTCGTCAGCCATGCGCCAACCGGCTGGATGACGAGCATCAGAGCAAAGGCGCCGATGATGAGCACCAGCAGCGGGGACAAGAACGTGTCGAGTGCGTTGGGCATAACCTTGCGAATCTGACGCTCCATCCAGGCAAAAAATGCACCAGCGATGAGAGCCGCGATCATGCCACCCGCCGCGGGGTTGTACTGCGCACTGGAGAGCGGCAGCAGAATGGCAGTGGCAGGATCAGCCGCGCCAGGCGCAAGCAGGGGCATGGCACTGTTGGCGATACACATCATGCCGGCGATGCCGCCCAGCGCAGCGGAGCCACCAAACTCACGTGCCGCGTTATAGCCCACCAAGATGGGCAGATAGGCAAACAGAGCCCAGCCCATGGAACGAATGCCCTGGTACCACCACTCGCCTGCAAGCGCGCCTGCCGTCGAGACGTTAATGACGTTACAGATACCGTTGATGAGGCCAGCCGCAATGATGCCGGGAAGCAGGGCGACGAAGACATTGGAAATCTTCTTGAGGAAGGCCTGAACCGGCTTGGACTCGTACTTGGCTTTCTGCGCGGCCTTGTTTGTGGCCGCAGCGTCAACCACGCTCTCGTCGGCAACGCCTTTCGCAAGGCCGGTGAGCTTGGAGAACTCCTCGAGCACCTTATTCACCTTGCCCGGACCCAGCACGATCTGCATCGTGTCGTCCTCGACCAGGCCCATCACGCCGTCGAGCGCCTTAATACCCTCCGTGTCGACGTTGCCCGTGTCTTTGACGGTCACGCGCAGGCGCGTCATGCACGCCGCGTTTGCGAGCACGTTGTCTTTACCGCCCAAAAGGTCCAGCAGCTTTTGAGCCAGCTCTTTGTTCGTCATAACTCCTCCTTGTATTGGGTATCTCGTCTAGATGTCATATCAGCTCACGCCGTGCACCTATTGGACATCGGCATTGCTCTTCTCATGGCCACTCACCGCAGTACGGACATGGCCGTGCGCCCGTTCAAGAGCTACCGCAGCCTGCTCGGCATCGCAGTCCAACAGCACCGAGACAATAGCGGTTTTTACGTGGCCGCCGGCATCCGCAAGCGCCTGAACAGCGCGCTCGCGCGTGCAGCCGGTCGCCTCCATCACGATGTTCTGGCCGCGCACCACCAACTTCTCGTTCGTCTGCTGCACATCGACCATCAGGTTTTGGTATACCTTGCCGATCTTGACCATGGCACCGGTCGAAATCATGTTGAGAATGAGCTTTTGAACCGTTCCCGCCTTGAGCCTCGTTGAGCCGGTCAGCACCTCGGGACCGGGCACGGGCTCAATGGCAAGATCTGCGCTCTCCCCGATCTTCGACCCTTGGTTGCAGGCAATTGCAATGGTCTTGCACCCAGTTGCCTTGGCGTACGCAAGGCCGCCCACCACATAAGGAGTACGGCCGCTTGCCGCCAGGCCAACGACAAGATCCTTGTCCGAGAGTCCACGCTCCCGCAGGTCGCTCGCGCCAAGCTCCTCGCTGTCTTCGGCACCTTCGACAGCCTTGATAAACGCCGTCTCGCCTCCGGCAATGAGCCCGACAATCAGATCGGGTGACACGCCAAACGTGGGCGGACACTCCGAAGCGTCGAGTACGCCCAGACGACCGCTGGTGCCTGCGCCCATGTAAAAGACGCGCCCGCCGCGCTCGAGTGTCTCAGCAGCCCAGTCGATTGCCATGGCAACCTGGGGCAACACTTTCGTGACCGACTGGACGGCACGAAGATCCTCATCGTTCATCGTCGTGACGATTTGCAGCGATGTCATCGTATCGAGGTCCATTGACCTTTGATTACGCTGTTCGGTCGTGAATTTTGTTAAATCGAGCATTTCATTCACCTCATCTTTCCTGTTTCTCGATGTAGTTTTGCTTTATGACATGCGTCGCCCGTTCGTAGTCGCTGGCAACGTAAGCAGCGTACAGGGCATCGACAACCATAAGCTGGGCCATACGCGAAGCCATGGCACCGCTGCGGACCAAGGGTTCACTCGCAGCGACGCCGAGCACGGCATCGGCCATGGTGGCAAGCTTGGATGATCCATCTACTTTGGTAACGGCCACAACGGGACAGTTGTGACGTTGAGCCTCGGCGGTGCAGTCCAGCACCTCTTGCGTCAAGCCCGAGTAGCTAAAGGCGATTGCCATATCGCCCTCATGCATGTTCTTGGCACATAAGAGCTGATCATGCCAGTCGTCGTACAGATGGCACTCTTTGTCGACACGCATGAGCTTTTGCGCCAGGTCGTGCGCGACCAAACGAGAGGCACCAATACCGAACAGATTGACCGCGCGTGCCCGCTTAAGACGGGCCGCGCATCGCTCCAAGACGGTGTAATCGAGCGTTCGCGCCGTCGCCTCGATTGTGCGCACGTTGCTTTTCATCACCTTCCCCACGATACGTTCGACGCTGTCATCCATGGAGATGTCCTCGAGGGCTATGTCTTTCTTGTCACCTAAGAGCGCCAGCTCGGCAATCAGTTCGCGCTGGAACTCCTTGTAGCCCGCAAAACCCAAACGCTTGCAAAAGCGCAAAATGCTCGAGGGCGAGGAGAACGTGACATCGGCAAGACCGCGGACGGACAGCCCGACCACCTCGTGCGGATGAGCGCTTACATATGCGATGACATTGCGTTCCGCCGGGCTCGCGCTGAGCTCACGCTCGCGAAGCCGCAAAAGCAATCCGTTTGCCATCTCAAACACCTCCGTTGAGAAGAATTAAAGACCAACGAACGATTCGTACCGGATACAAACAGCTTTTGCGGTACATTGTGCCGCATCGTGGCGCACAAAGGGCGAGCGTTCTACCGCTCGCCCCTCAAATCCGACCGCTCGGAAATACGCGCGACACAAAATAATTCAACAAGGTCGCATTATCAGAAACGGGTTTGTTACCGGCTAGCGCCTCGCATGGGCGCCGATCGGCCGAGTCGCATGGCGCACTAACGCCGCCGCCAGCAATACCAACAGCATGGCGGTGACATAGCCCGCAGCATCGAATCCTAAATCGATAACGTCGAAATGCCTGCCGGGAACAAAGATCTTATGTACCTGATCGCCAACGGAGCAGGCGGCGCAAAAGAGCAATACAGGCACGCAACGGGAGCATACGCTCCACGGACGCCTGGAAAAGCAAACCACGACCACCGAGGCGAACAATCCGACGAAGAAAAACTCTACGGTATGGGCAACGCGACGGACGTTTGTGCCCACCCACATGCGAATGGAAGCAAGTCGGCCAGACCGGACATTCGAGGCAGCCGAATCGGCGCCCCCGGTCATTCCGTTCTCTGTCTGGGCTTCACCCGTGGCATCGGCAGCCTGAACGCCCGTAGCCTGACCCTCCACCACACGCGCGGTGGACTCGCTCAGCAACGACGTCTCCACCGCATTTTGCTCCGTCAGCACCCAGATGCCCGCCAGCGTTGCAACGAACAGAACGATCGCGGTCCATCCGATTATTTGTTTTACGCGCGCCAAGGGCCAACCTCCTTTTTTGAATATCAGCGAGTGTAGCCCCAAATGGCATCGTCACCGTATCAAAAATTGAATCGCAACAGGAAGCGACAAAGCGACGCAAACCCCTACCCCGCCTCGCGCATCCAGCGATCGAACGTCCCCACGCACACGCCCAGGCACTTTGCTGCCTGGCTGCGGGTAATATCGCCTGCCTCATAGCTATCGCGCACCAGCTCAAACTGAGGAGGGCACGGCTTGCGAGGTCGACCGAAACGAACCCCTCGCGCCCGCGCCGCTGCAATTCCCTCCGCCTGGCGCCGATGGATATTCTCGCGCTCCACCTGCGCCACGTAGCTCAGCAGTTGCAGCACAATATCGGCAATCAGGGTGTTGGTCACATCCGGCGCGCCGCTGGCCCTAGCGCGCGTGTCAAGCAATGGCATGTCCAACACCACAATGGCAACCCCGAGCTCCTTGGTGATGCGTCGCCATTCCTCAAGAATCTCGGAGTAATTACGACCAAGTCGGTCGATAGAAAGCACCACCAGCACGTCCCCGTCTCCCAGGACGTGCAGCAGCTCGCGATAATGCGGTCGATCGAAGTCCTTGCCGCTCGCATGGTCGGCATAAATATTCGCTGAGCCCACGCCATAGGCGCCCAGCGCATCCAGCTGCCGATTCAGATTCTGATCGCGCGAACTCACCCGCGCACACCCGTACACCGTCGCCATCTCATCCCCGCTTTCTTGTAAACCTGCCAAAAGGGACAGGTTTATTTTGGTAGGTTTTACCTCCCAAATAGCAGGAAAGCGGGCGGCCGAGCAGACGGCAAGGTAGCCACGATTCAAATGCGAAGGGCGGTCCCGAAAGGCCGCCCTCCGCTCCCCCACCATGAGTCGGGATTTGGCTAATGGATAAGCTTAAAGTCCAAGTGCCCACGCGTGGTATTGACGCGCGAGACCTCGATAATCACGCGCTGCCCCAGCTCGTAACGGGTGCCCGTGTCGGCACCTGTGAGCGTGAGCGCGTCCTCGTCGAACTCGAACCACTCGTTGCCCAGACTCTTGATCGAAACCAAGCCTTCGACCTGCGTTAGGTCCAAGCGCACAAAAAGGCCCATGCTGCTAACCCACGAGACGGTTCCGGCATAGCGCTCGCCCAGACGGTCCTCATAGTACTGGGCAATCTTGATCTTTTGCGTCGCATGGCTGGCGGCATCTGCCGCGCGCTCGGCATCGCTGCATGCGCGGCAGATCTGCGGCAGAATGCGCGGCAGCGACTCGCGCCCCTTGCCGATCAGCCGCGGCGTACGGACCAAGGCGTCCTTGCCGCCGAGCTGCTCATAGGCCAACTGCAGCTTGAGTACGCGGTGCACCACCAGATCGGGGTAGCGACGGATGGGACTCGTAAAGTGACAGTAGCACGGCGCGGCGAGCGCAAAGTGGCCCTCGTTGCGCGGCTTGTACAGCGCGCGCTGCATGCTGCGCAAAAGCAGCGTGTTGACGAGCGATGCGTTGGCCGTACCGGCGGCAGCATCGACTGCAGCCTGCAGCTCATCGGGGCTCCCCAGGGCAATACCGGCAGCACGGCGATCGTCGATGATGCCTAGCTGCGCCAGCGCAACGGCGGCACCGTGCAGGCTATCGGGGCTCGGATCCTCATGCACGCGATAGCAGGCCTCGATATCACGGTCTGCCAGCCACTCTGCAACGCACTCGTTGGCGAGCAGCATGGCTTCCTCGATAAGCGACGTGGCACACGAACGCTCACGCGCCACAATCTGCACGGGCACTCCGTCCTCATCCAATAGAGCGCGAATCTCGGCCGTGTCAAAATCGACTGAGCCGCGGGCGCGACGAATACGACGGCGAAGTTCGGCGAGTTCGTTAGCGGCGACAAGGAAATCGCCGAGGTCGATGTTGTAGCCGCGGGCGGCCTCCTCGCACGCAAGACCGCGCTCAAGCGCTTCCTCGCGCGAGGTCTCGGCAGCCGCAACATCCTCGGCTGCACCCTCCAGCACCGAATACTCAACCGCGCCGGCACGCACCAGCAGCGCCTCGGCGCCGTCATAGTCCATACGCACACGCGAGCGAATCACACTGGGGTACGGATCGTAATGCCGCACGCGACCCTGTGCATCGAGCTCGATATCGACGGTAAACGCAAGACGGTCCTCGTCAGGGCGAAGCGAGCACAGGTCACAGGACAGGCGTTCGGGCAGCATGGGAAGCACGCGATCGGCCAGATACACCGATGTCGTACGATGGCGAGCCTCAAGATCGATATGCCCGTCCCAAGCCACATAGTGTGAAACGTCGGCGATATGCACACCCAGCTTGTAGCCACCCCCGGGCGTACGCTCCAGCGAAATGGCATCGTCAAAGTCGCGCGCGTCGACCGGGTCGATCGTGATAACAAAGCGGTCGCGCAGATCGCGACGGAGCGGGTCCTTAAGCGCCGCGGACACATCGAGCGAAAGCCCCTCGGCCTCGTCCAGCGCGGCCTCGGGATAGCTATCGGTATAGCCGTAACGCGCCATCACATATTGAACGCCCAAATCGGGCGCGTCATCTCCGCCAATGCGGCGTTCGATCGTCACGGTGCCCGATTCCAGGCGCGTCGGGTAGGTCAAAATGCGCGCGACAACGGCATCACCCGGGTGGACGCCCAGGCGATCCGCCGAGGTATCCTCGGGCAGAATGAAGAAGTCGGCCTTCAGGCGCGAATCGAGCGGCTCGATCACACCGAGCGGACCAGCGGTCTGGTACGTACCCACCACGCTTATGGCTGCGCGCTCAACCACGCCTTCGATCACGGCGCGCCGCTCACCGTGCGGGCTGTTCTTAATGCTCACGGCAACGGTATCGCCATCCATGATCTCGCGCTTACCGCGGCCCATGACCTTGTAGTCGCCATTCTCGGTTATGACATAGGCACTGTGCTCATGGAGCTGCACGCGCCCGGTCAGGCTCGGACGGCGTTCGCTGCGTACCGGCCCGCGCTTATTGCGAGCTCCACGCTTATGCTTGTTATTGCGCCCCATGGCGCCTCCTAACTATCGATTGCGAACTCCAAAGAGTCTACCCAAATGATTCGCTTTCCTGCCGTCCCCTAGGGATCAAAAAACGGGCCGCCCCATAAGAGACGACCCGTTGGAAGGGATGAATTCCAGGCATGCTTACACGCGCAGGTAGCGGCGCATGGCGATGGCAGAACCAAAGAGACCGATAATCACGCCGACCAGAATCAGCGCAGCATAGGTCACCAGGTAGTACTGCATCGGCAGGGCAAACGACATCCAGCCGATGCTCTCCTGCAGACGCGGAATCATCAGATTGCGCAGCAGCTCCAGAACGCCGATGGAAAGCAGCGAGCCCAAAATGGCCTGCAGCACGCCCTCGGTGATAAACGGGCCGCGAATGAAGCCGTTGCTGGCGCCGACCAGACGCATAATCGCAATCTCACGACGACGCGCCGTGATGGACAGGCGAATCGTGTTGTTGATGAAGATGAATGCGATAAAGGTCAGAAGGCCAACGAGTACCACGGCGGCGATGCGGATGTAGTTGGTCACCTGGAACAGGCGGCTCACTTCCTCCTGGCCGTACAGCACGCTCGCGTTGACGTCGCCGTCATCCGCGATCTTCTGGAAATCGGCATTCTTCTTGAGCTTCTCTGCCGTGCTCTCGACCTTGGACGGGTCGTCCATCTCGATCGCAAACGAAGCCGGCAGCGGATTCTGACCGTCGAGCGCGCTCATGGTGGCGTCGGCGTTGCCCGACATCTTGCTCGTATACTCGGCCAGCGCGTCGTCCTTGTCCTTGTAGGTCACGGACTTGACGTTACTCCACGTCTTGAGCTCGGCCTCAAAAGCCTGAACATCGGCCTGATCGGCGTCATCGCTGATGAACGCGTTGATGACAACCTGATCCTCGACGGTGCCGATCACGGAGTTCAGCATCGCGGAGCCCATGATGAAGAGGCCGATGATAAACAGCGAAAGGAAAATCGTGATGACGGCGCCGAGCGAGGTGGTCCAGTTACGGAAGAAGTGGCTGATTGCCTCCTTGAAGGAGTAGCCCACGTTAGTTGGTGCCATAGTTGCCGTAACCTCCTCTCTCCTGGTCGCGGATAACGTGGCCGCCCTCGAGGGCGATCACGCGACGGTGCATGCTATCGACCATCTCGCGGTCGTGCGTAGCCACGATCACGGTCGTGCCGGTGCGGTTAATACGCTCGAGCAGCTTCATGATGCCCAGCGAAATCGCCGGGTCGAGGTTGCCCGTGGGCTCGTCGCAGATCAGCAGCGGCGGGCGGTTGACCATGGCGCGAGCGACGGCGACGCGCTGCTGCTCGCCACCCGAAAGCTGGTCGGGCAGGGAGTCCATCTGATCGGCCAGACCGACCAGACGCAGGACCTCGGGCACCTGGCTGCGAATGACACCCTTGGGCTTGCCGATGCACTGCAGGGCAAATGCCACGTTTTCGTAGGCGGTCTTTTGCGGCAGAAGCTTAAAGTCCTGGAACACGGCGCCAATCTGACGGCGCAGGAACGGAACCTTGCGGTTCTTGATCTTCATGAGGTCCTGACCGGCAACCAAAATACGGCCGCTCGTCGGTTTGACGTCGCGGTTGAGCGTCGACAGCAGCGTGGTCTTACCCGAGCCGGAATGACCGACCAAGAAGACGAACTCACCCGGATAGATCTCGATGTTAATGTCGTCGAGCGCGGGCTTGTTGGGCTGTGCCGGATAGATCTTGGTGACATGCTCCATAAGGATGACGGGCTCGACACCGGCCTGCTTGGCCATCTTTTTGCGGCTGGCCTGCGGATCGATGGGCGCAAACACCGACGTAAAATCGGGATTGTTGAGCGCGCTATCGAGGCTTGCGACCTCGGCTGCCTGATCGCTCTCGACCACCGGGGCAGCAGGCTGCGTGGGGTCGGGAATAGCAGCAAAGAGACCGGACTGCGCAGGCTGAGGAACCGGCGTCGCAGGAGCCATGGGGTCGGGAATGCCGGCCATGGTAGGCTGCGGCGTGGCGGCGCCAGCCTGAGGCTGCTCCACGCGAGCGGTCACGGCCTGAACGGGCTCAAAACCCGCCGTGCCGGAAAGCGCGACATCGCTGGTGGGATTGTAGGCAAAGGGATCGGATGCCGGCTGTGCCTGATCTGCCGGCTGAACGGGGGCCTGATCGACATGCTGGCCCTCTGAATCCGGAGTGGCGAAACGACTGCCCTGGACGCCTGGCTGCGTCTTGGGGGCATCATCGCCCGCACCGGAGGTACGGAAGTGGTTACCCACTGGTGCTCCTTATCGTCGTGCGTTTAAACTACATGAGCGCTTTGTATTTTAGCAGCATTAGCTTTACTGCACATAAGAAGCATGGCGTGCTTAGGGATCCCGTCGGCCGGGTACAGGGTTACTCTCCAAATCGTCCTCGGACATGTCGGAGCCCCCGCTGCGCGCTTCGCGCGGCGGGGGCTCCTCCGTCCTGCGGAAAGATTTGGAGAGTAACCCTGTACCCGGCCTGCGGTAACTAAGGGGTCGCTGCGTTTTATTTGGGTGCAGCAGTGCTATGCTTGGGGGCTGAATTGCACTTGGCTGGGATGGGCCCGTTTCCCGGAGGAAGCCCTTGCTTGGTGCGGGCCTGTTTTGTTTGTTGCCGAAAAAACAGGGGCGCCCTCTTTGGGGACGCCCCTGTTCTGGCTTGTATGTGGTTGTTGAGGCGATACTTTGCCTCGTCTTGTCCTAGGCCAAGAACTCCTTGGTGGTCGCCACGATGTTGGCGGCGTCCAGGCCATACTTGTGCAAGAGCTCGGCACCCGGGCCAGACTCACCGAAGGTGTCGTTGACGCCGATCTTCTTGAGCGGCGTCGGGCACTGCTCGCACAGGACGTCGGCAACGGCGCTGCCCAGGCCACCGATCACGGAGTGCTCCTCGACGGTCACGACGTGGCCGGTCTTGGTGGCGCTCTTGACGATCAGGTCGGCATCGATGGGCTTGATGGTGTGCATGTTGATGACCTCGGCGTCGATGCCCTCGGCAGCGAGCTGCTCGGCGGCCTCGAGAGCCTCGCCGACCATCAGGCCGCAGGCGATGATGGTCACATCGGCGCCCTCGCGCATGACAATGCCCTTACCCAACTCGAACTTGTAGGTCTCGGGGTCGTTGATAACCGGCGAGGCCAAACGGGCGAAGCGCATGTACACCGGACCGTCGCACTCGTAGGCGGCGCGCGTCACGGCGCGGGCCTCCACGTCGTCGGCGGGAACAATTACGGTCATGCCGGGGATGACGCGCATGAGGGCGATATCCTCGCAGCACTGGTGCGTGGCGCCGTCCTCGCCCACCGAGATGCCGGCGTGCGTGGCACCGATCTTAACGTTGAGGTGCGGGTAACCGATGGAGTTGCGGACCTGCTCAAAGGCGCGACCGGCAGCGAACATGGCAAAGGTACTCGCGAAGGCAACACGACCAGTGGTCGCGATACCGGCGGCGACGCCCATCAGGTTGCTCTCGGCAATGCCCACATCGAAGAAGCGGTCGGGGCAAGCGGCCTTAAACTTACCGGTCTGCGTGGCGGCGGCCAGGTCGGCGTCGAGGACCACAAAGTCATCGTGCTCGTTGGCGAGCTCGACGAGGGCCTCGCCGTAGCTTACACGCGTGGCGATTTTCTTGACGTCTGCCATCCTAGAGCTCCTCTCCGGCGGCCGTGAGCTCTGCCATGGCCTGCTCAAACTGTTCATCGTTGGGGGCCTTGCCGTGCCAACCAACCTGGTTCTCCATAAAGGACACGCCCTTGCCCTTTGTGGTCTCGGCGATAATGGCGGTCGGCTGCCCCTTGGTGGCGCGAGCCTCGGCAAAGGCGGCGCGGATCTGGTCGAAGTCGTTGCCGTCGGCGAGCTCAACCACGTGGAACTTGAACGCGCGGAACTTGTCGGCGAGCGGCATGGGGTCGTTGACCTCCTCGACGGGACCGTCAATCTGAAGGCCGTTGTGGTCGACGATCACGCAGAGGTTATCGAGATGCTGGTTGCCGGCAAACATGGCGGCCTCCCAGACCTGGCCCTCCTCGCTCTCGCCATCACCCAGCAGGGCGTACGTGCGATAAGTATCGCCCCAGTGCTTGGCGGCAACGGCCATGCCCACGGCGGCGGAAATGCCCTGGCCGAGCGAGCCGGTGGACATGTCGACGCCCGGGGTGTCGTTCATGTTGGGGTGACCCTGCAGGTGGCTGCCGATATGGCGCAGCGTCTTGAGGTCCTCTTTGGGGAAGAACCCGCGCTCGGCGAGCACGGCGTACAGGCCCGGAGCGCAATGACCCTTGGAGAGCACAAAACGGTCGCGATCGGCCTTGCGGGGATCGGACGGGTCGACGTTCATTTCCTCAAAGTACAGATAGGTCATGATGTCGGCAGCACCGAGCGAACCGCCCGGATGGCCGGACTTGGCAGCGTGCACACCGGTGACGATGCCCTTCCTTACCTCGTTGGCAACCTTTTTGAGCTCTTCGTCGCTCATTGTGCCTTCCTTTCATCCTCATTAGACAAAATGCGCACGGCACGGAAAGGTAATCCCAACACAGCCGCAATGCACGTACGTCATTCATTATGCTGGAAACTGATGGCTTTACCAGAGTTTTTATCATTATTTGAACAATTTAGCAGGCAGAACCGCTGATGAAACGGTTTATCAATGTGAACGTCTTTTGGATGGAACGCGGTCGCCCCTACGCGCTAATGTCCTTGAATCCCTCGCCGAAGGCTTCCGTAACGTCAGCGACCGTCACAATGGCGTGAGGATCGCGCTCGCGCACGATCGTCTTAAGGGTATTGAGCTCTCGACGGCTCACGATGACCATGATCACCGGCTTCTCGGCACCCGAATACATGCCAGTCGCCTTAAACTTGGTACAACCACGACCCAGGCCATACATAATATCGGCAGCGATATCAGGGAACTTGTCCGAGATGATGAGTACCATACGGCGTTTGTTGCCACCATCGACCACGGCATCGATCACGTAGCCGCTAATGACCATCGAAAGGCCTGCATATAGTGCATTTTCGATTGAAAAGACCGGAGCCGACAGCGCACATACGGCAACATCGATCGCCATGACGGTCGAGCCCACGGGCAGCGAGGTATTACGCGAGATGATTTGGCCAATCGTGTCAGAGCCGCCGGTGTTGGCGCCGGCGCGCAGCACCATGCCATAACCGATGCCCGTGATGATGCCGCCCCACATAGCGGGCAGCATCAGATCGGCATGTGCCAGCGGCGCCACAAACGGAGCGAACAGGTCGGTGAAAAAGCCCAGCAGCACAAAGCCCGTCGCCGTCTGCACCACGTAGAACATGCCGCCCTCGCGCATAACGACCAGCAGCAGCAAGGCGTTCATCACGATCGTCTGAATACCAACGGGAAGCGATAGACCGCGCGCCGCGCCGACCGCCTGGATAATGGTGGCAAGGCCCGTAACGCCACCGGCGGCAAGACCGTTGGGAATCAAAAACAAGTCGGTCGCGATGGCGGCCAAGGCACACCCCAACATGATCTGGGGCAGGTCGTGAAAGAAGTTCATCGAAAGAATGCGCTTGATGTCCAGACGATATGCCATGCTGCCTCCCTCAAAAAAGCGCACCCAAACGGATGCGCTTTGAACTTCTTCTTGTATTCGATTCTACCGATTCGCCGGACAAAAACCACCCCTGCGCAGGGTTTATTCTGGATACAAACCCGTCCAACCGTTGGGCTTGGCATCGGCTTGAAGCCACCCGATGTTTTAGACCTCCGAGCCTTCTGCATCGGCGTTGCCGGTAGCCCAGCGATGGTAGCCAATAACAAACGGGTCCAGGTCGCCATCGTCAAGGACGGCCTCGACATTGCCGGTCTCCACGCCCGTGCGTAAGTCCTTGACCATCTGGTACGGGTAGAGCACGTAGCTGCGAATCTGGTTGCCAAAACCAATCGTGGTCTTGGGTCCGCGGATCTCATCGAGCGCCTCGGCGCGCTTCTCGAGCTCAATCTCGTACAGGCGAGCCTTGAGGATCTGCATGCACGCGGCCTTGTTCTGAATCTGGCTGCGCTCGTTTTGGCAGGTGACCACAATGCCGCTGGGAAAATGCGTCACGCGCACGGCGGAGTCGGTGGTGTTGACGCCCTGACCGCCCGGGCCGCTCGCGTGGTACACGTCCACGCGGATGTCATCGGGACTGATCTCGATGTCGATATCATCGGGTAGCACGGGGATGACCTCGACGCCGGCAAACGTGGTCTGGCGGCGCTTCTTGTCGTCGGTGGGGCTAATGCGAACCAAGCGGTGGACGCCGGCCTCGGCGCGCAGCATGCCAAATGCGTCCTTGCCCTCGACGGTAAAGGTCGCACGGTCAATGCCGATGACCTCGGCCGCGGGACAGTCGTTGATGGTGACCTTCCAGCCGCGACGCTGGCAGTACTTCATGTACATCTTAAAGAGCATGAAGGTCCAGTCCTGGGCCTCCAGACCACCCTGTCCGGGCTTGATGGTCACAATGGCATCGCCGTGATCGAACTCACCGGTAAACCAGCTCGAAAGCTCAAGCTCATCGATGGCACGGGCCAGGCGCTCAGCCGTGGCTGCAGCCTCCTCGCGAAGGGCGGCGGCGTCGGGGTCATCCCCCATCTCCTCGGCAAGCTCCAGCGCGGCGCGGGCATCGGAAAGCTCGCCGCGCGCGGTGTCCACGGCAGCGATATCTTCCTTGGTGCGCGCGATCTCCTCCATGGTGGCACGGGCGGCGTCGGCGTCATCCCAAAAGCCAGGGGCAACACTTTTGGCCTCGAGCTCGGTCACGCGCGTGCGCTTTTCGTCCAAATGGAGATACGACTCGACCTCGCCGAGCCGGTCCGCAAACGCGTCCAGCTCGGCGGGCGTTACCTCTAAAGCCTCAGCCATTAACGATTCCTGCCGTGGCAGTACTTAAACTTCTTGCCGCTACCGCAGGGGCACGGGTCGTTGCGGCCCACGTTGACGTACGGATCGTCGCTCTCGGACTTGCGATAGGTGGTCACCTTGCCACCGTTGTTGACGGCAGCCGGACCACCCTGGACAGCTGTGCGGGCCTGCACCTGCGCCTGCTTGCGCAGCACCGAGTCGCCGTTGTCACCATCGACCTCGGCAGGACCGGAGAAGCGCGCACCCTCGAGCGAGGGCTCCTCCTTGTGCTCCACGGCACGCGGGGCTGCCTTGATCTCGATGCGCAAAACCGTGCGCAGGTAATCCTCGTACATGGTATCGACGAGTATCTGGAACGCGCCGTAGGCCTCGGTCTTGTACTCAACCAGCGGGTCGCGCTGGCCAAAGCCGCGCAGGCCAATGCCGGTCTTGAGATAGTCCATCTCCTGCAGGTAGTTCATCCAGCGGGTATCGATGACGCGCAGCATGACCTGGGTATTGAGCTCGCGCATCAGGTCCTCGCCCAGACGCTCGGCCTTCATGTTGTAGCACTTCTCAACATAGGCCAAGACATCGGCAGCCAGGGCTTCAAAGTCCTCGTCGGGGAACTTCGGCGTATCGATGTGGCCGGTGAGCTCCACAACCCACTTGCGCAGGCCCTCCAGGTCGCGCTCGCCCTCGTGGCTGTCCTTGGTGCAGAACTCCTGCACGCAGCGGTACACGGTATCGTGCATGACCTCGGTGATGTGGTCGGTCAGGTCCTTGCCGTCCAGAATCTTATTGCGCTCGGCGTAGATGACCTGACGCTGCTTGTTCATGACGTCGTCGTACTCAAGAACGCTCTTACGCATGGAGAAGTTGATGCTCTCGACCTTGTGCTGGGCGCTCTCGACGGCCTTGGAGATGATCTTATGCTGGATGGGCATGTCGTCGCCCATGTCGGCCGTGACCATCATCTTGGAGACGCGGTCCATCTTGTCGCCACCGAACAGGCGCATAAGGTCGTCCTCGAGCGACAAGTAGAACTGGGTCTCGCCCGGATCGCCCTGACGGCCGGAACGGCCACGCAGCTGGTTGTCGATACGGCGGGACTCATGGCGCTCGGTACCGATAACGGTCAGGCCGCCGGCGGCAAGCACGCGCTCGCGCTCGGCCTTGCAAGTCTCCTTGGCCTCGGCGTTAAACTGCTCGAGCTGCTCGGGCGTCACGTCCTCCATGGTCAGGCCCTCGTACTCAAGGCGCTCGCGCACCAGCTCGTCGGGGTTGCCGCCCAGCAAGATGTCGGTACCACGACCGGCCATGTTGGTGGCGATGGTCACGGCGCCGTAACGTCCGGCCTGGGCCACGATGTGGGCCTCGCGCTCGTGGTGCTTGGCGTTGAGGACCTCGTGTGCGATGCCGCGCTCGGTAAGGGCGGCGGACAGCTTCTCGGAGCTCTCGATGGAGACGGTGCCCACCAGGACCGGCTGGCCCTTGGCGTGACGTCGCTCGACATCGTCGGCGACGGCGTTGTACTTGGCCTGAATGGTGCGGTACACCAGGTCCTCGTGATCCACGCGCTGCACGGGCTTGTTGGAGGGGATGACCTCGACGGGCAGCTTGTAGATCTCGCGGAACTCGGCATCCTCGGTAAGTGCCGTGCCGGTCATGCCGGAGAGCTTGTCATACAGGCGGAAGTAGTTCTGCAGGGTGATGGTGGCGAGTGTCTGGTTCTCCTCGCGCACGAGCACACCCTCTTTGGCCTCGATGGCCTGATGCAGGCCCTCGGAGTAACGGCGGCCTTCCATAATGCGGCCGGTGAACTCGTCGACGATCTTGACCTCGCCGTTGGTGACCACGTACTGCTTGTCGCGGTGGAACATGTACTGGGCCTTCAGCGCCTGCTGCAGGTGGTTGACCAGCTGGCCGGAGAGATCGGCATAGATGTCATCGATACCCAAGCGGCGCTCGATCTTCTTAAGGCCGCGCTCGGTGGCGGCAATGGTGTGCTTGGCCTCGTCCATGACATAGTCGCCCGTGGGCTCCACGTCCTCGGTGGCGGTGAGCATGTCGTGCGACACGTCCTCGCCGCGCTCAAGGCCGCGCACGGCACGCGCGAAGTCCTTGTAGGTGCTGGCGGACTTGGTGCCGGCACCCGAGATGATGAGCGGCGTCCTGGCCTCATCGATCAGGATGGAGTCGACCTCGTCGACGATGGCGTAATGGTGGCCGCGCTGCACGCGCTGCTCGGGGCGGGTGACCATGTTGTCGCGCAGGTAGTCGAAACCGAACTCGGAGTTGGTGCCGTAGGTGACGTCTGCCTGGTAGGCCGGACGCTTGAGCTCGAGCGGCATGTTGTTCTGGAGCAGACCGACGGTCATGCCCAGGTACTTGTAGATGCGGCCCATCCACTCGGAGTCGCGCTTTGCCAGGTAATCGTTGACGGTAACGACATGCACGCCCTTGCCGGCGATAGCGTTGAGGTAGCCGGCCAAGGTGGAGACGAGCGTCTTGCCCTCGCCGGTCTTCATCTCGGCGATGTGGCCCTCGTGCAGTGCCATGGCGCCGATGAGCTGTACGTCAAAGTGGCGCATGCCCGTGATGCGCTTGGAAGCCTCGCGCACGGTGGCAAAGGCCTCGGGAAGCATGTCGTCGAGCGACTCGCCGTTGGCGTAACGCTCGCGGAACTTATCGGTCTGGGCGCGGAGTTCCTCCTCGGTCATCTTCTCAAACTGGGGCTCAAGACCGTTGATCTGGTCGACGATCTTGTAGTAGCGCTTAAGGTCCTTATCGGATCCAAAGGACAGCAGCTTTGACATGAATCCCATGTGGTTTTCCTTTTTGGCCATCGCCCACGCCGTGCAGCTGCGGGCGAGTTAAACACAGATGATTGTACTTTAGCCAAACAAGGCGCGGCCTATACGGTCGACCTCGACCGCCACGTAATAACTACGACCCGACCGACCTGCCAAAAAGGGACTGGTTTATTTTGGCAGGTTTTATCTGGGAAAACGCCGTCACTCTGCCATTTGGTGCAAACCAACCCGTCCCCTTCGCACCAATCTGGTGCAATGGGAACGGGTTAGCCTGCACCAATAAAAAGAAAAGGGCCGCGCACCCAAACGGATGCACGGCCCTTTTGCCATGGATGCGAGCGATTCCTCGGCGAGCTATTTACTCAGCAGCCTCGGTGGTCTCGGCCTCGGCAGCGGCCTCCTCGACGGGAGCCTCTGCGGGAGCCTCGGCGGCCTGCTTGGCAGCCTCCTCGGCAAACTTAGCAGCACGCTTGGCCTTCTCGGCAGCCTTAGCCTCAGCGGCGGCCTTGCGAGCGGCCTCGGCCTCAGCAGCCTTGGCAGCCTTGGCAGCCTTGGCCTCCTCGGCCTTCTTGAGCTGGGCGGCAGCGGCGCCACCGAACTTGTCGGCGAAGCGCTGGACGCGTCCACCGGTGTCGACGAACTTCTGCTGGCCGGTGTAGAACGGGTGGCACTCGTTGCAAAGCTCAACCTTCATCTCGGACACGGTAGCGTGCGTCTTGAAGGTGTTGCCGCAGGAGCACGTCACCGTGCACTCGACATACTGGGGATGGATACCCTGCTTCATGGTAGGACTCCTTATTGGTCAGGCGCTGGTTACCGATCAGCGCATAAGGCGTCTTGGTTTCCGACCAAGACAACAAACTCGGCTATGGTACCACGGCGCCGCGTGTCCCACAAAAGGTTCACGGTCTTTTCGGAACGACACGAATCTGACCCATCGAAACACATCTCCACCGTTCCTTCAACTGGGAAAATGCCGTCCCCGGGGCCTGAGAAGGGCCCCGGGGACGTTCGACTGACTGCGGAAACGGCCTTTCCGCTCAATGTGTTCGGCTGAGATCGGAAATCAACCAAACTGAACCAGGTTCAGCTGGCATGGTTAAAAACGGGGGCGACGCTTTTGCGTCGCCCCTCGTCCCAGCCGGTTGCTTTAGTTGTACACGCGGTAGTTACACTTGAACTGGGTTATGTGTCCATAGCTGGAGCGGTACCAACCCGACGTATAGCTGATTGCCTCTGCGCCTAGATAGTCGTAGCCCTTGTTGTAGCGAAGCTGACGGTAGGTCGTGTCGTACTCTGCTACGTAAAACGTGTCTCCAGAGAAGGCTTTGTACCGGTCTTTAACCGTCGAAGCCATGTACGCGGGTTCGACATCGCCTTTCTCCCCGTTGAGCGCATAGACGGGTGCCGCGATTCCGCATAAAGCCGTTGCCACGAGGATGGCGTAGACAGCCATGCGCGACGCATTGGACTTCAGCTGTTCAAACAGTTTCATGTCATTCACCTCCCTCGTATGTGTCGAGGTATTCCTGCTTGAGCGTCTGCGAGGACGACTTGATCTTTTCCACGAGCG
>CAJLCM010000015.1:0-34150 GCA_905205145.1 uncultured Collinsella sp.
ACTTACGCCCTACCCCTTTCAATAAACGCGTTATCATCTTGACCAACACGCATACGTTAGGAGCAATCATGCCAAACGAGAACAGCTACGAAGTCGCGCTGCAAAAGAGCAACGCCATTCGCGAGGGCCTGGCCAAGACGCCCGAAAAGTTCACCATGCTTACCGGCGACCGCCCCACCGGACGCTTGCACCTGGGCCACTACTTTGGCACCCTCAAGGGCCGTGTTGAACTGCAGAACATGGGTGCCAAGACCAACGTACTCATCGCCGACTACCAGGTCATCACCGACCGCGACACCACCGAACACATCCAGGACAACGTGTACAACATGGTCATGGACTACCTTGCCTGCGGCATCGACCCCGACAAGACCATGATCTACGCGCACTCCGCCGTGCCCGCCGCAAACCAGCTCATGCTGCCGTTCCTGTCGCTGGTGTCCGAGGCCGAGCTGGCGCGCAACCCCACGGTCAAGGCCGAGATGGAGGCCTCGGGCCACGAGCTTACCGGCCTTCTACTCACCTACCCGGTGCACCAGGCCTGCGACATTCTGTTCTGCAAGGGCAACGTCGTGCCGGTCGGTCGCGACCAGCTGCCGCACATCGAGCTCACCCGCACCATCGCACGCCGCTTTAACAACCGCTACGGCAAGGTATTTCCCGAGGTCGAGGCGCTGCTGTCCGAGACCCCGCTGCTGCCCGGCCTTGACGGTCGCAAGATGAGCAAGAGCTACGGCAACGCCATCAATATTTCGATGACCGCCGAGGAGACGGCCAAGCGCATCAAGAAGAGCCAGACCGACTCCGAGCGCATGATCACGTTCGATCCCGAGAACCGCCCCGGCGTATCTGGTCTGCTTTCGACGGCCGCCATCTGCACCGGTCGTTCCGAGGTCGAGATTGCCGAGGAGATCGGCATGGGCGGCTCCGGCCAGCTCAAGAAGTACGTGACCGAGGCCGTCAACGAGTACTTCGCCCCGATCCGCGAGCGCCGTCAGCGCTACGAGAACGACCTGGATTACGTGAAGGACGTGCTGCACGAGGGCAATCGACGCGCCAACGAGATCGCCGAGCAGACCCTGGCCGAGGTTCAGGACGCCATGGGCATGGTGTACTAGACCGATCTGCTGGCTTGAGCTTTAGATTGTTTTGGGCGGGCGCTACGGCGTCCGCCTTTTTTGGTGCCCGACCGGTTCGGCTCTGTCCATTGCACTCCCCCGACAAACAGGAACAGGCCCGCTGGCAGTTAGTTGCCAGCGGGCCTGTTCCCGAAGTACACCGTTGAATCGCACAGAGGGGAGGAATGCGAATCAAACTCAACAGGGCAGGCTTTTTCATCGCCTATTGCCTGCTCTGTTGCTGAAACCAATATAGTTCACCGAGGTTTACTTTCTAGCGTCAATATGCGCCGCCATACCTTCTCCATAAGTTAGCCCCGGTAAACCTACAACGGAAAACCACCACGAAGGGGACAGGCACCTTTGTGGTGGTTTTGGCCACGGCGGAGCCGCTAGAGTCCTGCTGGCCAGCGACAGGCGGCCATGTCGACGTGCATGGGATCGATAAACGTCACGCCCTCCCCCGTTAAGAGCTCACGCTGAGCATCGGGGCCGCCAAACGCAAAGCCCTCGCAAATACGGCCATCGGCAAACACCACACGATGGCAGGGAATCAGACCAGGGCGCGGATTGCTGTGCAGCGCATAGCCCACATAGCGCGCGCTTCGCGGACGACCGGCGAGCAGCGCCACCTGTCCGTACGTGGCGACCATCCCCTCGGGAATCTGCTCGACCACCTCGTACACCCGCTCAAAAAAGCCCTCAGACGCCATTGCTCACTCCCTTCCACCCGGAAAAGCATAAACCACCACAAAGGTGCCTGTCCCCTTTGTGGTGGTTTATGGCAAGTCGGTTAATTGGCGGGCTGGAAGAAGGCTACGGCCACGGCGCCGGGACCTACGTGGGTGCCGATGGTGGCGCCGATAGTGTGGACGGGCAGCTCGCCCTCGGTGTGGCCAGCCCACAGCGCCGCACTGTCATCGATATACTTCTTGAGCACCGCGTCCGAAAGGCCCGTATAGCCGAGCGCCAGCGGCATGGAAAAGTCGATGCCACCCGCCTTTTCTACCTTCTGGTTGAGCAGGTTGCGACCGTTCTTGGAACCGCGTGCCTTACCCAACTGCACGATGAGGCCGTCCTCGGCGGCCACGACCGGCTTCACGTTGAGTAGCGTACCCACGGCGCCGGCCGCAGCAGACAGGCGACCGCCGCGCACCAGGTATTCCAGCGTCTCGAGCAGGCCAATAACCACCACGCGGTCGCGCACGGCCTCGACCGCCGCCGCGATCTGGGCCGCACTACGGCCCTCGTCCACCAGGCGCAGCGCATACTCGACCAGCACGCGCTCGCCCAGGGTAACGTTGTTGCTATCCACCACATACACGTCGCCGCCCGGCGCCTCGGCAAGTGCCGTACGAGCACTCTGGTTAGTACCCGAAAGCTTGGCGCCCACGGTAATAATCACAGCCTCGTCGCCGGCCTCACGCGCTTCGGCAATCGCCTGTGAAAAGGCATACGGGTTGACCTGACCAGTCTTGGGCAGCTCATCGCGCTCCACGAGCATCTCGTAAAAGCGCTGGTGATCGATGTCGACGCCATCCATATACACATCGGTGCCAAAGGTGACGGACAGCGGCAGAACACGCAGAGCGGGGTGCTCAGCCGGCATCATATCGCTCGCGGAATCGGTAATAATACGAATGGACATAGTGAATCCTTTCTTGCGCGGACCCCGCGCGGGGAATTTCGACAGCAATGCCCCGGCACGGCATACGCGCTCAAACGGGACTATGCAGTTGTTAATTGGAAGCAAATGCCTTGGCGGCCTTAGATCTCGCGCAGAGTGTTGAGAATCGTACGCAGCGACGCATACATCTGCTCGCGCTGCTCCACGCCCATGGCCTTACCGGTGGTGTCGAGCACTTCGCGAATGATGCGATCGGCCTCGCTCATGCTCTCGCCGCCCAGGGCAGTCAGGCGCACCGGGGCACGGTACTTGACGGCCGCATCACCCGAGTCGTCGACCTCGACGTAGCCGCCCTCCTCCAGATGTGCCAGTGTGCGCGAAACGGCGGCACGGGTAACGCCGGCCATGCGGGCGAGGTCGGCGCCAGTCAGGCCGTCCTTGCTGCGCTCAAGATAGTACAGGCACATGACGTCGGAGCCCTTAAGGCCGAGCCTTGCACCTTCGGACGTCTTGATGCGCTGAATCTCCTTGTAGAGGCCGCTGATCAGTCCGACAAAGTCCTCAAAACGTGTCTCGTCGTTCCACTGCATGGTGACGACCGCCTTTCGCTTACATGATGCTAACGGGTAAACATCTTAGACGCATAAGGCAACACCCAAACCCAAACATCCCATTTGTTAACCCATCAACATAAAAACCACCACAAAGGGGACAGGCACCTTTGTGGTGGTTTGGGGCATCAATAGGTTCTAGGCGCCGCTACAGCTCCGCGCAGGGATTGTCGCGGGTAACAAGCGTCTTAACGACAACCGTCGCTCCCAGATAGCGCTCAAGCAGCTCGGCCAAGCGATCGATGGCGGCCTGGCAATCCCCCATCCGCTCGGGCTCCACGCACTCAATCGCCAGAAATGCGTCCGCCGAATCGTCGGACAGCGCCGTACGAACGCCGTCGCGCCAGTTCCAGCAGCGGCACACGGCGCCCGCATCATCGATGTAGGCGAGCTCGCCAGGCAGCGTCGGATCATCCGCCTCCTCGCCAAGTGGCAAGAACGCGTCGCCGCCGTCGGTCACCGCCAGGCGCAGATTGCCCTTAATAGCATGCAAATCCTCACCGCCAACGGGCAACGCATATGTCAACGAAATCGTGTTGTAGATGTCCACCGCCGGCGTGATGTGGCCGACCGGCTTGCCTTTGAGCACGCGCTTGAGCAGGTTCTCAACTGAGCAACGCGCGCCCTTCTTGGTCTTGAACAGACGATACGCCTCGCGCCATGCCTTAACCGGCGCATTCTCGCTGATAGTATCACTCGTCAGGTAACGCTCCGCATCGATGTTGGCGCGGTCAAGCAGCGCGGCGATCGCATCCACGTCCTCCTGGGGAATCTGAGCCGCGGGCTTCATGCCCTTCACAACCACGACACCGACCGCTGCCCGCGGAAACAGCTCCCAGAATGAATCCTCGGCAACAAAGCTCTTCATACGCTCTCCCTTCATTGTGTGCGCCCGAGCGAGGGCACCTAAACAAAAAGCGCCCTCACAGCGGCCACCTTCAAAGTCCTACGGTGCCGCCACAAGAGCGCTTACGCTGCCCCCATCCGGAGAAGGGGGCGATATGTCAGGCGTATTGTAACCCGAGTCATCCGCCCAATCAAAACCACCACAACGGTGCCTGTCCCCTTTGTGGTGGTTTTGGGTCCAAGGCGACGCTAGTGGCGGAGTCCCAGCAGGCCGCGGCCGCGATGACGGGCCTCGGCGGGCACCTGGGCGTGCGGGCCGGCGGCCTTGACGGACTCGGGCAGGTGCGAGTACTTCTTCTCGAAGTTCTCCTCGAACATCACGGCCAGGTTGTGCGCTGCCTCGTCGTAGCGCGCGGTGCTCTGCCAGTACTGGCGCGGCACCAGGATGCCGTCGGGCACACCGTGGCACGTAGTGGGAATGTCGACATTAAAGATATCGTCGTGCACAAACTCGCTGTCCTCGATGGTACCGTCGAGGGCGCGAGCGACCAGTGAGCGCGTGTAGGCCAGCTCGATGCGATGGCCCACGCCGTAGCCGCCGCCAATCCAGCCGGTGTTGACCAGGTAGACGCGGGTGCGGCCGTCGGCGATGCGCTCGCCGAGCATCTTAGCGTAGACCATGGGGTCGAGCGGCATAAACGGCTCGCCAAACAGCGAGGAGAACGTGGGCGTGGGCTCGGTGACGCCGACCTCGGTGCCGGGGATCTTGGCGGTGAAGCCCGTCACAAAGTGATACATGGCGGCGTCGGCCGTCAGGCGCGAGATGGGCGGCAACACGCCAAAGGCGTCGCAAGTCAGGAACAGCACGACGCTCGGGGTGGTACCCATGCCCTTGGTCCACGCGTTGGGGATATGCTCCACAGGGTAGGCCACGCGCGTATTGTGCGTGATCGAGACGTCGTCGTAGTTAGGCTTGCGATTCTCATCGAGTACGACGTTTTCGCAGATGGCGCCAAAGCGAACGGCATTGAAGATCTCGGGCTCGTGGAACGCATCCAAGCCCTCGCACTTGGCGTAGCAGCCGCCCTCGATGTTGAAGATGCCCATGTCGGACCAGCCGTGCTCGTCATCGCCGATCAGCAGGCGCGTGGGGTTGGCCGAAAGCGTGGTCTTGCCGGTGCCCGACAGGCCAAAAAACACCGCGGTCTCGTGCGTGACGGGATCCATGCTGGCCGAGCAATGCATGGGCAGCACGTCGTCCTCGACGGGCAGCAGGTAATTCATGACGCTGAAGATGGACTTTTTGATCTCGCCGGAGTAGCCGGTACCCGCGACCAAAATCACGCGCTCCTGGAAGTTGATGACCACGGCGGCGCTGGAGTTGAGGCCCTTGATGGCGGGATCGCACTGGTAGCCCGGCGCGGCGAGCACGCAGAAGTCCGGCTCGCCGGTGCGCGCGATTTCGCGGGCGAGCGGGCGGGCGAGCATCTGCTTAATAAAGAGCGCCTGGCTGGCGCGCTCGCAGGCGACGAGCAGGCGACGCGTGTGGTTGCGGTCGGCGCCGGCCATGCCGCGGGTGACGAACACATCACGCTCGTTGAGATAGTCGACGATACCGGCCTTGATGGTCTCGTAGCTCTCGACAGAAAGCGGGCGGTTGACGGCACCCCAGGCAATCTTGTCGTGCACGTCGGGCGTGTCGACGATAAAGCGGTCGTTGGGCGAGCGGCCAGTGCGCTCTCCCGTCTCGATCACCAGTGCGCCGTTGGAGGCCATGCGGCCTTCTTCGCGACGAATGGCATGCTCGACGAGCTCTGCCGCCGGCAGGTCCACCAGCAGGCGGGGTTGATTCTCGGCGGGATCTTCGACCAACGTAATGCCAAAGTTGGACAGAACTTCTGCAGGGGTAACACCAGGCATGGGGCCTCCTTTAAAAGCGCGACACGTGGACGCGGCGCGCACTTTACTCACGTAAAGCCCGTTGTACCCGATATGCAAAAACGTTTTTGCGGCAACGGTGAAGCGCCCGCTCAACGGTCAAAAATCGCACGCAAGCGGCCTAGTCATTGGGGACGTTCTTAAATGACCAGTCGTTGGGGACACCCTTGAACAGGCAACAGTCAAGGAGTGTCCCCAGATGCCGGCACTTAGGGACGTTCCCAAAGTGCCGGCACATAAGGAACGCCCCCAAAGTGCTGGCTACAGCGGCAGGCCTTGGCCGAGCATGGCGATGACACTCATGAGGACCAGCATGCCGGAGGCGTAGGGCAGCACCGCGCCCAAGAGTTCGGCGTCCTTACCGCGCACGTGAACGGCGGCAAGACCAATAGCGAGGGTCTGCGGCGAGATCATCTTACCGGCGGCGACGCCAAGCGCGTTGAGCGCGACCATCCAGTAGTCGCTCATGCCCAGCGCCGAAGCGGCCTGGCTCTGAATGGGACCAAACAGCATGCCCGACGACGTGCCCGAGCCGGTCACGAACGCACCGACAGCGCCGATCCACGGAGCCAGAATCGGGTACAACCCACCGGCGACCGCAATGCAAAACGCGCTGATCGACGAAATCATGCCCGCATAGCCCATCACCTTGGCACAGCCCAGCACCGAAAGCATCGTAATTACCGTCGGCATCATCTGCTTGACGGTCGCGGCCAGCACCTCGCCCATCATGCGCGGCGAAGCACCCTGGATGGCACCGCCGATAAACGCGGCCAGGAAGATCCAAACACCCGGTGTGTTGATCCACGAAAACGTAAGCGTACCGGGGTTCTCGCCGCAATACACCTGCACGTGGCTCGCAAACGGCGCGAGCGCGGCGTGCACGACGGGAACCAGGTTGGAGGTACCCAGCAGCAGCACAAAAATCAGGATGAAGCACGACCAGGCCGAAAGCGCCGATTTAACGGTGAGCTGTTCGCCGGCCTCGATATTCATATGGAAGCGCGCGTCCAGGTGACCGGACTTCTCGACGCGCATGGCAAGCGCGGCGGTCAGCGCGAGCGACACGATGGAACCCACGACTACGGCCAGTTCGGGACCCACAAACATGGCAACGACCAGGGCCGCGCCGACAAAGGACACACCGGAAAGCAGTGCCACGCCGGCAACGCCGTGCAGGCGCTCGGCAACGCTTGCAACATTGCCCTGGTCATCGGCGACACGGCCCGCAACCAGCACGATAAGCAGCGGCATCGCCACAAAGAAGGGCGCGAGCTGCACCAGCTGAACGGTCGCCAAATGCAGGGAATCCAGGCCCACCAGGTCGGCAACGGACACCGTGGGGATGCCAATGGAGCCGTAGGGCGTGGGCACGCCATTGGCCAGCAGACAGATCAGCACGGCAGGCACGGCCTCAAAACCAAGGCCCGCGAGCATGCCGGCGGGAATGGCAACGGCAGTGCCAAAACCAGCCATGCCCTCCATAAAGCCGCCGAAGCACCAAGCCACGAGCAGCGCCAGCAGACGGCGGTCGCTGCTGATAGAGGTAATCATGCTGCCGATCACGTCCATGGCGCCCGTGCGCACGCACAGGTTATACGTGAACACCGCGGCGATGATCACGAGCACGATGGGCCACAGGGCCATCAAAAAGCCCTCGAGCGAGGACGTGGCTATCTGCGCCGCCGGCAAATGCCACCACGCAAAGGCGAGCACGCACGAAAGAACAAACGAACCGATGGCGGCTTTCCAGGACGGCCATTTAAAGCACAGCAGCATCACGACAAGCCAGATGATAGGCACAAGAGCCAGCAAAAATGCGGCGACATCCATGGGTAGAAACTCCTTGGTACCGCGCAAGCGGCATCGGGGGGTCACAAAACTTCAACAGGATACCGCACGTTAACCGACAAATTACAGCCGCCCGCCGAAATTATTGAACAACCTGTTCAAAAACACGAATGGACACCACCGCGACTATACTAGAGCGCAGCAATAGAAAGGAATCGCCTTGAGCATCACGCCCCTCGATAGCATTCGCCTCGCCATCGCCCGCCGCAACGGCATCTCCAACCCCGCTGCATCGAAAGACGGCGCCGCGAAGGCCCAGGGCGGCCGCATCGAGAACGGCCTCTTCCCTGCCTCCCACACGGCCGAAGAGCTCGCACGCATCCAGGAGCTGAGCCAGCGCAACGCCGGCGGGCCCGATAGCAGCCAAGCCACACGTCGCCGGCGCGAACGCGATCGGGAGCCCGGCCCCGTTCGCCGCATGGTCAACGCTTGGTGGAACCGTCTGCTCGGCGCCGTCTACGACGGCGGGTTCTCCACGCAAGAGGCTGAATACGAAGAGCACGCCACCCGCCGCGATTACCTTTGGAACACTCTCGGCACCGCCGTATGGGGGATGGCGTTTCCGCTGCTCACCATTGTGTCGACGCAGCTCGTGGGCGCCGAGGAGGCCGGTAAGTTCTCCATCGCCTTTGTCACCGGCACGCTCATCATGATCGCGTGCAACTACGGCGTGCGCAACTTTCAGGTCTCGGACATCGACGAAAAAACCTCCTTCGCCTCCTACCAGCTCAACCGCTGGCTCTGCGGAGCGCTCGCGCTGGCATGCGGCCTGGCATACAGCAGCGCCCGCGGCTACGATGCGCAGATGGCAACGATCGGCCTGGGCGTCTACCTCTATAAGGTGATCGACGGCATCGCCGACGTGTACGAGGGCCGCCTGCAGCAGGCCGACAAGCTCTATTTGGCTGGCATGAGCCAAACGCTGCGTTCCATCGGCGTCATCGTGGTCTTTAGCGTGGCGCTGTTCCTCACGCGCAGCATGCCCATCGCGGCCATGGCCATGGGCATCGCCGCGATTGCCTCGCTCGTGCTGGTCACCGCGCCGCTCGCCCTGCTCGAGACCGAAAAATCGCGTCACGTGAGCCTGCGCGAGGTCGGCCACCTGTTTGTCCAGTGCGCTCCGCTCTTTGGCGCGCTATTCCTGTTCAACCTTATCGAGAGCATGCCCAAGTTTGTGATGGAAGGCACGCTGGCCTACAAATACCAGCTGTACTTTAATGCCCTGTTCTTTCCAGCGCAGGCTATTTTGCTGAGCATCGGATTTGTCTATAAACCGCAGCTCCTGCGTCTGTCGAGCATTTGGGCGAACCCGCGCAAACGCCGCCGTTTTGACTTGATTATTATTGCCGTTATGGCACTAATCGTGGCCATCACCGGCGTGTGCGCCGCATTTATGGCCGGTCCCGGCATTCCCCTCATGAGCTTTATGTACGGCCTCAACTTTGAGCGCTACCGAACGCTGGCACTGCTGATGGTCGTCGCCGGCGGTGTAACCGCGGCCATCGACTTTATCTATGCCATCATCACGGTGCTGCGCCACGCTGGAGACGTCACCAAGATCTACCTGATCTGCTTTGCCGTGAGCGTAGTGCTCCCGGTGATCCTGATCAACCTGCTTGGCCTGATGGGTGCCGTCGTAAGCTACCTGGCTATCATGGCCCTACTGCTGGTGCTGTTGATTGTCGAATACGCCCACATCCGCCAGCGCATAGAACGAGCCCGCAACCCGTACGGCGCCTAATTAGCTGCCCCCGGTCACCGGAATTTGCGATGGAATCACCCCGGCTGGGGTCTCGTTGCGGACAATATGCATCACGCAAAACTAAGTAAGTAGACTTTTACCGAATCCCTGACCACACCGACAAAGCACAAGTCCGTGACCTGCGGTTTTATTGAGGCAAATATGTCGAGTACTCGGCATTTCTAAAAAAGTCTACTCACTTAGCCAGCGGGCGGCCAAATGATTATTTAATCCCCGTCCCAGAAAAATCAATTAACGGGCAGAAGGGCAAAAGTAGTCAAAAAGGCCCCGTCCCAAATTAGCTACCCTTTGCAGCGATTATTCGCCCGGGTTGATGTTCGCATAAAACTCCGCCCCGTCGTCCAAACGCAGGATCCCGACGCGGCCGAACTCGGAGCCGGTGGCGGCGGCGCAGTCGATGTCGATGCGGTCGGAAACACCGGCGGTATCCTCGCCACCCAGGCACACAATCTGCCCGCGGCCCGACTCCTCGTCGAGTCCCGCCAGGCCGCCGACCTCGCAATAACGCCCGAGCGACACCGTGGGCGTGTGGCCGCTCACCACGACCGGACCCTTGCCCTCGGCAGAAAGCAGCCCCGTCGGAGCATCCCAATAGCCATGGCGAATCCAGAGCAAGTCATCGGACGACTGCACGGCGAGCATTTGCTGCAGCAGCTCGCGATCGGCACCGACCGCCCCCCTGCCGTCGCCGCAATCGACACCATGCTCAAGCAAAAACGCGCGCGCCGCCTCGGTCTGAATGCCGGCATGTACCAGCAGGTACGGTCGCTCGGCAGTCTCGACAACCACATAGAGCGGCAGGGCAGCAGCCCAGCGCACCAGCTCCTCGTATGCCTCAAATTCCATTTCGTTGAGCTGTTGGCGCGTAGTCCAGCCGCCGTTGATATCCCAGGTCTCGGCATCGAGCGGGTCCTGGCCAATGATCGCGTCGAGCATAATCTGCTCGTGGTTGCCCTTAAGCACGCGAGCGTTGGGCAGCGACCGCACCAAGTTGATGACACCGACCGGATCGGGACCGCGGTCGATCATGTCGCCCAGCACGTACAGCGTGTCGTCGGACGTCAGCGAGATCTTGGAAAGTACCTCGTCCAGCGCGCGCACGTGCCCGTGAGCATCAGATGTCACATAGATCGCCATGGAACGCCTTTCCTTGCATTACGGCCGAAGCCCGATGCCACGACTAAAACTTCAAGTTGAACTTAAACGTTACCCATTGTACTCCGATGCAATAAAGCTGGAAAGTGCCACCGCTGTCAACGGTCACAAGCGGCCGCCCGCACGCCCCGAAAACACCGCGCCACCAGCACCAACGCCCCAACCAGCACCGCCCGCGCTCCCGCCTCGTGTCAATAATGCGCATGCCCACGGCTCGGGCCCATAAACCCACCACCTTTGGGTACAAATAACCACAGATAATTGACCGTGCCACGCAAACCACCCAGGAGCGGACACTATCCATGAACCAGATACTTCTCTTTATCGGCCTCGTCATCATTTTGTGCCTGACCATCAAACCCGTCGGCAAAAAGCTCCCCTTCCCCACCCTGCTCATCTTTATCGCGCTGGGCATGCTGCTGGGCGTCAACGGCCCCGCGCACATCGACTTTAGCGACTACGCGCTTACCGAAACCGTCTGCAGCACGGCGCTGCTGTTCATCATGTTCTACGGCGGCTTTAACACCAACATCGACCGTGCCAAGCCCGTCGCCGCGCCCGCGGTACTGCTGAGCACGCTCGGCGTCGTCATCACCGCCGGCATCACGGGCGCCTTTGCGCACTTCGTGCTGGGCTTCGACTGGATCGGCGGTCTGCTGCTGGGCTCGGTCGTGGCGTCGACCGATGCGGCGAGCGTCTTTAGCGTGCTGCGCGAGCACAACCTATCGCTGAGGGACGGTACCGACTCGCTGCTCGAGGTGGAATCGGGCTCCAACGACCCCGTCGCCTACATGCTCACCGCGGTGCTCGCAACCCTCGCGGCGGGCGGCAATATCGACATTCCCGTGTTGCTGGCCAAGCAGATCATCCTGGGCGTGGGGCTGGGCCTTGCCATCGGCTGGACATCCAGCCGCCTGATTGAGCGCGCACACGCAACGGCCGAGGGCGCGCAGACTATCTTTTTGTTCGCAGTGGCGATCGTCGCCTACGCACTGCCGAGTTATCTGGGTGGCAACGGCTTTCTGGCCGTATACCTTGCAGGTATTGTGCTGGGGGCGAGCGACATCACCGGCAAGGTCGAGATGGCGCACTTTTTCGACACCCTTACCGAGATGGCCGAGATGACCATCTTCTTCTTGCTGGGCCTGCTCGTCACGCCCGCACGCCTGCCGCAAATGCTGCTACCCGGCCTGGCACTCATGGCGTTTATGCTCTTCGTGAGCCGCCCCATCGCCGTGGGCCTGCTGTTGGCGCCCTTTAAGACCAACCCTCACCAGGTTGCGCTCGTAAGCTGGGCTGGCCTGCGCGGTGCCGCGTCGGTCGTCTTTAGCCTCTTTGCCGTGGTAGCCGGCGTTCCCGGCGGTCACGACCTGTTTGACCTGGTCTTTGTGATTGCCGTGTCGAGTATTGTGGTGCAGGGTTCGCTGCTGTCGGCGGTGGCGAAAAAGCTCGACATGATCGATGCGGCCGGCGATGTGCGCCGCACGTTTAATGATTACCGCGACGAAGACGGCATGTCGTTCGTTAAGCTCAAGGTAGGCGCGGGACATCCGTTTGCCGGACGCTCGCTCGCCGATATTGGCAGCGTCACGAACATGCTTGTGGTCCTGGTGCTGCGTGACGGTGCGCACCCGGTGCTGCCCAACGGCGACACCGTAATTGAAGAAGGCGACCTTCTGGTTATGGCCGCGCCGACGTTTGAAGAGCGTGCCGAGGTTACGCTGCGCGAGGTCACCGTGACACCCCACGGTCGCCTGGCAGGACTGCGCCTGCGCGATGTGCCACAAGGCAAGCACCCCTTTATCGTGGTGATGCTCAAACGCGACGGCCAAACCATCATCCCCGACGGCAACACCCTCATATACGCCGGCGACGAAGCCGTCATCGCCACGCTGGCGTCGTAGCCATCCCCACCCATAAGTTGCGATGAAATAAGGATTGAATAGGCCTCTGAACAGCCATTTCAGTCCCTATTTCACCGCAACTTATTGAGGGGGATGGGGTTGAAGTTCAATCGCGGCTACCAGTCCTCGTCCGTGTCATAACCGTCGCCCTCATCGTCGACGGCAAAGTCTCGGAGGTCGAGGCCTTCGCGTTCGGCTCGAGCTAGGAGTTCTTGGGGCGACTCATCCTCGATATCCACTACGTCGAGCATGGCGGCCGGAAAGCCCACGCCCGCCGCACTCCCCGCGCGGTCGAGCAGGCTCTCGCGCAGCCGATCTGCATCAACTTCGATCTTCATGGTGAAACTTCCTACCGACCAATCGCGACCGAAAAACCGCACGCCCCAAATGATGTGCAATAAATCCCAGATACGGCCATAATAAAACAATGAACATCAAGGGGGGTTACGGACGATGGATAAGCTCGATGCCATGGCGGAACAAGTCAGGGACTTTTGTGATGCACGCGACTGGCGCAAATATCACACGCCAAAAGAGCTTACCATCGGCATGGCAACTGAGTCCTCCGAGCTCCTTCAGCTCTTTCGTTTTATGAGCGACGAACGCATTGCAGAAATGTTCGAAGAAACCGAGCAACGCCAAGCCATCGAAGACGAAGTCGCCGACACGCTCCTTTTCCTTCTGCGTTTCGCAGATTTAAATGAAATCGACCTACCAGCGGCGCTTTCGTCCAAGCTCAAACGCAATGGCGAGCGCTACCCCGTCGATGCATCATCTGACGAATACAGAAAGGCGGACCACCATGAGTAACGAGTTCGCCCTTCGGCAATACACGCTCCCCCTGCCCCAGCCCTTCGAGACAAGCGAATCGCTGCAGGACTTTGGCACGCCAAAGCCAGGGTCGCACCACGACGAAAGCTGGCCTGTTCTCTACATCCTGACCAACAGCAAAAACAAAACGGCGTACATCGGTCAAACGACCAATTATCGATGCCGCATGAAGCAACACGCCGCAAACGTGGACAAAGACTTCGACCGGACCCTTCTGATTGACAATCCCACCTTCAACCAATCCGCAACGTTCGAGTTCGAGAATCGACTTATTGAACTGTTCTGCGCCGATGAAAAATACCAAGTCACCAATGCCAACAATGGCTATGCCCAATTCGATTACTTTGAGCGGCCTCAGTACCGCCAGAAGTTCCGAACGCTATGGACAAAACTACGCGAAGAAAACTATGCGATTCACCCCATCGAAGAGCTCGAGAACACTGACCTGTTCAAATTCTCGCCCTTCAAAACGCTCACGCCCGATCAATACGAAACGATTGAGGCGATTTACAGGCGGCTCGAGCAAGAGCATGAAGACATTAAACACGGCGGTCCCAAGAAAGAACGCGTAACCGTCGTGAACGGCGCGCCAGGAACAGGCAAAACAATCCTCGCCATCAGTCTCATGTTCAAAATCAAAAATGAGCCGAACCTTTCCGGTCTGCGGGTCGGCTTCGTGACGCCCATGGAGTCTCTGAGCAAGACGCTCAAAAAACTCACGCACTTCCTCCCCGGGTTAAAGCCCGGCGACATCCTGAGCCCCAGCGACGTCACAAAAAACGATCGGTATGACATCTTGCTTGTCGACGAGGCGCACCGGCTGGGAAACTACTTGACCGCCGGCGCCGGCATCGGAGCTTTCTACAACACATGCGAACGACTCAACTTGCCGCGCACGAGTAACCAGGTGGATTGGATTTTCAAATGCTGCGACAAGGCGTACCTGTTCTATGACCCCAAACAGCAAGTCCGCGCATCTGGACTCAACCGAGATGGCCTTGAGCAGCGACTCAACCAACTCGAAGAAGCGGGCATTGAAACTGAAGAGTTCAGCCTAAGCACACAAATGCGCGTACGCGGTGGTGACGAATACCTCGATTTTGTCTATGACTTACTCGACAACAAGGCGTACATGCATACCGGCATGAAGTTCAACGAACTCTTTTCATCGGAGCCTTACGATTCGCGAGCCGGGGATCCGGACAACGATATCCCCAGATACCAGTTTGGAATCGTCGACCGATTTGAGGATTTCTGTTCCCTACAGCAAGCCAAGGATGAAGAAGTTGGTCTATCCCGCATGACGGCAGGCTTTGCGTGGAAGTGGGAAACGAAGAAACACAAAGACGCGTTCGACATCGTCATTGAGGGTATCCCTAAACGCTGGAACTCGAGTCAAAAGGATTGGGTTAACTCCCCCAACGCCGTCAACGAGGTTGGATGCATCCACACGGTGCAGGGCTACGACCTCAATTACGGATTCGTAATTCTGGGGCCAGACATTTACTACGACACCGATAAAGAAGCTGTCTGCGTTAACAAAGCGAATTTCAAAGATGCCGTCGCAAAGAAAAAGGCAAGCGACGATGACCTGCGAAAGATCATCGTCAACGCCTACTACGTTCTCATGACGCGCGGCATGCTGGGAACGTTTCTTTATGTATGCGACCCGGCGCTCAAGGAGTATTTGTCACGGTACATCCCGGTGATATAGGCTAGCGCCAAGTCTTCCATGTAACAACCCTGTAAATCATAGCGGCGCACTCGGGTTTTGCTGTGATGCGGTCGCGCCTACCGCTCCACTGTGCTAAAGTATCCCGAACGTTCAAACGACTACGAGGGGAACCAGAAGATGGCACGTGTGCACAACTTCTCAGCTGGCCCGGCCGCACTGCCTACAAGCGTGCTCGCCGAGATCGCCGACGAGATGATGGACTACCGCGGTTGCGGCATGTCCGTGCTCGAGATGAGCCATCGATCTAGCATGTACCAGCAGATCATCGACGACGCCGAGGCAACCCTGCGTCACCTGCTGCACATCCCCGACAACTACCGCGTCCTGTTTTTGCAGGGCGGCGCCACGCTGCAGTTTGCGGGCATCCCCATGAACCTCATGCGCCGCGGCCGCGCCGGCTACATCGTGACCGGCAACTTTGCCAACAAGGCATACAAAGAAGCCGCCAAGTACGGCGAGGCCGTGCTGCTCGCGAGCTCCGAGGACACCAACTTCGACCGCATTCCCAACATGGCCGACATCAACGCGCGCATTGCCGACGAGGCCGCGGGCGACGGGCTCGACTACGTCTACATCTGCCAGAACAACACCATCTTTGGCACCATGTACCACGAGCTGCCCGCTTGCGGCGATGTGCCGCTGGTCGCCGATGTCTCGAGCTGTTTTCTGTCGCAGCCGCTCAACGTTGAGCGCTACGGGCTCATTTACGCCGGCGCGCAGAAAAACGCCGGTGCCGCGGGCGTGACCGTGGTCATCGTGCGCGACGATCTCATCGCAGATGGCCCCGCCTTTGCGCAGACGCCGCAGTACCTGGACCTTAAGACCCAGGCCGCCAAGGGCTCCATGCTCAACACGCCCAACACCTTTGGCATCTACGTGTGCGGCAAGGTGTTCCGTTGGGTTGAACAGACCGGTGGACTTGCCGCCATGGCCGAGCGCAACTGGGCCAAGGCCAATCTGCTCTACGACCTGCTCGAGCACAGTAAACTATTCCACGGCACCGCGCAGACAGACAGTCGCTCCATCGCCAACGTCACGTTCCGTACCGGCGACGCCGAGCTCGACGCGGCCTTTGTCGCAGGCGCGGCCGAGCACCAGATTCAAAACGTCAAGGGCCATCGTCTGGTAGGCGGCATGCGCGCTAGCGTCTACAACGCCGTAACCATGGAAGATGTGCAGGCACTGGCCTCGTACATGAAGGACTTCGAAGCGCAGCATAGTTTGAGCCCGCGATCTAACTAGCCCGCAGCACGCGGGCCGACCAGCCATCTCAAACCACCCTGTTTAGATCAAAACCTGCTAAGGAGTTTTTCCATGCGTAAGATTAAGACCATCGACGATATCACCAAGGACGGCAAAGTCGAGTTTGGCGAGGGCTACGAATTTGTGAGCACCGCCGAAGAGGCCGACGCGATCCTGATGCGCTCGACCGACCTGCACGGCTACGAGCTGCCCGAGGGCATCCGCGCCATCGCCCGCTGCGGTGCCGGCGTCAACAACATCCCCGTCGAGGAGTACGCCAAGAAGGGCGTCGTCGTCTTTAACTCCCCCGGCGCCAACAGCAACGCCGTCAAGGAGCTCGTCCTAGGCATGCTGGTGCTCTCGAGCCGCGGCGTGGTGCAATCGATGAACTGGGTGCGCGACAACGCCGACGACCCCGAGATCCAGGTCGATGCCGAAAAGGCCAAGAAGGCCTTTGTGGGCCGCGAGCTCAAGGGCAAGCGCATCGGTGTCATCGGCCTGGGCAACGTGGGCTCCAAGGTCGCCAACGCCTGCGTCGATCTGGGCATGGACGTCTATGGCTACGATCCGTTCATTTCCGTTGAGCACGCGTGGGTGCTGAGCCGCGAGGTGCAGCGCGTGGGCACGCTCGAGGATCTCTGCCGCGGCTGCGACTACCTCACCGTGCACGTGCCCAGCAAGGCCGACACCATCGGCATGATCAGCACCGAGCAGATTAACCTGCTGGCACCGGACGCCGTGCTCATCAACTACGCACGCGAGACCATCATTGACGAGGACGCCGTCGACGCCGCCCTGCGTGCAGGCAAGCTCAGCTGGTTTAGCTGCGACTTTGCCACTCCCAAGACCGTCAAGATGCCCAATACGTTTATCACCACGCACTCGGGCGCCGGCACCGGCGAGGCCGAGGCCAACTGCGCAGACATGGCCATCAGCGAGCTCAAGGATTACCTGGAGAACGGCAACATCGCACATAGCGTCAACTACCCCGCCTGCAGCATGGGCAAGGCGCGCGCCGCAAGCCGCATCGCCTGCCTGCACGCCAACGTGCCCAACATGATCGGCCAGATCACGGCCATTCTCGCCAAGGACAACGCCAACGTGCAGCGTATGACCAACGAGTCCGCTGGCGAGAACGCCTACACCATGTTCGACACCGACGAGCACCTGGACAGCAGCACCATCGAGGCGCTCAAGCAGATTCCGTCGATGTATCGCGTGCGCGTAATCAAATAGCGCCGGCTGATCTGACGGGCAGTTCCCCATGTGGCCTGCCCGTCACTGACATTGAATGCCCGCGGGGGCGCCTTTCGCACGAGAGGCGCCCCCGTTTTTGTGAGCACTCCATTAAATGCACCGAGCCGCTTCTTGGCATACAATCTGTATGTTTACCTAACTATCTGTGAGGTGCCTATGGTTGATACAGATTTTGCTTGGCGGCTTACGCAAGGACTCGTGCGGATCGACAGCTCAGACCCGGGTGCGTATGAGGACGAGATTGAGCGCTATATCAAAGCGTTGGCTGAGGAACGGTTGGCGCAGCTGAGTCATCCGGTGCTCCATGCCGTGCAGGTTGAGGAACTCGAGGTGCTGCCCGGGCGCCGCAACCTTATGGTCACCGTGCCGGGACTGAGCGACGAGCCACGGCTCGTCTATATCTGCCATATGGATACCGTTACGCTGGGCGATGGCTGGGACGCGGACATTCCGCCGCTCGGAGCGATCGTGCGCAACGATAAACTCTATGGCCGCGGCACCTGCGATATGAAGGGTGGCCTAGCCTGCGCCATTGCCGCACTGGTCCATACGCTCGAGCGCGTGGCGGCAGAAGGCGAGCTGCCCCGCCGTGGCTTTTCGCTCATCTACTCGGTCGACGAGGAAGATTTTATGCGCGGCTCAGAGGCCGCGATCGATGCCGGCTGGGTCGGCTCGCGTGAATGGGTGCTGGACACCGAACCCACCGACGGACAGATCCAGGTGGCGCACAAGGGGCGCACGTGGTTCGAGATTGAAATGGCTGGCGTGACGGCGCATGCGAGCCAGCCGTGGAAGGGCGCGGATGCCGTCGCCGCCATGGCCGAGGTCGTGTGTTCGCTCCGTCGCGCGTTTGTGGCGCTGCCCGTGCACGATGAGCTGGGATCTTCGACCATCACGTTTGGACAGATCGAAGGTGGCTACCGTCCCTATGTCGTACCCGACCGCGCCAAAGTCTGGGTCGACATGCGCCTGACCCCGCCGACCGATACGGCCGCCGCGACGCGCATGGTAGAGCAGGCCATCGCCGTCGCCGAAGCCGCCGTTCCCGGTTGCCATGGCAGCTACACCGTGACGGGCGACCGCCCCGCCATCGAGCGCGACCCAAACTCCCCCCTTCTAGCAGCGCTCAAGCGTGCCGCCGATGACGTGACGGACGCGGACACGACCGTCGGCTTCTTTACCGGCTACACCGACACCGCCGTCATTGCCGGCAAGACAGGTAATCGCAATTGCATGAGCTACGGTCCCGGGTCGCTCGCGCTCGCGCACAAGCCCAACGAATATGTGCCCCACGCCGATATCGTTCGTTGTCAGCAGGTGCTAATCGCGCTCGCCGATAACGTGCTCTGGGACGCGAGCGGCCAAGTTGGGGCATAATAAGCCGCGAACAAACCGACTCGTGCGTTAGGACCGCCCATGAAAGCACTTCCGTTTCCCTGCATCCGCCCGGCTCAGGACCGCGTGCTCGAGGCGCTGCCTGCAATGGGCAGCATTCTGAGTGACAATGAAGCCCTGCGCGACGCGATTGCCGATGGGCTCATGCTCAAGGATCCGGGCGCGGCATACTACGTGTACGAATGCTCAGGGGAGCCGGGACGCGTAACAGGTGTCGTGGCGATCTGCCCGGTTAACGTGCTGACGGGTAGCGACGAGGCCGCCGCCGAGAGCGTCGACGCACTCGCCGCCGCGCGCGCGATCGCCGAGCTCAAGGTGCAGACGCGCCCCGTGTCGCTCGCCTACGAGGCCTCGCCCGTCATGGATATCATCCTGGGCGCCGCCAAAGAGGGCGCGTCGCTCTACGCCGTCACCGACCCCGCGGGCATTACGCACCGCGCGTGGGAGGTCAAGCGCGAGGACGCCGTCGGGGCCATCCGCGCTATGCTCGACCAAGCACCGGAGCCAGCACTGGTCGACGACCCTACCTACGCTGCCGCGCTGGTCGGGGCATCACAGCTCCTGACCGACGATGCCCGTGCCGCCGGCACCTACACGGGCAAAGAGCCGTTCAACTTTGCCGTAGCTGTACTCTTCCCCGCCGCGCAGGTCAGCGGCGGCGTGCCGCAGGTTCCGACGGGTCTGCTCACGCACCAGGTCGCGCGGTTCTAGCAAGACCAGACCGTCCAGCACAAAAATCGGCAGCCCAACAAACAGGGGGCGGAGATGCAGCAGGTACATGCATCTCCGCCCCTTTTGCGTCGAGAAGTTATGCCAGCGACCCGTGCCGCCACGCTCGCGTTATCCCCGTTGCGGGCCTGCTGCCGCCACAAGTGGTTCAAGCCCCAGCTCGCGCGCGTAATCCTCCTGCGTAAAGACTTCGACCAACTCAAACGTGTCGGATTCGTCGTCAAACGCAAAGTGCAGCACCGAGCAGTTGCCCGGCACGCGATCGCGCTCGTCGGCCGCCGCACCCTTCACGTGATCCATAAACTCCTTGATAGCCGAGCCATGGCTTACCGCGAGCACACACGTATGGTCCGGACGTTGCATGAGTTCGGTCAGCGTCGCCGCCATGCGCTCGCGCACCTGCATCTGGCCCTCGCCGCCAAACTGACGATAGAAATCTCGCCACGGGCGCTCGGGCATAAGCATCACGCGCTCGGCCTCAAAGTCGCCAAAGAACCACTCACGCAGACCGTCCAGGCGCTCGTACGCCAAGCCCGGCCACAGGTTGGCGATAGTCTGCTCGGTGCGATGAAGTGTGGAGGTGTAGGCATGATCGGGTTCAATGCCACGCGCACGTAAGAACATGCCGGCACGCGCCGCCTGGTCGCATCCCAGCTGCGTGAGCGGCGAGTCACTCCAACCCTGAATAATGCGCTTAAGGTTGAATATTGTCTGCCCATGACGAACCAGATACAGGTCTTTATTCATAGGGGTCCTTTCGTTCGTTACCAATCAAGGAGCGAAAACGCACCGTCGCAATAGCCAAAATGAAGCACGGCACCGTTGTCGGGTAGCTCCCCCTCGCCAGTCACATACTCAAGAAACTCCTGGCAGGCTGAGCCGTGGGAAATCGCCAGCACGCAGTCGTGCTGCGGCCTGGCCATGATGCGGGACAGCGCCGCGACCATGCGCGACTGAAGCTCACTTTCCGACTCGCCACCAAAGGCCACCGGATAATCGCCCCAGGGCTGCGGCGGCATCTCGCGATTTGATGTGCCCTCCAGCGAGCCAAAATGCCACTCACGCAGGTCATCGACCAGCTCTATGGAACGGCCCTCGCCAACGATAAGCTCGGCCGTATGCCGCGCCCGGCCCAACGGCGAGGAATACACACGGTCAAAGGCCACGCCACGCGCCGCAAACGCCGTACGCGCCGTCAGCGCCTGCTCGCGCCCGCGCGCCGTAAGCGGCGAATCGTGCCAGCCCTGCAAAATGCTCTGCACATTGAGCTCAGTCTGCCCATGCCGCACCAAATACAGATCTGCCACACGTCCTCCCCTCGCACCACCACAAAGGGGACAGGCACCTTTGTGGTGGTTTACCGTCCGATCACGCCGCGATGACGCTCAACTACACCAGCACGTCGGCGAGCGAACGCTTGGGTACGTGGTGCACCTGCGCCTCGTCGCGCCAATAATTGATGGAGCCGTCGGGGTTGGAATCGATCGCATCGATCACCTGCGTCTCGGCCGGAACGCCAAGCGCCATGATCAGCTTGAGCTCATACCTGTCGTTATCGAGCCCCATGGCATCGATCGCGTGGGGCGTAAAGGCCTTGAACATGCAGGCTGCCACCTCGGGCGTGGCGCTGCGGGCGGCGAGCATCATCGTCTGCGCGGCAATGCCCGTGTCGACCTCGGTAATGGGAGCGGCGGGCTTGCCCGGAACGGCGCGCTCGGCAAGAATCGCGATGTAGCCGGTCGGGCGCTCACCCTCGGCAGGACCCGGCCAGTCCTTAAGCGCGCCGGCCCATGCAAGCTCGTCAAACACGTGAGCGCAGTCCTCTGCACCGCTTACCACATGAAAACGCAGACGCTGAGCATTGGCGCCGCAGGGAGCCAGGTGCGCCAGTTCCGCCAGCTCGAGCAAAAACTCGCGCGGCACGCGCATGGACTCGTCAAAACGGCGGCACGTACGGGCACGACGGACCAGCGCATCAAACGCTTCCAAGCCGAGCTTTTCGCAACCCTGCTTTGCCATCGATTCGACACTCGACGGTGCCTCGGGAACTGCTTCGTTCATAGGGAACCCCCAATACAAGCCAATTGTCCTTAGGAAAATCTAACCTAAAACGTAGGCAATAACGAACAGGGCTGCAATATTCTACACCTGTTGAATAGAAAATCGCGACGTGGGGAACAACGGAAACAATTCGGGACCTTTTGGTTACGTTTCGCCCTCCCCGACCCATACGCCAGCGCCTTTAGGCGATACTGGTTGTAACGATCAAGACTTACGCCGCACGGAAAGGAGACATTATGGGCATCTTTAAGAACGATGACCAAAAATCGAGCCAGTTTGGATTTGACGAGAGAAGCATGGCGGGCAAAGCCGTCAAGGCCGTACGCTGGATTTACGCCATCACGGGCGTCTTAGCGCTCATTGCTGGTATCGCGCTGCTTTTTGCACCCGCCAAGTCCCTCGTCTTTTTGACGACTGTCCTGGGTTTTTACTTTGTAATCACTGCTGCCATCAGGCTGTTCACTGCCATTTTTGAGCCGCTGCTGCCCACCGGCTGGCGCGTGACGAGCATCATCTCCAACCTACTCATTATCTTGGGCGGCGTCATAATCCTGCGCAACCAGGCCTTCTCGACCGCGACGCTCACCACGATGGTGGTTATCGTGGCCGGCTTTGGCTGGATTGTCGAAGGTGTCATGTCCATTCTGGAGTCCGAGCTTTCGTCCAACCGTGCCCTCGCCATCCTGAGCGGTGCACTCTCCATCATCGCCGGCATGTTCGTGTTTATCTATCCGCTGTGGTCGGCCAAGATGCTCGTCATCTTTAGCGGCGCCGCGCTGCTGGTGTTTGGCGTAACGCTGATTGTTCGTGCTATTCAATTTGGCAAACTGGTGCACTAGATGCCGCGAACGCTCTTTATTGATGCCGACGCCTGCCCGGTCACGCGCGAGTCGATTGACTGCGCGCGGCGGGCGGGCGTCGCCATTGTTATCGCCGGCAACAGCACGCAAAACCTGGAACGGCACATTCGCCGCGACGACCCGCGCGATGCCGAGCACGCGCGACGCGGCTTTTGGGTCACGACACTCGATGTGAGCGTGGGCGCCGACAGCGCCGACTTTGCCATTGTCGAACGCCTGCAGGCGGGCGACGTAGTCGTGACGCAGGACATTGGCTTGGCGAGCATGGCGCTCGGGCGCGATGCCGCCGCCATCGGCGTGCGCGGGCGCGTCTACGACAAAGCGACCATCGACATGCAGCTGTTTATTCGCCACGAGGAAAAGAAGGTACGCCGCGCCGGGGGACGCACTCGCGGACCGGCGGCATTTACCAGCGAAGACCGCGCTCGTTTTAAGCGAAACCTCACCGAGCTGCTGCGCTAACCAAGGTAGATTTTTGGGACGTGCCTAAAAATCTACCTTTTTGTTTTGGCAGCGGGGAATGCCCTGGTCACAGGGGTAGATCGTAAGACATGTCCCAATAATCTACTTAAAGGCCAACGGCGGATAGGATGAGGCCCCAGCCGGCACCGATGACGTACATCATGATCAGGAACAGGACGTTTTCGCGGGCGCTGCGGTTGGTGCGGAACAGCACCAGGTAGCCCACACCAGCAGAGATGAGCGTGCCGGCGAGCATCGGGGCCAGCTGCAGCGCGCCTTCCAGGTACAGTTGTGTGATGACGACGCTGGCCGAGCAGTTGGGAATCAGGCCGACAAGCGCCGAACCCAGGACGGCGAGCGTCTCGTTGCCACGCAGGAACTGCTCGATCGCGGACTCGCCGAAGGTCTCGAGCACGGCGACCAGAATCAGCGTCACCAGAAAAATGAATACCGATACCTGCACGGTGTGCGAGATGGCGCTGCGAATAATCGACAGGAGGGGCGCGCCCTCGTGAGAGCGGGAGTGACCGTGGCCATCATGGTGTTCATGCTCGTCCTCATGACCGTGATCGTGGCCATGTCCGTGTTCGTGCTCGTCCTCGTCTTCATCGCAACCGCAATGGTCGCGCTCGCACAGCTCATGGATGTGATCGGCGCTCACGCCCGCCTCGGCCACCTCGTCGATGATGTCACCGCCAGTGTGGTCGTCGTGCGCGCAGTTCACGTGGGCCGGGTTGGCCGCGGTTCCCAGCACGGTACGGCGAATCGCCGCATGCGCGCGAGCGTTACGACGCAGGCCGCGAATGGCGGCGTCCACGATAAAGCCCGTGACCAGCGCGATCAGTGCCTTCGAAGCCAAAAGCATCGCCATGGTCTGCACGGGCACCTGCTCGGCGAGCAACAGCGGCAGCATCTCATCGGAGGTCGAAAGGAACACCGCCACCAACGTGCCCAAGGTCACGACACGACCGGCGTACAGCGTTGCCGCCATGGCCGAAAAGCCGCACTGCGGCACCATACCCAGCAACGAGCCAACCACGGGACCTGCGGCGCCGGCGCGCTTGATGGCCCCGTTAACGCGGTCGCCCGCGACGTGCTCAAGTGTCTCGAGGGCCAGATACGTCACCAACAAGAATGGCACCAGCGAGAGCGTGTCCTTGCCGGCGTCAAGCAGAATATCAATCAGCAAATCCATGACGGATGGAACCTTTCGTGTCTTTCGGCAGCATTGTAAAAGTCCTAGCGGTCAACTAGGGTATTGTAGTTGTCCTAGGCGCGATGCCAATAGTTGCCCATGGTAAACTATCATCTCGCCACATCTCAATGAACCCGAGCCGCGCGGTGCGGCCCGTCCAAGGAGCAGTTATATGAACGTTTCACAAGCACTCGAATACGAGCGCCAGCCGTTTATTCCCATGTTTATCTATGGCGATCACGGCGCCATGGAGTCCGAGCGCCAGAAGGGCGAGGAGGCCCTTAAGGTGCTCGAAACCGAGTACTTTACCGCCGAGGGCGACCCCAGCTTCGACTTTGCCACCGTGCGCGACCTGGCTGACCGCAACCGCGACCTGTGCGACCAGATTGGCGAGGCACGCCTGCGCAACGTGACGCCCGCGACGCTTTCGCGCGGCCTGTCCGATGCCGACACCTGCGCCGCCATCGGTAAGATGCAAAAGCGCACCGCCGCGTCGGTCATGCGCGAGATCCGCGGCGACCGCGACGCGCTCGGCGTGGCCTACGCCCGCAAGCCCATCCAGGGCACCGTGCTCGGTATCGACATCGAGACCACCGGCCGTGCACCCGAGCGCGGCTATATCATCAACGTGGGCTGGGAGATCATGGATCTCACCAGCGACGCCGTGCCGCATGACGCCGAGGCACACTACTGTGGCCTGCCCGACATCTACCGCGGCGAGGATGTGCCGTTGTCGAATATCCACCACATCACCTGGGACGACATTGACAGCAAAAAGCCGTTCCGCGAGAACAAGGAATTGCAGAAGCAGCTGCTCAAGCTTATGAAGAAGTACCCGTACATGGCGCACAACGCCGCCTTTGAGGACAGTTGGTTCAAGATCCACCTGGACGGTTACGCCGAGGCACGCCGCGCCGGCAAGATCATCGTCATCGACTCGCGCCAGATCTGCCGCAGCCTGGATGCCGACGTCCGCTCGCTCCCCCGCGAATCCGCGCCCGCCGCGCTCGAGAACTGGGCGCGCCGCCGTGGAACCCTCGCCGCCGACGCCAACGAGCAGCACCTGGGCCTCGACGACACCGACCTCATGCTCCGCACGGTTCAGGCCGAGTTCAACCTCAAGAACCTATTCGCGAAATAACCGATCCATCTGCGGGAGCGCCTGCCAGGCACAGCGCAATCCGTCTGGGCACACCGACACGCAGTAAACTAGGGCGCAGCCTTATGGCTGCACCCTAGTTTTCATCAAAACGAGCAAATACGCGTGCTTCACATAGTCGGCAGGTTGGCCCACCTACATTTTTCGAGTTGTTCGGCCAGCTGAACCACTAGTCAAGGCCCCTTGAACCGCAATCGAAGCTAAAATCGCCTTAATTTCGCAACCAAGCCCCATAAATCTACCTGAATCAATTCGAATAGGACGTTGCGATCGCACCATTTGTATAGGATAAGGCCGAATAACTCAAATTATGTTGGTGAGGCATCTGAGCGGTCGGCAAAAACGCTTAGAAGCTACGAATCCGCAACTAAAGTTCATCAAAAAGGGGCAGCCGGCAGAAACCTCCCCAGCCAAAGCTGCTCCCTCAATACGACAGCTCAAAAACCCACCGTTCGCAGAAGATAAGCCGCGCCCCAATACCGTTGCCCGAAGTTTCGGGCGTATGCGGCGTCCGCTATGCCATCATGCGCGTATGGGAATCATTCTGTCACATACCACGGCACGCGCTGTATACCAAACAGCCAACTCGCTCGCAAGCTACGCGACCGGTCCCATACCTATGGAAAAGATCAGGGTGTCTGCGCCGACCACGTCCGACCTGGAAGCGGCACGAGCATGGCTCAACAGAAAGAATGTCGATTCTGAACGTATCCATGTGCTGACGTTTTCCAATAATGCCAAAAGGCACCGCAAGGGCTGCATCTGCCACTGCACGCGCTATACGTTTGATGCAGAAAGCTACCTAGAACTCGAGCCGAACGTCTACATCGTCGATATCAAGCTGTGCGCGTTAGAAGCAACAGCCGACCTCAACCTTTCGGAGCTCGTTGAGTATTACTTTGAAATCTGCGGCTCCTACGCGCTTGGAACGTCCGACGAAACTCAATATCGCGAGCGCCCAGCCCTAACCAGCGTTGAAGAGCTCAGAGCCTTCTTTTCAGAGGCACCGGGGTATCGTGGATCTAATAAAGCACTTAAGGCACTTTCTTATGTACACGAAGGCTGTCGCTCCCCACTCGAAACGGCGTTTGTCATGATGCTGACAATGCCCAAGTCAATGGGTGGCTTAGCCATACGCGCTATCAAAACGGATTATCCGATCCCAGTCCCCAAAAGATACGCCGCCCTAACGCGACGGACGGTTTTCTACCTCGACGCGCTGCTCGAAAATTCGATGACCGATATCGAATACAACGGCTTTTACCACGACGAACCCGAGCAGCAATCAATTGACGAGGAGCGCCGAAACACGCTGCGAAACATGGGATATGCCGTTATCACGGTTAATCGTCATTCGTTTTTCAAGCAGTCCGCTTTTAAACGGGTCATGGAAGCGATTCGCATTCGCGAGAAGATATGGCCCGGTCGGCTCCCGGATAACTTCGCCATCCTGCAAGAAACTCTTCGTCAATTTGTCTTGCGGCGCTACTTCGAATACGGTCGCCGCGTCCTGGAGACACTCAAAGAAGAAGAGGCCGCCAAGCGCGAAATTGCAAGCCAATATCCGCAAGCTGATGACCCGAGCATCAACGATGTGCCCGAACCCGACGACATGCAACACGTCGGGGCCCTTGCTGAGGAAATCAATGGGGCTTGGGAATGCGACATGTTCGCAAAAATCGATGAAAACCGCACGGAAGACGACACGATTATTGATCTAATTGAGAATTCGCTCTTCTAAAGGCGATCTCTGCGGATGTCCACCTACATTTTTCGACTTATTCGGCCACCGATGTGCCAGATTGGCTGCAGCAATGCTCAATATAACTTTAGATAAAACTGATTCTGCAGAAACTCCCGTAGAGGAAGAACTGATTCTCGCGGTATTTGACACGATAAAGTACAAATATGAACAGTTCTAATGCTTCTCAAGGTGGCTTTCTTAGCATGCTAGCCGAACATCTCGAAATATGTTGGCGAGCATTGCGTCGATGTCTCCCAACCCACAGAAAATCGCAGAAGCGGCAAGCAGTCATCGAAATTAACGCAAATTGTATTGACATATGAACATACACTCATATAATCGAAAGCAAGTTATATGAGCGCATGTTCATATGAAAGGATATTGCAATGAGCACCCGCGTTGATGAAACGAAACCCGACATCGAGGCCACCGAACCCGCGATCCCCACCACCTGCTCGCCCGAGGACCTTCCCGACGAGGAACTTCTCTACGACCTCGCCGACCTGTTCAAGGTCTTCAGCGACACCACGCGTATCAAGATCCTTTACGCCCTCATGGGCCGCGAGCTCTGCGTGGCAGACATCGCCGAAGCGACCGAAACCTCGCAGTCGGCAGTATCGCACCAGCTGCGCACACTCAAGCAGTCGCACCTGGTTAAATTCCGGCGCGACGGGCGCAATATCCTCTACTCGCTCGCCGACGACCACGTCTACACCATGCTCAACCAGGGCATGAGCCACATCTGCGAATAGCAGCCAACCACGGTACCAGCGCGGCCTGCACCCAAGCCGCAAATACAGGGAAAGGAACCCACCATGAAAAAGCAGTTTAAGCTCGATGAGATCGACTGCGCCAACTGTGCGCGCGAGCTTCAGGACGAGCTGGCCAAGCTCGAGGGCGTCAAATCCGTGTCCGTCAACTTTATGACCCAGAAGTTGACGCTCGAGGCCGATGACGCCGAGTTCGACGAGGTCCTCGACCGCGTTGTGGAGTTCACCGCCGACGCCGAGCCGGACTGCGAGATCATTCTCTAGCCCAGGTTTACGCCAACCTGCATGGCCGCGCTTGCCGCGGCCTTTGCTCGCGAAATTGTATGAGCGAGTGTTCATACATTCAAATGGGAGGATACGAGTCATGGCCACCGCCGACCCCAAAAAGAAAAAGAAGAAGCGCAAGAAAAAAGAATCACTCGAGCATAAGCGCAACCGCATCCTGGTAGCACTGGGCATTTTTGCGGTGGTGTATGCCCTCGACGAACTCGGTGCCCTTACCGCCGCATTCGGTACCCCGGGTGACATCTACGCCAGCTTCGTGCTGTTCCTGGTGCCGTTCCTAATTGCCGGCTACGACGTGCTCCAGAAGGCGTTCAACAACATCCGCCGCGGCAAAGCCTTCGACGAGAGCTTCCTCATGGCAGTCGCGACCATCGGCGCGTTTGCCATGGTGCTCTTCCCCGATACCGACCCGCACATGGCCGAAGGCGCCGCCGTCATGCTGTTCTACCAGGTCGGCGAGCTGTTCCAGGCATACGCCGTGGGCAAGAGCCGCAAGTCGATCAGCGCCATGATGGACATCGCGCCCGACTACGCTAACGTCGTGCAACCCGATGGCACACTCGAGCAGGTCTTCCCCGATGACATCGCCGTCGGCACCGTGATCGTGGTCAAGCCCGGCGAGCGCGTGCCTATCGACGGCGTCATCGTCGAAGGCGAAACCCAGCTCGACACCGCCGCACTCACGGGCGAGTCAGTTCCCCGCCCCGCCAAGTCCGGCGACGATATCATCAGTGGCTGCATCAACATGACGGGGCTCATCCACGTGCGCACCACCAAGCCATTTGGCGAGTCCACCGTCGCGCGCGTCCTGGAGCTCGTGGAGAATGCCAGCGAAAAGAAGGCGCGCACCGAGAACTTCATCACGCGCTTCGCCCGCGTCTACACGCCCGCCGTCACCGGCGCTGCCGCGGTGCTCGCGCTTGGCGGCGGCTTGGTCACCGGCGCCTGGTCCGACTGGATCCTGCGCGGCCTGACCTTCCTGGTCGTCAGCTGCCCGTGCGCATTGGTGATCAGCGTGCCGCTCAGTTTCTTTGGCGGCATCGGCGGCGCCTCCAAGCTGGGCGTTCTCATCAAGGGTTCTAACTATCTCGAGACGCTCGCCGATGTGGACACCGTCGTCTTTGACAAGACAGGCACCCTCACCAACGGCACGTTCTCGGTGGTCGCGGTACACCCCGAGGCTGGCTACACCGAGCAGTCGTTGCTTGAAGTCGCAGCCCTTGCGGAGTCGTTCTCCGATCACCCCATCGCGCAGTCCGTGCGTGTCGCCTACCAGAGCGAGGTCGACCCCAAGCGCGTTAGCAACTCCACCAACGACGCGGGCCACGGCGTGACGGCAACCATCGACGGCAAGCACGTCGTCGTTGGCAATGCCAAGATGCTTGCTGCGGCCGGTATCGACGCTCCCAATTGCGAGGTTATCGGCACGATCCTCCATGTGCTCGTTGACGGCGTTTACGCCGGCCACATCGTAATTGCCGACACCATAAAGACCGATGCCGAGCAAACGATTCGCGACCTGCACGCCGCCGGCGTCAAGCGCACCGTCATGCTCACGGGCGACCGTGAGGAGGTTGCGGCGTCTGTAGCCAAGCAACTCGGTCTCGACGAGTTCCACGCGCAGCTGTTACCGGGTGATAAGGTCGAGCGTGTCGAGGCGCTGCTTGCAGCAGAATCGGGCAAGGGCAAGCTCGCCTTTGTAGGCGACGGTATCAACGACGCACCCGTGCTTACCCGCGCAGACGTTGGCATCGCCATGGGCGCTATGGGCTCGGACGCCGCAATTGAGGCGGCGGACGTCGTGCTCATGGATGACAAGCCGTCCAACATCTCCCGCGCGATCCGCGTGGCGCGCAAGACCATGTCGATTGTTTGGCAGAACATCATCTTTGCGCTGGGCATTAAGTTGCTGATTCTGGTGCTTGCGGCACTGGGCATCGCCAACATGTGGCTTGCTGTGTTCGGCGACGTGGGCGTGGCGATTATCGCCATCCTGAATGCCATGCGCGCGATGGGTGTCAAGAACCTGTAGCGTTCGTGGGCTGTCCGGCCGGGACCGGGCTTGGTTTTGAAAACGTCCTCGCGCATGAGGCCCGTCTTTCCTGCTCCTGCGGAGCAACGGAAAGGCGGGCCTCGCGCTGTGGAGTGTTTTCAAAACCAAACCCGGCCCCGGCCTGCGGTGACGTAGGTGGCAGTTCTTGGGCATCGCTTGCTGGCGGGGTTCCTTTGCTGAAATGGACTTGGCCGAAAGGACCGCTGGTCCCGGTCGCTGGTTCGCGCTTTGCGCGAACTCCGCGCTACTGGGGGTTCGTTAGGATTCCGCCGCTTGGCCCGTCGCCTCGCCCCGGTTCAGCATCGCCCTCAGTTTCTCGAAGCTTTCCTCGCTCAGGCAGTGCTCCATGTGGCAGCCCTCTTGCGACGCGACCTCAGCCGAAACACCCGCATCCTCCAGCAGCCCCACGAAAAAGCAGTGACGCTCCCACATTTGGCGAGCGACCTCCAGACCACGCTCCGTCAGATGAACGTCGCGCTTGCCCATTTCGACATAGCCGTTGCTTTCCAGCGTCGCCATGGCCTTGGAAACGCTCGCCTTGGTTACGCCGAGGTACTCCGCAACGTCGATCGAGCGCACGATGCCCTGGCGTTCCGACAGAACGTAGATCGATTCGAGATAGTCTTCTCCGGATTCACGTAGGGCCATGGGCCGCCTTTCGCGATGATTGCTAGTTAGCCTTTGGATACTTTCCACGGCTTACTTTACCGCAAAAGTTGCCCATGTCTTACTACTTTGCCTAAAAGTTAGCCGTGTTTCACAAAACGAGCGGGACGAAAACAAAATGGGAACACGCCCCGCAAGGAGTGTCCCCAAGTGCCGAGCCGCAGCTATAGCAGTCCAAAGTACTTCGCGGCGTTGTAGATCCCATCGTCGTCCACGGCGGTCGTCACGTAGGTCGCCGCAGCTTTCACCGTGTCCTGCGCGTTGCCCATGGCCACACTTGTGCCCACGGCCGAGAACATCGACAGGTCGTTCTCGCCGTCGCCAAAGGCAATCGCTTCACTCGCGTCGATACCCAGGCGCTCCAGCGTCGCCGCCACACCCAGGTCCTTGCCGCCGTTGGCCGGAATAATGTCGCAGAACAGGTCGCACCAGCGCGTGGTGAGCGAATGCGACACGGCATCGGTCACGATATGCTCGTCAACTGGGTCAACAAAGGCACAGAACTGATAGACCGGCGCGTCAAAGGCATGCTCAAACGGCTCCTCGTGGTAGACGATTCCCGCGTTGCTGCCAGCCGTCACCACGCGCTCGGACAGGCGGTTCACAAACGAGTTCTCGCCCTGCATGCACAGTGAGTCGTAGCGCCCCTGCGCCACCTGGTCCACAATCACCGCAACGTCGTCCGGATCGATCGGGCAGCTGCGGTAGACGCCCTTGGCATCAAAACAGTGCTGGCCCGAAAGCGTAATGTACGCATCCCAGCCCAGGTCGAACAGCCAGTCCGGCATCTGGTAGGTCGGACGGCCCGTGGCGATCACGCACGCAATCCCCTGCTCGCGAAAGCTGTCGAGCACCTGCTGCGCCGACGCCGGAATCCGGTGGGTCTTAAAGCTCAGCAGCGTGCCGTCGATATCGAAAAACGCGGCTTTGATCATTCTCGCCTACTCCTCGCCCTCGAGCTTTTCGCTCGCCTCGAGCCACGCCATCTCCAGCTCGTCCATGGCGGCGTGAGCCTCGTCGATCTTTGCCTGCTGCTCGCCGAGCGCCGTGTAGTTGGTGGGATCGACTTGGGCCATTGCTGCCTCGGCCTCCTCAACGCGGGCGCGCTGCGTCTCCATCTTGCGCTCGAGCGAACTCACCTCGCGGCGGAGTTTCTGACGCTCGGCGTTGGACAGGCCGTTGGGCTGACCGCTCGACTTGGGCTTGTCGGCAGCAGCCGCCGCCATACCGGTGTCGAACGTGCCGGTCTTGGCGCTCGGTGCACCCACGGGCTCGCCCTCGGCGGTGGCGTTGCACAGGCGCAGGTACTGGTCCACGCCACCGGGCATATGCGTCAGGTGGCCGTCGAGCAGCGCCCACTGCTGGTCGGTCACGCGCTCCATCAAAAAGCGGTCGTGCGTCACCAGAATCAACGTGCCGGGCCAGTCGTCGAGCAGGTCCTCGACAATCGCGAGCATATCGGTATCCAGGTCGTTGCCGGGCTCGTCCAGGATGAGCACGTTGGGCTCGTCCAGAATCGTCAGCAGCAGCGACAGGCGACGGCGCTGGCCGCCCGAAAGATCGCCGATGCGGCTCCAGAGCTGCTGGGTCGTAAAGCCCAGGCGCTCGCAAAGCTTCTCAGGCGAAGTCTCCTTGCCGTCGATGACGTAGTACTTCTTATAGTTGCTGAGCACCTCGCGGATCGTGTCGCCCATGTAGGGTTCGAGCTCCTCGAGCTGCTGCGACAGCACGCCAAAGCGCACTGTCTGGCCAATCTTCACGCGGCCGCGCGTGGGTTCAATCTTGCCCTGGATCACGTCAAGCAGTGTGGACTTGCCGGCGCCGTTCTCGCCCAAAAGACCATAGCGGTCGCCCGCACCAATGAGCCAGGTCACATCGGTGAGCACCTGCTTGGGCGCGCCTTCGGTATCCGCATAGCCAGCGTCCACATCAACCACATCGATAACCTGCTTGCCCAAGCGGCTCACCGCCAGGCGCTTGAGCTCCAGCTCGTCGCGCACGGGCGGCACGTCGGCAATGAGCTCGCGGGCGGCATCCACACGAAACTTGGGCTTGGTGGAGCGGGCCTGGGCGCCGCGGCTCAACCACGCGAGCTCCTTGCGCGCCATATTGCGACGACGCTCCTCGGTAACCGCGGCCATGCGGTCGCGCTCCACGCGCTGCAGGATATATGCGGAGTAACCGCCCTCGAAGGGGTCGACCTGGCCGTCGTGGACCTCCCACATACTGGTGCAGACCTCGTCCAAGAACCAGCGGTCGTGCGTGACCACGAGCATGGCACCCTGACCGCGCTGCCAGCGGGCCTTTAAGTGACGCGCGAGCCAGTTGATGGTGCGCATGTCCAGGTGGTTGGTGGGCTCGTCGAGCATGAGCACGTCGTAGTCGCCGATCAGCAGGCGCGCGAGGTCCACGCGACGGCGCTGGCCGCCCGAAAGCTCGCCCACCGTGCCCCCCCAGGGCACATCGCTAATAAGGCCGGCCAGAATCTGGCGCGTACGCGGGCTCGAGGCCCACTCGTATTCGGGCGTGTCACCGACGACGGCATGATGCACGGTGTCGGTATCGACCAGGTTATCCTTTTGGCCGAGCAATCCAATCGTCGTGTCGCGGCGGTGCGTCACGCGGCCGTCGTCGGGCTCCAACGTGCCGGCGAGCACGCTCAGCAGCGTCGACTTACCGTCGCCGTTTTTACCGACAATACCAATACGGTCGCCCTCGCCCACGCCGAGCGTAACGCTATCGAAAATATGCTTGGTGGGAAACTCTAGGCTGACGGAATCGCATCCCAAAAGAATCGCCATATGCCCTGCTCCTTCGTAGAAATTCAACGTTGTCCATGATAGCAGCGAAAAGGCGGGCCGCACGCGACACAAAAAGGCGGGCCATCTCCCACA
>CAJLCM010000016.1:0-33730 GCA_905205145.1 uncultured Collinsella sp.
AATCTTTAGAGTTTTTAGTTATGAGGTAGCTATTCACGCTCATTAAACCCCCGATAGCGAGGCAACCTGCTGTTCAAGATATTCAATCGCTGCAGCACGACCAGCATTGACGACAGAATCTGTTTCAGCCCAATCGACGGAAGAATCAAGTGTCGAGGCAAGGGATTCGACACTCGCGGCAGCACGATTTCCAAGTCCTAAACGATTTAATAAATCGGTTAGCTTCTCAGAATTGCCATAACCAGAGCTACGCACAAACGTTGCAAAAGGAGTGTGCGCGATAGTCGAAAAAATAGTGCCATGGAACGTATCAGTTACCACGGCCTCAGCATGCTTAAAATATGCCAAGACCTCAAAGGGCGAACAATCAACAAAGCGATCGCAAACCCCCTGAACGCCACCGATATTAAGCACCTTGAGTCCACGATCGTCAGCATATTTACGAACAGCAGCACATTCTTCAGCCGATAGGCGACCAGAGTATCCATATGCAATCATGTAATTGCTCTCATCGACTGCTTCGGGGATTTTCTCGCAATCGGAAAAATAATCGTATGCCAACACTGGATCAAGATTGTAAGTTGGCGAATTGCCCGTAAGCACCTCAACAATCGAACCCGTATTGGCATCACGAGCGGACACAGCGTCCAGCGCCCCAAGATAGCCTGCAACTTCATCACGCTTTCCGTAGCGCTCGAGCTTCTCAAGCGTGGTGTTACCAAATGAAGCCGCGTAAGTCACCTTACGTTTCGCATTAGCTCCGGAACCAAAGAGCGCGGGAGTAAAACCTACATTTGCATTGTCCTGGACACAGTTGAAAACTTCGTCACTGCCGATAACAAGCAAATCCAACTCGGGATTAAGATTGGGTTTCCCAGTAATGCCAAGCAAGGGGTAAAAGCGACTCGCATAAGTACGCTTATATCGAATAAAGGCAAGCTTATCGCCAATGGAAGCATCGTAGTGAAACACCTCAAGAGCTTTCTCGATCTTACGAGCAAGGCCTCTTTTCGAAGAATTTGACTTAACTAGGCACTCACCCGGCTCATAGTCGACAAACTGAACATCACAGCCAAGAGATTCCAGCAAGGACTTAAGACCATAGGCCTGCAAGAAGGAGCCGTAGTTGTAAATTCTCTGCATACTCAATATGCCAACGCGGGGCTTAGTCATATCGCTAGATTCCTTCAATCAATCGGGCGAGCTCATCGCAGAACTCAGCATTGTGACTTTTAAAACTAACGCCACGTGAAAGCTCACGGGCTCGCGTAATAGATTCGGGGAGATCAGCCACGTCATAAACGGGCACGATTCCGCCTTGTCGCTCGGCAACAATACGCACAAAATCAGCCTGGTGATCATTCACATGCTCGTCAAGGTCACCTCTTCGAGGCACGACAACGGGTACTTTTCCTGCAGCCATAGCCTCAATAAAACTCGAGGGCCCTCCATGCGTGATCACTACATCCGCGTTGCGCATATATGTCTTCATCTCATTAAATGGCACAAACTGCGAATGCCCACAGTGCGTGGGCTCATAATTCGAATAACCTGTCTGAATGAAAACTGGCTCATTAATGAGCCAACTCGCCTTTAAATCATCAACTGCCTTCACCAAGCGGTCGAATTGTTGCTCGTGGGTGCCCACGGTAACGAATATCATCTATGCTCCTAGAAAATTGAGCCGAGGTTAACGGCGTTCTTGTAAACCTCAAGCTGTTCAGGCCACTGAACAACGAAGACGTCGGCAATCCCGTTAAGCATGCGCCCGGTCATTGTAGGCTTATCCACGCGATCAAACACCTCAACATAAACGCATTTGGCCCCAAGCAACTTTCCCACCAAGAAAAATGGAACAGCAACAGCGGCACCCGAGCTAATAATCAAATCGGGTCGCTCGTTACGAAGAACCCTAATCGCAAGCACAGTGTTCTTAATAAGGTTAGGAATGTTTCGATTTGTTGGATAATGGCAATGGTAAACACGCTCTCCAGCGAGCAGGGAATTAGCGTCTTCTTTATCAAAAGTCACCCAAAACCGATCTGCGGCCTTTGACCATATCGGCTTGAGAAGCCACATATGCGTCAGGTGACCACCGCTCGAACTAGGAATACAAACCTTAGCCTTGGACAGGTCCATTAACACGCACCCTTACCAGTAATTACCTCAATAATCGTAAGCAAAATGATTTTTAAATCAATCAAGACGCCGCGCTTGGAAATATACTCAAGATCAAGGCGAACCATACCATCAAAACCGGTGTTGTTTCGCTCCATCACCTGCCAGAATCCAGTGATTCCAGGTTTTACAGCCAAACGTTGCAGATCAAACTCGGTGTATCGCGCCACCTCGTCAGGAAGCGGCGGACGCGGACCTACAACCGACATCTGACCCAGGAACACGTTCAGGAACTGCGGAAACTCATCAATAGAGTGCTTGCGGATGAACTTACCAATCTTGGTCACACGTGGGTCGTTCTTCATCTTGAACATGGCACCGGCGATCTCGTTTTGCTCTTTGAGCTCCGCGAGGCGTTCGTCGGCATCCTTGTACATAGAGCGGAACTTCCACATACGGAAGGTAGACAGACTACCGTCAGCGTGGGTTCGACCAACGCGAATCTGGCTATAGAAGGGGTTGCCGTCGCTCTCCAAACGAATGGCAGCGGCAAGCAACAAGCTGGGAATAGCGATGACAACCAGAACGCAGCCGCTAAACACGATGTCGAACACACGTTTAATGGCACGATAGGCCAGTCGCGAATTATCCCAGTCCATGATGGATTGCTTGGCCTTGTAGCGGCCGACGCCCTCACGCCGGTCCATCGCCTGAGCAATCAGCGCCGCCCCCACGGGCGCATTGCTCTCTGTTACTTCTTTAGCAGCCACAGTCAAACTTACGCCCCCGTTCCCCAGGGATCCCCCAATCGGTAAATTCAAAAATGCGAACGAATAGCTGATGCAACGTCTCCCTTACGTTTTGCTGGGAACGTCGAGCGGTAGCAGCTCCCTAAATGCGGAGTCACCTTCGCCCACGTCTACCAGACACCAGCGTTTATGGCGGTCGATCTTTTTAACGCGGGCCTCTTGTCCCACCAAGGGACCCTGTTCTATGTGCAACACGCCGCCTTCTATGCGCGCAACGCTGTTGCGCACCACGCCGTCGTCGTCCAGCACGCTGCGGTACCAGTCCTGCGCGTCGTCCGGCATGGGCATGTACGCCCGCTCCCTACTGCCGGCGATACGACAGCCAAAGCTCAACTGAGCCAAAGCCCTATCGAGCGCGGCGGCATCATGCGTGGCGACGAAGAAATATTCCTTGTACATGGGTTTGGTTTGGAGCGACCAGGCGCCGTCCCGCTTAAACCAGAACTCCTTTTGCATCACAAAAGCGTCCTGCATCAAATTGTGCGGGATAATGCAGCGGACCTTTTCGCAGGTCTCGCGCTCTTTTCCATTGGGGGTGTGAACCAGATACCAGCGGACGCGGCCGTGCTGGCTGTTGGTGATGGCGCCGTTAAATGCGCCCGGCAGCTGCTCTTGGCGCCGTGCCGTCTGTTCCATATTCTCGCCCCGCTCTTTTGGCTTTGCGATGCACACACATGCAGGGGCGTTTAGAACGGGCTTCTCGCTCGCAGCATGACGCAGTCGCAAAAGTACAGGTTTTCGTATCTTTCGACATAGGCAATTATACGAGCAATTAATCAGCGTTTGCCCAGATTACACAAAATGTACTGCTAGTAGGTACATCTCCATACCCCTCTACAAAAACCTGTACCTTTTTGTGCAACAAAAAAAGCCGCTCAACCAGCGGCTTTTCTTATTTCGGCATAAAAAAGCGACCGCCCTATGTGGACGGTCGCCTTTATTAATTGTTGTGTTGCTTGCCTTAGGCGCGGGTCTTGATCTCCTCGAGAACCTTGGCAACAAACTCGTCGACGCTCATCTGAACGGTCTCGTTGGAACGATCGCGGACGGAGATGTTGCCGGCCTCGACCTCCTTCTCACCCAGTATGAGCATGTAGGGCACGCGGTCGATGCTGCGGGCCTCGCGAATCTTGTAGCCGATCTTCTCGTCGCGGTCGTCGCAGACCACGCGAATGCCGGCCTCCTCCAGCTTGGCGCACACCTCGTGGGCGTAGTCGCGGCTCTTCTCGGAAACCGGAAGCGCCTTGACCTGCACGGGAGCCAGCCAGGTGGGGAACTTGCCCGCAAAGTGCTCAATCAGAATACCGATGAAGCGCTCGATGGAGCCAAAGCATACGCGGTGCAGCATGATGGGGCGCTTCTTGGTGCCGTCGGCGTCCACGTACTCCAGATCAAAGTTGAGCGGCATCTGGAAGTCGAGCTGCACGGTACCGCACTGCCAGGTGCGGCCGAGCGAGTCCTCCAGATGGAAGTCGATCTTGGGGCCGTAAAAGGCGCCGTCGCCCTCGTTGACCTCGTAGTCCATGTGCAACTGCTCCAGAGCGGTGCGCAGGCCCTCCTCGGCACGCGCCCAATCCTCGTCCGAACCCATGGAGTCCTCGGGGCGGGTGGAAAGCTCAACGTGGTACTTAAAACCAAACTTCTGGTACACGGAGTCGATAAGGTTGACCACGCCCACAATCTCATCGGTCAGCTGGTCAGGACGCACAAACAGGTGGGCGTCGTCCTGGTTAAAGCAACGCACGCGGAACAGACCGTGCAGGGCGCCGCGCAGCTCGTGGCGGTGCACCAGGCCAATCTCGCCGGCGCGGATGGGCAGCTCGCGGTAAGAGTGCGGCTTGGAGGCGTACACCAGCACGCCGCCCGGGCAGTTCATGGGCTTAATGCAGTACTCTTCGTCGTCAATGACGGTGGAGTACATGTTGTCCTTGTAGTGGTCCCAGTGGCCCGAGGTCTTCCACAGCTGCTTGTTCATGATGAGCGGCGTGGAGATCTCCACGTAGCCGGCCTTGTGGTGAATCTCGCGCCAGTAGTCCAGCAGCGTGTTCTTAAGGATCATGCCGTTGGGCAGGAAGAACGGGAAGCCGGGGGCCTCGTCGCGCATCATGAAGAGGTCCATCTCGCGGCCGATCTTGCGGTGGTCGCGCTTCTTGGCCTCCTCCAGCATGTGCATGTGCTCGTCGAGCTCTTCCTTGGTGGCAAAGGCAACGCCGTTAATGCGGGTGAGCATCTTGTTGTCCTTGTCGCCCTTCCAGTAGGCGCCCGAGACGCCGGTGAGCTTAAAGGCCTTGAGGGCCTTGGTGTAGCAGATGTGGGGGCCGACGCACATGTCGATGTAGTCGCCCTGCTGGTAGAAGGTGATGCGGGCGTCGTCGTCCAGGTCGCCGATGTGCTCGACCTTGTACTTCTCGCCGCGCTCCTCCATAAGGGCGATGGCCTCGGCACGGGGCTTCTCAAAGACGGTGAACTTGAGGTTCTCCTTGACGATCTTTTTCATCTCGGCCTCGATCGCGGGGAAGTCGTCCTCGCTGATCTTGACGCCCTCGGGCAGGTCGACGTCGTAGTAGAAGCCGTTGTCGGTCGCGGGACCGTAGGCAAAGTCGGCCTGGGGGTACAGGCGCTTGATGGCCTGCGCCATGATGTGCGCGGCGGAGTGGCGGATGACGTGCGTGACCTCGTCCTGCGGGAGCTCGGCCACCGAACCGTCATTGTAGAGTGCCTTCATGGGTATGTTTTCTCCTCTCGGATGCCTGATGCAAGTGCGTGCGATGCGCTCGGCGTTTTTGACTTGCATCATTATAGGCAGGTTGCCTTGGTATACAAGCGCCCGCCGCACCTTAATGGCACGGCGGGCGATTTTCTACGCATGCTTCATCGTGTGGGCGCGAGGTGTGGGGCGCGCGTGGCTTGCGGTGTGCCCGGGGCTTGCGGCCGGCCCGGCGATGGATGCGTTACTGGATGCGAGTTCGGCAGTAGGGGCAGACCTTCCAGTGCGCATCGAGCGGGCGATGGCAGCTGGGGCAGACGTTGCGAACCTGAGTGTCGCACACCGGGCAGACCACAAAGTCCTTCTCGATGGGGGCGCCGCACTGCGGGCAGGTGCCGTACTGGGCAAGCTGGCGCTCGCGCAGGGCCATGTCCAGCTCCTGCTCCTCGCGGTCGGCCGCGTAGGAGTGCGGACGCAGAACCAGATAGGCGATGAGGCCCACAAACGGGATGAGGGCGATGATGCCCCATGCCGCGTAGGCGCTGGCGCCGCGGCGGCGAGCGTCGATGAACACATAGACGACCGACAGCACGTACAGGGCGATGATAAAGCCAACGAAGGCATAGACGACGCCCATAAGCTGCGGCGACATGAGCTCGGAGATGTACTTGGACATTACGGGTACCTTTCGGAATATTAACAGTTCGGTCAGGTTTACCACGGGGTTTGTTTATATGGGACCACGGCTAGGGGCGGGGCTGGCGCGGACACAAACATCTCAACCTGTAACAGGTGGGAGCAGAATCCGGGTCTAGATGTTACAGATCGAGACAAACGGAGGACCCGCATGGCAAATGTCTCAATCTGTAACATCTTGGACCCCCAAACCACTCTTACTGTTACAGATCGTGACATTCAAAATCCGCCGGAAGGTTTGTCTTGATCTGTAACATCTACAACCCAAATCATCAGCTAACTGTTACTGATTGAGACAAAGGATAACGTCCAGGAAGAATGTCTCAATCTGTAACAGAGACTCAGCATAAACAGGTCTAACTGTTACAGATTTAGACATTCGAAATCGACTGATTGGTTCATCTAAATCTGCCACTATTAACCGCGCCCGTTTTACCTGCTGGTTTGTTGGGAAATATCCCAATTTATCCCAAGTGCGTCGCAAACGGAACGCGCCACCTGCTCACGGGAGGGACGAATATAATGTCGCCCCGACACGCCCGGCGGGGAGTGTCCCATGAGCATTTCCATGAGGTCCCAGGGCATGTGCAGCTCCATCTCGCAGATAGTTCGCCACGAGTTGCGAAGATTCGACCACGGGATGTGTTCGATACCCTCGGCTGCGCACCACTTCTTCCATCTATGATCGCACATCCCTCGGTTCATGGGCAGTCCGTCCCCGCGATCTGCTAGCCACTCGGAGCCTGCCGCGCGGCGCTCGTCTGCAATTTCGAGCAGGCGCCCGGCGGCATCCGGCAGCACCACGACTGTGCGTATGGACTTCCGCGTCTTGAGTACGCCGTCCGCCGTGGGCTCGATGCCTGCTTGCTCCGTCTCGCGCACGAGGTCGACCGTTGCGAGCGTTGTGGATTCCATCGCAAACGGCAGAAACTCGTCGGTGCAGATGCCCAGCGGCTCACCCGACCGGTATGAGCCAAAGCACGCTATGATGAACGGCGCCTCGAGCGAGGTTCCGCGCAGGCGTCCCAGAATGTCCCTTACCTCGGCAAGCGTATACAGGCGCTTGGAGCGCTCGCGCGTCTTGCGGGTGGGCATGGTGTATTTCACAGTTGCGGCAAATGGGTCGATGGGCAGCACGACAAAGCCCGACACGGTTCCGTAAATCTTGCGCAGGGTGAGTAGCGCAGTGTCTGCCGTTGCTGCGGGGAGAGTCAGGAGTCATTCCTGCAGGTGCACGGGGCGCAGCTGGTCGACCGGCATCGAGCCCCAGCGGGGCCGACATAGTTCGGCCACGACCTTGTGACGAGGCTGCGGGTGTTCGGCGCGAGCGTGCCCGCCGCGACCTGTGCCGCCATGGTCGGCTCGAGCCATGTGCCGTATGCCTGGGCGATGGTCGGCACCGGCTTGTCATCGGCACGCTCGACGTGGATGCGGTCGAGTTCGGCGCATGCCTCGCGATAGGTGCCGTATACCGTCATGGTCTTACGTTTGCGTCCGCGCGGCGTGTTCTCCTGCCATCGGAGGATGTATTTCTTGCCACGCTTGGCCTCGGTGATTGAGCCCCACGCGCGGCGCCTCTGCTTGCGTGTCATATAATGTCCCAAGGTTGCCCGGAGCTATCTCCGTGTTACTCCGGCATCCTTGCTATCACCCCAACGCGCCAAGGTTCCAGCCGTGCGCGGTGGGGTTTCTTTATGTCTGGAGTCGTCAAAAGCGCTTTGACGGCTTGGTTGGGCTCTAGCGCAGTTTGCTATAGAAGCTTCTGGTCTTCTGGAGCGGGTCTGAGGTCATGGACCTTGGTTATCCTCACGGACTTGTTCTCCCATGCTCCGATCTCGTTCCGTCGTTGACGGAGCAACAGGTCCGCAATCATGTCGTCCCCGATGCCGAACGTGCGTTCACGCCTCGCGAGCTGGCCGAGGAAGTCGAAGTCCCCCATGTTCGCCGAGAGCTTCTGGCCGTTCCAGTAGAGTTCCCATTTGCGCTTGTCGCTGTACTCGAGCACGGGTTTCGCGACGTTGAGGTGCTGACCCTTCATGATGACGTCGCGCTCCTGCTCCGTCTCGCACTTGGGCGCCGTCCTGATGTCTTCGAAGTCGTCTCGTGAAGATTCGAAGCCGTCGACACCGTCTCCGCTTATCGATAGGCCGCCGATCTTCTCGTTGTCCGCGAGCGCGCCGAACATTGACGAGACAGCGGAGTCGACCTCATTGGAGCCACTGACCTTATAGACGTTCTGCGTGATATTGATGACTGAGTTGTTGCCAGCGGTTACCGAGATGCCGTCGCCAACGCGCTCGACGCTTTTCGGTGCTCCGTTCTTGCCGAGGAACCGGCGGAGCTCGAGATAGCCCTTGAAGGCACTCAGCACCGGCTCGAGCTGATCGCTCGTTTGGCTCAGCGTCCCAAGTATGCCTGGCAGGTCTTTTACGACCGCCTGGAGAATGGCTTCCAGGCAGCCGGGGCGAGTTGCGGTTATCTCGACGTCGATGACCGCATTCGGATCAAGTTCTCTTGCCGAAGCCTGTACGGCCCTCGAGTAGCCGAGGAGCGCCGCGGTGAACGTGCCGACTGAGACCCCTTCCAGGTCGCCCTCGAATTTGAAGGTTATTGTTTTACGCTCCATCACATGTCTCCATATCCGAATCACCTCGGTGGATAATTCTGTCCTCTCGTTGGGATGCTCATAGACGAAGAAAGGCGACTGTCCTCGGGGACAGCCGCCTTTCCTTTGGACGCTGGCCCCGTGGGGTCCCTGCGTCAATACCGCTGTCCAAATTACCGTTTGCCGTCGGCGCGGTCAAGCCGTCGCCCATTTTCGCGACCCCACGAAAATGGGGAACAACTGGCGTTTTGATGGGCCCTTGTGCCCGTCACGCCTTGCCGTTCAGACGCTTCGTCATGCGCTCGAAGTCGTTCTCGTAGGCCTTGTCCTGGAGCTTCTGGAACTCATGGAAGCGCTCCTTGGCGATCTTGTCCGCCGTCTTCTTGTTGCGGTTGCCGAGGCCCTTGAGCACCTCGCGCCCGCTGAATGTCAGGAAGCCGTCGAGCAGGCGCTCGCAGTCCTCCATGCTCGTAAGGACGTGCCGCTCGGCCCTGTCCTCGAGCGTGTCGAGCAGCATCGTGACGAGGCGGTTCAGCTGCCTGATCTCGTCCTCGGACAGGTAGTTCTTGGCCACGGTGACGTCCGAGGAGTGAATGCGGCCCTCGGGGCCTCCCTTCCACGACGTGAGTCCCATGTTGGGCTTGGAGGGGTCGGAGCGCCCCTGGACGATCTCGGCCGCGGTGTGCCCGGTGACGGCGTAGTGCATCTTGTTCTGGACCGCGGCGTAGAAGTTCTTGGCCATGGTCGAGTCCTTGTCGTAGTCGAAGCTGCACTCCTGGAATATGTCGGTGATCTTGAGCCACACGCGCCGCTCGCTCGCGCGGATGTCGCGGATGCGGGCGAGCAGCTCGTCGAAGTAGTCCTTGCCGAAGGGCCGGCCGTTCTTGAGCATGTCGTCGTTGAGGACGAAACCCTTGGTGATGTACTCCTTGAGGGTCGCCGTGGCCCACTGGCGGAAACGGGTCGCGCGCAGCGAGTTCACGCGGTATCCGACGGCAATGATGGCATCGAGCGCGTAGAAGTCGACCATATATGTCTTGCCATCTGAGGCAGTTGTTGCAATTTTTGCAACAACTGCCTCTCGGGCAAGCTCACCCTCTTCGAAGATGTTCTTCATGTGGCGCGAGATGGTCGACTTGTCCTTGTCGAACAGCTCGGCGATTTCCTTCTGGGGCATCCAAAGCGTTTCGTTCATGTAGCGTACCTGCACCGGCACGTTTGTCCCCTCGGACTGGTACAGGACGATCTCGGCCTGGATAGGGTCTTCCATATATCTACCTTTCCGTTGAATGCCTACGCGGACCTTACTTGATCCGCTTCCAGCCCTTCGCCTTCAGGCGCTGCAGCCTGAGCTTGGGACAGCTCGGCCTGGTCGCGTGCCGTCTCCAAGATCTTCGAGCGCCTCTTCTCGGTGCTCTGCCGGTAGCAGGTGATCAGCTCGCCCTCCGCGCCTGCCGGCGCCGTCGGCTTGCCCTCAGGATGCTCCTCGTACCATCCGAGCAGGTCGTTGGGGTCGGTGTTGAATACTTCGCAGAGCGCACCTACGAGCTCTGCGTTCGGATAGCTCTCCTCGCGCTCCCAAGACTGAATAGTTCGGAATGACTTGCCGACTTTTTGTGCTAGCTCCTTTTGGTTTAGCCCCTGGGCTTCTCGGCGCTCTCTTAGACGAAGGTTCATCCTCACTCCTTTCTTTACGTTAAGTAAATAGTAAACAAAAAAATGTCTTTACACAAAAAAATGTTGCTCATTTGATTAAAAGGGGGCATAAAACTATTCATATTGAAATTCGACAGACAGAAAAACGTCTCAAAGGAGGAACGAATGGACTTCAGTAAGGAGCTGGCGGGAATATCCGCGCCGCACGCGCCCGAGCTGACCTTTCTCAGGCTGAGGTCGCTTCCAAAGTAGGAATGAACGTCAGCACTTTCGCGAAGTACGAGAGTGGCGATTACATACCTGGAGCCGACAAGCTCTTGGCTATCTCGCAGGTTCTTGCTTGTCCGCCCAACGACCTGATGGGCTGGAACACGGACGAGGCCGCATAGGGATGGAGGAAGAGGAATGACTGGAAGGAGCTACAAGCTGCCCGACGACATCACGGCCCTGGGCGGCATGGTGATCTTTGTGTTAATAAACACGGATATTTGGGGTGCACGTCCACGTGGCTTTCGTATCCCCAAATTATCCCAAGTGCATGTGCTAACCCGTTTTTACGCGCTTGTGCCGTTGTTGCCGTACTTAAACCCGCAGGTAAGCAGTGTGTTCGATTTTGTCGTTCTTACTGGTCAGTACTGCCACAATTAGACCCCAAAACAGTCCCCAGATGTTACAGATCGAGACAGAAGAATCTCTCCCCGGCTTCAATCTCAATCTGTAACAACTGGAAGCCAAATCCTCAGCTTACTGTTACAGATCGAGACAAAACTTCAACGTGGTAGCCGGCAGACGAGGTTGTCGACGTTGCTGGGTCTCCCCTCGCCTGCCGTTGGCGGGAGTTGCGGGGCTGTTCGCCGCATTGCCGCCGCGCTGGGGGCGTGTAGACCGTAGGATAGTCTTATTGACAGCCTGTCAACTCGTCTGGGAGGCACTGTGGCAGAAACGTTTGATATCGCGATTGTCGGCGCGGGCATCACCGGGTGCGCCATCGCGCGACAGCTCGCGCGGTTTGACCTGTCCATTTGCGTGGTCGAGGCGACCAACGACATCGCGCTGGGTGCGTCGAAGGCCAACGGCGGCCTGGTGCACGCCGGCTACGATCCGGCGCCGGGCACCGTAAAGGCGCAGGTCAACGCCCGCGGCTGCGAGTTGTACGGAACGTGGGCGCAGGAGCTGGGCTTTCTGTTCTGCCGCACCGGGTCGATGGTGTTGGGCTTTAACGACGGGGACCGCGCGCATCTGGAGCAGCTGCGGTGCAACGGCCTTGCCAACGGTGTGCCCGAGCTGTCAATCGTCGGACCCGACCGCATCCACGAATTAGAGCCGCGCGCCAGTGCCGATGCAACGAGCGCGTTGTGGTGCCCCTCGACTGGGTTTGTCGACCCGTTTGAGGTTGCCATCGCCGCGCTGGAGAATGCCGTGGCCAACGGGGTGACGTTTATACGGTCCGCGCCAGTGGAAGCGATTGAGGTTGCTGGCGGCGAGGTGACCGACGGGGCTGTGCGCTTTACGCTGGTGACGCCTGCCGGCGAAGTGCGCTGCCGCTATCTGATCAACGCCGCGGGCAACGGTGCCGCGGACATCTCGCATATGGCCGGCGCCGAGGAGTTCCAGATGGTCTGGCGCCAGGGAAACATTGTGGTGCTGGACAAGGAGCCGCACACGCTCATGCCGCTCTATCCCGTGCCCACGCCGGTGTCCAAGGGCGTTATCGTCACGGGTACCGTACACGGCAACACCGTGATCACCGCGACCGCTGCTGTGCGCGATCCGGGCGACACGCAGACCTATGCGAGCGATGTGAACGCGCTGCTGACCGGCGCGCGCAAGCTGGTGCCCGATCTGGATACGCGCCGCGTGGTGCGCGCATTTGCCGGCGGGCGTCCGGTCATTCAGGGAACGAACGACTTCTTTATTGGTCAGTCGGCCGTGGTGCCGGGGCTGTTCCAGGCGGCGGGCATTCAGTCGCCGGGAGTAGCAAGCGCGCCGGCCATTGCCGAGCGCATGGAGCACGTGATGCGCGAGGCGGGCGTGGAACTGCACGAGCGGGCGGACTGGAACCCGATTCGCCGTGCGCCGGACGACTTTGACCGCGCACCGCTGGCGCACAAGGAGGAGCTAATCAAGTCCAACCCCGCGTGGGGACAGATTGTCTGCCGCTGCGAGACGGTGCCCGAGGCCGAGATTGTGGCCGCAATCCGACGCCACCCGGGCGCGATTTCGGTCGAGGGCGTCAAACGCCGCTGCCGCGCGGGCATGGGCCGCTGCCAAAGTGGCTTTTGCCAGAGCCGTGTGGTGGCAATTCTTGCCCGCGAGCTGGGCTGCGACCCCAGCGAGGTGCTGTTGGAGGATGCCGGCTCTTGGCTGGTCCAGGGACCGCTGAAGGGGGTACGCTAGGATGGCGGAATTCACATCGAGCGCTAATGATTGCAGCGTCGTCGAAGCCGTACAAACGCAAGCCTTCGACGTGGTCGTTATCGGCGGCGGACCTGCCGGCATGGCGGCCGCGCTGGCCGCGCATAAGACAGGCGCACGCGTGGCCATCGTGGAGCGCGAGCAGCACCTGGGCGGCATCCTCCGCCAGTGCATCCACCCCGGCTTTGGCCTGTCGCACTTTAAACAGGAGCTCACCGGTCCCGAGTACGCGCAGCGCTTTATCGACCAGGTGCACGCAACCGACATTGCGCTGTTCCTGGACAGCATGGTGATTGGGATTAATTCGGGCGAGGGCGCGCCGGGCAAGGGCGAATCCACACTCCACACCGTCACGCTCATGAGCCCCGATGGCATGTTGCAACTCACCGCACGCGCCGTCGTGCTTGCCATGGGCTGTCGCGAGCGCACCCGCAGCGAGATCAAGATCCCCGGCAGTCGTCCCGCCGGCGTGTTTACGGCCGGCCTTGCGCAGCGATACATCAATATCGAGAACCTCAAACCCGGCTCGCGCGCCGTCATTTTGGGTTCGGGCGATATCGGGCTGATCATGGCACGTCGCTGCACGCTCGAGGGGATTTCGGTCGAGGGCGTGTACGAGCTCATGCCGTACGCCAACGGTCTGCGCCGCAACGTCAAGAACTGCCTGGACGACTTTGGCATTCCGCTGCACCTGTCCACCACTGTCACACGCGTGATCGGCCACGACCGCGTGGAGGCCGTCGAGGTGAGCCAGGTTAACGAGCACCTGGCGCCCATTCCGGGGACCGAGCGCATTGTTCCGTGCGACACGCTGCTGCTTTCGGTGGGCTTGATTCCCGAGAACGAGCTTTCGGTTGCCGCAGGCGTGGAGCTTGACCCGCGCACGCGCGGCGCCGTGGTGGACCAGAGCCTGCAGACGGGCGTGCCGGGCATCTTTGCCTGTGGCAACGTGCTGCACGTACACGACCTAGCCGACAACGTGACGCGTGAGTCCGAGAGGGCTGGCGCAGCTGCAGCGGCGTACGCGCTGGGGGCCGGCGCGGGCGCCGTTCCGGATTGCGAGCTCACCGTCTCCCCTGCCGGCATTGCGGGATACGCGCTGCCGGGACGCATTACGGCTGTGGCACTCACCAGACTCAACTTCCGTGTGCGCCGACCGGTCGATGCCGCCCGCGTGAGGATCTTGGCCGACGGCGAGGAACTGTTCGCCGGCAAGGTCCGTGCGTTTAAGCCGAGCGTAATGGAGAGTTTCCCGCTACCGGCAAAGGTGATTCAACGTGCACTCGACCTGGGTACCAGCGAGATTGTCCTGTCCGTTGACCCTGCTGAGGGGGCGTAAAACTATGAGCACAAACGCAATCGAGACGCTGAAGTTCAACTGCACTACTTGCCCATCCGAGTGCCTTCTGACCGTAGATGTAGAGCGTGACGCAGACGGCGCCGTGGCAGAAGTGCGCTCCGTGACCGGCAACAGATGCCCGCGTGGTGATAAGTTCGCACATCAGGAGCTCACCTGCCCCATGCGCGTACTCACCACCACCGTGGCCGTATCCGGAGGCGACGAGGCGTTGCTGCCCGTGCGCACGGCCGAGGCCATCCCGCTCGAACTCCACGCCCAGGCGATGGACCTCATCCGCGGCCTAGTCGTCAACGCCCCCATCCGCATGGGCGACGTAGTCCTGCCCAACCTCCTAGACACCGGTACCGACCTCATCGCCAGCATGGACATCGACCGAGCCCAAGTAGCTAATTAGGGACGGGGCTCTTTTAGCTACCCCACCATCCACCCCGCCCTCCTCCGCAGTTGCGGTGAAATACGGACTGTTTAATGGCTTCAGGCCGCTAAGCAGTCCGTATTTCACCGCAACTTATGAGGGCCGCATGGGATGCAAAGGAGTGTCCCGAAGTGCCGGCATAAAAGGAAATTCCCTATCTGCCGGGCATGGGATACCATGGTGGCACCCTAGCGAAAGGACGATGTATGGCACATGTCGATGACCAGCGTGTGGCGCGCGTGCTCGATGCGCTCGAGGCTCAGCACCCCGGCGCACAGCTGCTCGTAAACGACCCGTGGTCAATCTATTACCTGACCGGCTTTTATGCCGATATGTTCGAGCGTTTTTGCGGCGTGCTGCTCGCACGCGATAGCGAGCCTGTGATCTTGGTCAACGCGCTGCATCAGCTGCCCGAGTACGACAATGCCCGCGTGGCCTATCACACCGATACTGACGTCGTGGCCGACGCCATCGTTCGCGAGGTCGATCCGAACAAACCGCTCGGCATCGACACCGTCATGCGCTCCGGCTTTTTGATGCCGCTTATGGAGTGCCACGCCGCCAGCGAGTTTTTCCTGGGTGACTTTGCCGTCACCGCCGCACGCACCTACAAGGATGCCACCGAGCAGGAGCTTATGCGCGCGTCCTCGACCGCTAACGACGCTGTGATGGCCGACGCCATCAAACTCGTCCACGAGGGTGTGACGGAGCGCGAGATTGCCGACCAGATGCTCGGCCTGTATCGCAAGCACGGCTGCGAGGGCTTTAGCTTTCCGCCCATCGTGAGCTTTGGCGCCAACGCCGGCGACCCGCATCATGAACCCGACGACACCGTGCTCAAGCGTGGCGACGTGGTGCTGTTCGACATTGGCGGACGCCATCGCAACTACTGCTCGGACATGACGCGCACGTTCTTTTGGGGCGAGCCGGACGAGGAGACGGCGCGCATCTACGACATCGTGCGCCGCGCCAACGAGGCCGCCGAGGCGCTCATCGCACCGGGCGTGCGCATGTGCGACCTGGACCGCGCCGCGCGCGACGTGATCGAGAACGCAGGCTACGGCAAGTACTTTACGCATCGTCTGGGCCACTCGATTGGTCTGCAGGACCACGAGCCGGGCGACGTCTCGCTGGTCAATGAGCAGGTCGTTGAGCCAGGCATGACGTTCTCGATCGAACCGGGCATCTACCTCCCCGGCCGCACCGGCGTCCGCATCGAAGACCTAGCCCTGGTGACCGAGAACGGCGTCGAGATTCTCAACGCCTACCCCCACGATCCGGTCCGCCTAGACTAGCCAATGTGCCAAAGGGACAGTCCCTTTGGCACATCCCGTTAACGCAGTGCCACGAAAACGAGCCATCTACTACGTTTAACTCGCATGGGTCGACCATGCGGGTCTTTTTTAAAAACCAGCAAGCCATCTACCTGCGGTTTTAATTTTATGATTTCCCGTGTGGTCGAGGGTAACCGGTCAAACGTAGTAGATAGGCCCATTTCGTGGCGAGCAGTCCGCTCAAGACAAAGCCCGTCCCAAATTAGCTGCCCTACAGTCAAACGAAAGGCCTCCCGATTCCCCAACGAGAACCGGGAGGCCTTCTTGTGACCTAAAGCGCTACGCTCTCGACGCTACTCCGCGCGATGACGCAGCTTTTCGATCGCTGCGGCGATAAGAGCCAGCAGGCCGGTTCCGCCAAGCGCCGCGACGGTCACGGCAGTATTGTCGCCCGTCTCGGCCAGGCTTCCCTTAGCGGCCTTCTTGCCATCCTTCTTGCCCGAAGAAACCTTGGCATCGGGCTTGGCACCGTTATCCTTGCCGCCTGTCGGTTCCTGTACAACAACAGGCTCAACGACTTCAACGGTCACCGAAGCAGTGAGCTGTTGAGGCGCCGGCGTCTCCACAGTGCCATCCTCGGCAAGCGTCGCAATCACCGCGGCGTCGCCGTCAACGGGCATCGTCGCGGTAATGACGACGGTTCCGTTCTTGAGGGCCTTGACCTTACCATTCTCGACCGTAGCGGTCGTCGGGTCGGACGAGGTCCACGTCACGTTACCACGCAGCAGCGCGCCATCAGCCGCATTGCTCGCCGCGGCAGCAAGGTCAATTGCCTTGCCGCGCTCTACCATGAGCACGGTTTCGGCAGTCGTGGCCTTGCCGTTTTGGTCAACGATAACGAGGCCCTTGGCCGCCGGGCGCGGCTTAACGCGCACCATGCAGCTGACCGTAAGCTCCGTGCCGCGAACCTTACCGCCCACGGTCACATCATCGGCACCCCAATCCAGTGTGGGGACATTCTCCCAATCGACGTCGTAGTCCTCCTGGCTGCCGTCCTTCATCATCACGGAGACCTTCTTGGGCAGCGCCTTCAGCACATCGGCGGCAGAGCTTGCCTCAAACACCTCAACGGGAGCGAACGTCGCAGGCCTCACGGGAATCCCGCTTGCTGGCGTCTCGACGACCAGCTTGCAGGTCGCCTTGAGCGTCGTGCCCTCAACGGAGCCCTCGAGCGTGTACTCGCCGACAGAGGGAAGCTGCTTGTCCAGGCCATCCGTATTCCATGTGACCACGGCCTCATCCGTGTGGCCATCGGAGTACGTCACGGCAACCTTCTTGGGCAGCTGCCCCGTCACGGTGTCGGCCTTGGCATCGCGCTCAACCGTAATCTGCGGCACATCGGCTACCTTATTGATCGTCGTCGTGGAGGTGACAACAACTTCGACAGGCAGGTTGCCGTTCACCGTCACGCCCTTGGCGACGACGCTGTTGCCGTACGCCGCAGCCGCGGCGGGAACCTCAGACCACGTAACCTCGGACTCCGCCTTCGTCTTACCGTCTTTCATAAGGACCGTCGCCTTAACGCCCTTGAGTGCTTCGCGCACCGCATCGGCAGACGCGCCCTCGGGAACGGAAATTCCGGCAATAGGCTCAACGGACGCCGGAATCTCGGCATCGCTCTTCACGACCGTAATCGTGCACTCTGCCTTTTGATCGGTACCGGCAACCTTGCCCTTGACCGTGACCTCGCCCTCCTTGGCAAAGTCCTTGTCGGAGAGGCCCTTGGTATCCCACGTTACGTCGGCTTCGGAATCGGTACCGTCAGAGTAAATCGCCGTGACCGTGGCGGGCAGCTTGGCCAAAACGTCGTCCGCCTTGGTGCCGCGCACGACCACAATGTCTTCAGCGACATCGATGTCGACAATATGCGCCGTCACCTTGACCTGAGCCTTAACGGTCATGCCGTTGTCCGTTAGACCCGTAACCTCAAACTCGGTGCCGGCACGGCCCAGGCTGTCGACCTGAGACCACTTAACGGGCGTCTCTTTCTTGGTCTTGCCGTCCTTCATGACAACCGTCACCTTGGACGGCAGCTTATCCATAAGGTCGCTGACCTTGGCATTGTCCGCAATCTCAATAACATCGATCGGCTCGACGTAGTCTGGCGTCTGGGCCTCCTGATCCACCACGGTCACATTGCAGGTCACCTTGGCACCGTTGAGCTTAACCGTGCCCGTGATTTCCACAGAGCCGGTTCCGTTGAGCAGCTTGTCCGTGACGTTAGAAAGATCCCACACGTCAATGTCGAGTAGATCGGTCGAACCGTCGGAGTAAGTCGCCACAACCTGCTTGGGCATCTGGGCATACAGGTCCTGCTTGGACGTACCCTTGGCAACGCTAAACGATTTGGCCTCGAGCTTGGTGATGGTTCGCGGCGCCTCGGAGACGTTGACGTACACTATAGCGTTAACGTTGTCGATATCCTTGAGCTTACCGACGAGTTTGTATGTGCCCTTCTTGGCGAGCGGCTTGGAAAGGTCGATGCCGTCGGTGTCAGTCCACTTTTCGATCTCGATGCCGCCTAAACTGCCCCGAGTATCCCGCGCTGAGCCATCCGAGTAATATACGGAAACGGCATCTGGCAGCTCCAGCATCGATCCGACCGTGGTGTTGACCACGACTGCCTCGGGCTGCAGCGCAACCTTCTTTGCCTTCTTATCGGCAACCGTCACCTTGGCAGTCACGTTGCCGTTCTCATCCACGCCGACCTTTTGGCCGTCATCGTCAAGCAGCGCCATAACGGCAGCGGCATCAAAGCCGACCACATGGCCCGTCGCATAGAACGTGCCGGGCTGCTCGTACTTCTCGGGCGCAATCGGATCCCAATCAATAGCCGCCGTCGAAACGGAGCCGTCGCTCATCTCGACCGCCATCTTGGAAGGCATGGCAGGCGCAGTGCCCGCCTTGGTGGTCACTGCGGTCTCGCCGTTATCGATTGCCTTCTCAACGCCTTGGATAACGATCTTGGTCTGAACAGTGAGACCGGTGTTGGTGCCGTCACCGTATCCGTCGAGGCCGCTTGCAAACAGCGTGCCAGACACTGTCGTGACCTGACCCGGCTCTCCGGTATAAACCGAGGGACGAACGTAATCCCATTGAACCTGGGCATTATGAGTTTTACCGTCGCTCGTGGCAACTGAGACACTCCACGGCAGCTCGGGAACGACGCCATTGGCCGTGGTAATGCGTTCAGGAACGGCAATAGAGGTGACAGAGCAGACATCGACAGTGATCGTCGCCTTGGCACCACCCTGGAGTTTGCCCTTCACCTTAAACGAACCGTCCTTGGCATACGCGTCTTCGGCAACGCGGTCCCATGTGACCTTTTCGCGCTGGGGCTCAGAAGACACATCGTTGTCGTATCGAACCTCAAGGTATTCCGGCAACATCGGCTTGGTGCCGGGGACGGTCCATATGGTTCCGCCCTGCACCGAGGTCGCCTTACTCGCGATCTTAACGGTGGCAGTGATCGGAACGTCGACCGTCTGCATGCCGTTCCCCGTGCTAATGCTAATTGTTGCAGTGCCGCGGACCACGCCGCCCTGGGTCCAATCGAAGCCCTTCGTGTTCCACTTGGCCTCGGCGTATTTGTGCGAATAATCCGGATGCTCGACCGCATCGGGACTGACAAGATCGACATAGCTGGGAAGCATGGCGGTGCCGTCGCTGCCCTTGAGCACCGTAATGGTTTGCGGCTGAGCCTCCCAGTTTTTAGTCACGATGACATGGACCTTCACGGGGATTTTCGTTCCGGCGACCGTTCCGGTAATCGTGCAGTCCTTCTGGGGGCACCTATCGTAGGTATCCCAGTTGACGCCGAGACTGTCAAAAGTCGTTCCGTCCTGCAATGCGCCGGACACGTAGAAGTAGTCCAGATTGACTTCCTCACCGAGATAGATAACGCGCCAGTCCTCGTACGACTGTCCAAGCGTCACGCCGTTATCGCTGTAGTTGTTGACACCCTTGACCTCGCCGCACACCGCAGTCGCATGGATCTTTGCCAGCGAGTCGGCGACCGTACCGGTAATTTCGTACTCGCCCGGTTTGCCGTCCAGCAGCTCTTGAGGAAACTCATCCCAGCTATAAGGCTGTCCCGAGGAATACCTGGGGTAGTAGGAGCTACCGTCAGACAAATACAGATCGGACAGATAGCGCGGAGCCAGAAGTCCGGCGCCGGGAATATAGGGAATCTTGCCGATGTTGTTATCTTCGAGATCACAGATATTGACCGTCGCCGTAACCGGGATGCTGGAACCGGTAAAGTATCCGTTGACCGTAATCTGGCCAAGGTTCTTTAGGGCGTCCTGGCTAATCGTCGACCACTGAACGGGGAAACTGCCTCGCGAACCATTCCACATCGTGGCCTCGATTGAATCGGGCATATTGGGCTGGCATCCAATAAGCGTGCTTGTCGATGTCGAGGAAGGCATCTGCAGGGCGCGGACGGAGATGGTCGCCGTAACTCGATTGCTGTCACCCAGCTCCACCTGACTAGTCGACGAAGATGAGGTATTGGTCCAATATGTCAGCGAACCGGAAAGCTTAAATGACCCCTCGTTTGCCACCTGTGTGTCCAAAATGGGATCCCACGCAATGTTGCACTGCTTCTTTGTACCGTCGGTAAATGTAACTAAAACGCCGCCGGGAAGACCGCTGCCCGTTGTAGGGCGTACGCCGACGGGGGTGTTGACGGGGGCAAGAGGATCAATAGAGGCAACTTCCCTGACCTCGACCTGAGCAGTCACCTTAAGGCCGTTAACAGGTGACGCATCATACGACGCGAGCGTGCCTGTGACCGTATAGGTGCCGGCCTTTTGAAATTGAGACACATCGGCGTTGTCCCAAGTAACCTGATAGCCGTGAGAGTATATGGTGTTATTCGACTGAGTGACGGGGAAATAGACATACGTGCTTAGAGGAGTGTTGTCTCCGACCACGCGCTCGAACCTCAGCGAATTAAGATCGAGCACATCCTTGGGGTCCTTAACAGTGACAGTGCAGGTAACCTCACGGTTATCAAAACCATTGAGTTTGCCTTTAACCGTAAACGTTCCCACTTTAGAGTAAAGCGACGCGTCAACAGGATCCCAAGATACCGGGACCTGCTCGGTAGCACCGTTATCAAAGACAACCGAAGCAGAATACGGCAGAGACGGGACCTCACCGGTTAGGGTCGTACACGTCAACTCGGTCTGGACGCTCTTGACCGCACGAACATACACGGTGCAGTACACGAGCATGGAGGGACAGTCCTTTATATGGCCCTCAACAATAAAGGTGCCCGCATTCTGGTACTGGTCCTCGGAAATTTCATTCCACACAACCGGGCACGTCCGGGACTCACCATTGGAGTAGTAAACGGACACGCTCGAAGTCAGCGTGGGCGCAAAACCCGCTGCGGTCCATGTGGACCACTGAGTGCCACCCGTTGTGCGGGGAGCGTAGACTTTGAGAACACCGGCCACATCGAACGGCTCAGCGAGCGAGAACCATTGACCGTTAGCGTATCCACCGCGAATCTGGCCTGTGATGGCGATTTCGGACTCTTCGGTTGCTGAGGCAAACGTCTCTATCGACTTTTCATCCCACTGCACAAAAGCAGAGCCCTCGGTGCCGTCAGACCATTTTACCTTCACTTCAGGGGATGGCACATAGTCGCCGTTATCGAAGCCGACATACTTTTCAATGATGGGATTAGATTCGACCGAAACGACTTTATGGCCGTTTTCGCTGGTCGGTGCAACGACGTTGGCTGCGTCAACTGCCGCCGGATCCGCCGCGGCAGCTTCGACAACCACGCGTTGCTTGACCGTCTGCGTGGCACCGTCGACGGTACCCTCAAACTCATACGAGCCGACAGGCAGCTGCGCCAGAGTTGCCGGAGCATCAGCGCCGTTTAACTTCCAGGTGACATTTTCCTGCTTGGTGGTACCGCTCTCGTAGGTTGCCGCCACGGTATGAGGTAGCGTGGCGTCGGAGCCCTCGGCAACATGCAGGTCGGTCAGGTCCGCAAGCGAGGTGATCTTGTCGACCGCCTGATCTTCCGAGGTTGCCTGGCCGGTGTCCGCAGACGCGGCAGCCGCACCCGTCGCATCGCTTTGCTCGGCAACGACTTGGGTGGTATCACCCTGCATCATCTCGGCGAACGCCTGCGACGGCACCGAGCCGACCGTCATCGTCAGAGCCAGACCCGCGGTAATAGCCGCGTTGACATGCCTTCTGTTCATGTTTCCTCCCGACACGCTCAACGGACCAAACAGCACAGGTCCGATTGGCAAGTTAAGTTGAGCGTATCCTTCGCCGATGGAGGTTTGCAATATGCTACAGGTTAAGCGGCATAAAAGATTTCGTAAACGGGCACCCAAATTAGCTGCTTTTGAGTTGCGGTGATATACGGACTGTTTGAGGCTTCTGGCTTGTAAAACAGTCCGTATTTCACCGCAACTGATGAGGGGATGGGTTAGCGGAGCAGACCGGCTACTTCGCCGGCTAGGGTGATGGTGCCGGCAGCTACGAAAGGCTCGTCTGCGGCATCGAAGGCCGCGAGGGCCTCGGACACGCTGGGGTACACGCCAACAAGCTTGTCGGCGTCCACAAGTGCGGCGAGCTCCTCCGCCGGCAGGGCACGATCGGAATCGGTCTTGGTCACAACCACGCGCGGGAAGGCCGGAATCAGCACATCGACGATACCCGCCACGTCCTTATCGGCCAGCGCAGCGCACAGCAGCGTTGGGCGATTCTCTACGCACGGGTCGATCTCGTCCAGCGCGCTCACAAAGTTCTCGCAGCTCTGGGGGTTATGACAGGCATCGATCAGCTTGAGCGGATCGGTCCCCAGCACGTCAAAACGACCCGGTGTGGGGCAACCCATAAGCGATGCATCCAACGTATCGCGATCGAGCTCGCGGCCCAGATAGCCCTCGCATAGCATAATCGCGCACGCGGCATTCTGCGGCTGATAGGCCGGCTTGACCATACTCGACGTATAGATCGCACGCGGCGTGGTGCAGCTAAACTCAATCGTGTCGCCCACATGCGCCGGCACCTTAGTCGTGGCGTGGCTCACCACGAGTGGCACGACGCCGCACTCGCGGCAACGGGCATCCATCACACGCTGAACGCTCGCCTCATGCGTGCCCTCGCCCAAAACAACCAAGCGCCCGGGTTTGATAACCGCAGCCTTCTCCCCCGCAATGGCTTCGAGCGTATCGCCCAAAATGCGTGTGTGGTCGAGCCCAATACCCGTAATGGCAACGGCGACGGGATCGGTCGCACTCGTGGCGTCCCAACGTCCGCCCATGCCGACCTCGAGCACGGCAACATCCACCGCGGCCTCGGCAAACACTACAAGTGCGGCAGCCGTCAGCAGGTCAAACGGCGTGATGGAATAGGCGCGCTCCCCCGCCGCCACACGGCGCGCATTCACGCGATGCCCCGCCTCGACAGCTGCCGAAACGCCACGGGCAAAGGCCTCGTCGCTCACGACGCGTCCATCGACCTCCATGCGCTCGGGATAGCGAACAAGCTGCGGCGACGTATACAGTGCGGTCTTGAGCCCCTCACCACGAAGAATGGCAGCCGAAAAACGCGTAGTCGAAGTCTTGCCATTGGTACCGGCAACCTGAATGCAATCGAAATACTCATCCGGACGTCCCAGCTCATCGAGCATATCGACAACCGTCTCGAGCAAAGGACCAGCATCCCCAGAAATCCGCCCCGTATCAGCAGCAAGCCCAACAGCCTCACCAAACGAAAGCAACTCAAACGAGAACGGAACGACATAAGACCCAGAACGCTTAGCCATAACCCAAAGTCCCCCATAACAGAAAAAGAGGCCCACCAAAAAGAATGAGCCCCTCGCGTTGACAATATCAGCCTTTACCCGATTGCAGCAGAATCAAGGCCACAACCCAGTGGCCCTAACACGCCAGATAAAGACAGCAACGTAACCGCACTAGGAGCGGCCCGACGCTTTGCTCGATACAAGTTCCGCACGCAAAGGACAGCACTTAATGTGCTGTCCGTCTTGCGCAGGACTGTCCGCAGTAGCGAGCAAAGCGTCGGGACGCGCCCCTCAGTAAGAACTACGAGAAGTCTGCAACCTGAGCAGTCAGCGCCGTCAGGATCTCCTTGAGCTCAGCTGCACGGTCCCTCTTCTTCTGGACCACCGCGGGCGCGGCCTTGGCCACAAAGCCCTCGTTGGCGAGCGTCTTCTCGCAGCCGGCGAGCTCCTTCTGAGCCGCGGCGATCTCCTTCTCCAGACGTGCCTTCTCGGCCGAAAGATCAACCTTGCCCTCGAGCACCACAAAGACCTCGACGCCGCTGTCGACCACGGCAATGCTCGCGGCAGGCTTCTCAACATCGGTACCCATGACCAGCGAAGCGGTGTTCGCCAGCGGCTCAATCGTGGAGCGCAAGCTCTCGAGCTTCTCGATGTCCTCGGCACCGGCGCGCACGACCACGTCGAGCTCGGCCTTGGGGCTCAAGCGATAACGCGAACGCGTAGCGCGTGCGGCGGAAACGACGGTGCGGCACAGCTCAAATGCGCGCTCGGCGGGCTCATCGACATACTTGGCGTAGTCGGCGGGCTCCGGCCACTTGGCGATCATGAGCGCCTCGGCGCGATCCACGTTGCCCTCGGCATCCAGGTCGAGCACGCTCGCCGGCATATTGTCCCAGATCTCCTCGGTAACGAACGGCATGAGCGGGTGCATCAAGCGAATGGAGGTGTCGAGCACAAAGATCAGGTTGCGCTGCGCCTGCAGACGGCCCTCGCCCTTCAGGCGGGCCTTGGTGACCTCGACGTACCAGTCGCAGACCTCGTTCCAGAAGAACTGCTGCACGCCGCGGGCCATGTCGCCAAAGGTGTAGTTCTCGATGCCTTCGGTGACCATCTTGACGGCCTTGGCCAGGCGGCTGAACATCCAGGCGTCGGCCGGCGTCTCCACGACGGGCTCGCCAGGCGTATAGCCCTCCATGTTCATAAGCAGGAAGCGGCTGGCGTTCCAGATCTTCGTCACAAACGACTTGGCCTGGTCGGTACGCGGGCTGTCGATGAGCTTCTTGGTCTTCTTGTCGATGTTCGCGTCGAACTTGACGTCCTGGTTGTTGGTGCACAGCGTGAGCAAGTTGTAACGCATGGCGTCGGCGCCGTACATGCCAATGAGGTCCATGGGGTCAACGCCGTTGCCCTTGGACTTGGACATGCGGCTGCCGTCCTTGGCCAGGATCGTCGGGTAGATGACGACATCCTTAAACGGCACCTCGTCCAGGAAGTACAGCGAGCTCATGACCATACGGGCGACCCACAGCGCGATGATGTCGCGCGCGGTGACGAGCGCCGTCGTGGGGTGATGGCCCTCGAGCAGCTCCGGCTTTTGCGGCCAGCCCTGCGTGGCGAAGGTCCACAGCTGCGAGCTGAACCAGGTGTCCAGCACGTTCTCGTCCTGATGCACGTGATGGCCGCCGCACTTGGGGCACACGTCGGTGTCCTCAGTGAGCGCGTCCTCCCAGCCGCAGTCCTCGCAGTAGAACACGGGGATGCGGTGGCCCCACCACAGCTGACGGCTGATGCACCAGTCCTTGAGGTTCTCCATCCAGGTGGTGTAGGTCTGCGTCCAGCGCGCGGGGTGGAAGGTGACCTTACCGGAGTTGACGGCGTCGAGTGCCGGCCCCTTGAGCTTGTCGACGGCAACGAACCACTGCTCGGACAGCCACGGCTCCAGGGCGGAGTCGCAACGGTAGCAGTGCATGACGGAGTGATCGTGCTCCTCGACGTGGTCGAGCAGGTCGTGCTCCTCAAACCACTTGATGACGGCCTCGCGGCACTCGTCGCGGTTCATGCCGGTGAACTCGCCGTAGCCCTCGACGACTACCGCGTGTTCATCGAAGATATTGATCTGCGGTAGGTCGTGGGCCTGACCCATGGCGTAGTCGTTGGGGTCGTGGGCAGGCGTAACCTTAACGAAGCCGGAGCCAAAGTTGGCGTCGACGTGCCAATCCTCAAAGATGGGGATCTCGCGGTCGACGATCGGCAGCTTGACGGTCTTGCCCACGAAGGCGGCCTTCTCGGGGTCCTTCGGGGAAACGGCCACGCCCGTGTCGCCGAGCATGGTCTCGGGGCGCGTGGTGGCGACGACGATGTAATCCTGGCCGTTGACCGGCTCGGTCAACGGGTAGCGCAGGTGCCACAGGTGACCCTTCTCGTCCTTGTACTCGGCCTCGTCGTCCGAGATAGCAGTGGTGCAGTTGGGACACCAGTTGACGATGCGCTTGCCGCGGTAGATCAAGCCGTCGTGGTACCAGTCGCAGAAGACCTTGCGCACGGCCTGGGCGTAATCCTCATCCATGGTGAAGCGCTCGTTATCGAAGTCGACGGAGCAGCCCATGCGCTTGATCTGTTCGACGATAATGCCGCCGTACTCGTGGGTCCAGTCCCAGCAGGCGTCGACAAACTTATCGCGGCCGATATCCAGGCGGCTGATGCCCTCGCTCTTGAGCTTTTTGTCGACCTTGGTCTGCGTGGCGATACCGGCGTGGTCGGTACCGAGTACCCAGCGCGTGGACTTGCCGCGCATACGAGCCATACGAATGATGGCGTCCTGAATGGAGTCGTCGGTGGCGTGGCCCATGTGGAGCTTGCCGGTCACGTTGGGAGGCGGAATGGTGACGGTGCAGTCGCCCACGCCCTCACGGCGCTTGTAGTAGCCGCCGTCGAGCCACTTCTGCAGGATCGCCGGCTCGTTGGTCGACGGATCGTAGTTCTTGGGCATTTCTTCCATATATCTCTCCCTTGCCCATCGGGGAGGAATGTAGGCCCGATTTTCGCTCGGTCAAGTCCTGGCTCGCACGAAGACCACATTAAGTGGTCTTCGGCTCGTGCGGAATCTACGAAAATCGGGCCTACATTCCTCCCCTTAGGTATCGATTACTTCAGTCTGAATGGACTTTGCTGAGGCTTAAACAATCACACAGAATAACACAGGTAGTTGGGGTTATTGCGTATATATAAAATAGCCTCCGACCGCGGGTGGTCGGAGGCTATTTGCAAGCACGTTTTTGGCTGGTTTAACCGTAGATGCGTTGGGGCTGTTCTTCGCCCTTTACGGAGGCTTCGGTCACAAGGACCTTGGAAACACCCTCCTCGCTGGGCAGGTCGAACATCGTCTGCTGCAGCACGTCCTCGCAGATGGAGCGCAGGCCGCGGGCGCCGGTCTTGCGGGCAAGCGCCATGCGGGCGATCTCGTGCAGGGCCGCGTCCTCAAACTCAAGATCAACGTCCTCGAGCTGGAACATCTTACGATACTGGCGCACCACGGCGTTCTTGGGCTCGGTCAGAATCGACACCAAGTCGTCCTCGTCAAGCGCCTGCGTCTGGGTGACGACGGGCGTACGTCCCACAAACTCGGGGATCATGCCAAAGGCGTTGAGGTCCTGCGGGAGCACCTGACGCAGCAGGTCGTTCTCGTCGACCGAGGTGGGGCCGGCGATCTCGGAGTTAAAGCCCACGCCCTTGTTTCCCACGCGATCGGCGATGATCTTATCCAGACCCACGAAGGCGCCACCGCAGATGAACAGGATGTTGGTCGTGTCGATCTGCAGCAGCTCCTGCTGGGGATGCTTGCGGCCGCCGGTGGGTGGAACGCTGGCCACCGTGCCCTCAAGAATCTTAAGCAGCGCCTGCTGAACGCCCTCGCCCGAAACGTCGCGGGTGATGGAGAGGTTCTCGGCCTTGCGAGCGATCTTGTCGATCTCGTCCACGTAGATAATGCCAACCTGAGCGCGCTCGATATCGCCATCGGCGGCATTGATGAGATTGAGCAGGATGTTCTCAACGTCCTCGCCCACGTAGCCGGCCTCGGTAAGCGCGGTAGCGTCGGCGATGGCAAACGGCACCTCGAGAATACGCGCGAGCGTCTGGGCCAACAGGGTCTTGCCGGTACCGGTGGGACCGAGCAGCAGGATGTTGGACTTGGCGAGCTCTACCTCGTCCATATCGTCATCGAACTGCGAGCCCATGTCGTCATCAAAGGCAGACACCGCAGCGCCGCCCTCAATCACGCGGCGATAATGGTTGTACACGGCAACCGACATGGCGCGCTTGGCGTCCTCCTGACCCATAACATAGGCCGAAAGCTCGTCATAGATCTCGTGCGGCGTCGGCACGTGCGTGATGACCTGGCGATCGTCCTCGAGCTCAAAACCCTCGGTCTCGGGGTCCACGGCGGGCTGAGATGCAGCCTGGCCGTGGTCGTTGAGGAAGCCCGGCAGCTTGCCGTTGCGGGCGGCGTCCATAAAGTCTGAAGCCAGCGACTCCTCCAAAATCTCGGAGCAGGCGGCAACGCACTCGTCGCAGATAAAGATGTTGGTCGGACCCTTTACAAGGCGACGAACCTGCCCCTGCTCTTTTCCGCAGAAGGAGCAGCGGATGGGGTTGCCGTTCTCGTCAAAGTTGTCCTGCATGTTACCGGCCATCCTAGGCGTCCTTAGCGGCAAGGTCGCGCGAGGTGACGATACGGTCGATCAGGCCGTAGTCGAGGGCCTCGGCAGCGGTCAGGTAGTTGTCGCGCTCGGTATCGGCCTGAACCTTCTCGATGGGCTGGCCCGAGGCGTCGGACAGGATCTGGTTGAGCTCGCGACGGGTCTTCTTGATCTCCTCGGCCACAATCTCGATCTCGGTCTGCTGACCCTGGGCACCGCCGCTGGGCTGGTGAATCATGACCTTGGAGTGCGGCAGGCAGAAGCGCTTGCCCTTAGCGCCGGCCGAAAGCAGCACGGCAGCCATAGACGCGGCCATACCGACGCAGATGGTGGAGACCTGCGGCTTGATGAAGTTCATGGTGTCAAGAATCGCCAGGCCGGAGTAAACCTCGCCACCGGGCGAATTGATGTAGAGCGAGATATCCTTCTCGGCATCCTGGCTCTCAAGATGCAGCAGCTGGGCAACGACCAGGTTGGCGCTGACGGAGTTGATCTCCTCGCCCAAGAAGATGATGCGGTCGTTGAGCAGGCGCGAATAGATATCGTAGCTGCGCTCGCCGCGCGGCGTCTGCTCGATAACGTATGGCACGAGGGCGGAATCGAACTTAGCGATCATACGCATCTCCATTTCTCTCTTGCGGACCAAATTGGTTCTAGATAAACGTACGGTGCCCGCATGCTATGCATTGGCTGGCACCGTACGAAGCAACCGGATAACCGGTGTATAACTTTACCCCATCACGGGCGCGTGCATGCGCTCGCGGGCAAGGTGGCGAGAATTACTCGGCGTCCTTGGCGGTCTCGTCGACCTCGGTCACCTTGGCGTTCTCGACCAGGTGGTCGACGGCCTTGGAGCGGCGGATGGACTCGCGGACGGCAGGCATGCGGCCATCGGCGATGAACTCGGCCTTGGAAGCCTCGACGTCCTTGACGCCAGCCTTCTCAAACTCGGCGTTGATGTCGTCCTCGGTGACCTCGATCTTGAGCTCACGGGCGAGGGCGTCGAGAGCCAGGGACTCACGAGCGACGTCGTTGGCCTGCTTGTGCAGGTCGCCGATGAACTGCTCCATGGTCAGACCGGAAGCGGGCAGCCAAGTGTCCAGCGTCATGCCGCGGGCAGCGAGGTTGGACAGGAAGTTCTGGCCAAGCTCCTCAAAGACGGACTGCTCGTAGTCGGCGTCCATCTCCTCGAGCTGCAGGCGCTCGGCGAGAGCGGAGACGCAACGGTTCTCCTTCTCGGCCGGGAGGCGGGAAGCCTTGTCCTGCTCGATCTCGATCTTGATGGCGTCGCGCATGGCGTCGATGCTGTCGAAGCCAAAGTCGGACTTGACGAGCTCGTCGGTGAGCTCGGGGGTGTTACGGACCTTGATGCCCTTGACGGTGACCTCGACGGTGTGGGTCTCGGCCTCCTCGCCCTCCTCGACCTCGTCGGTCCAGGTGACGGTCTTGACGTCGTCAACGTTAGCGCCGATCAGGGCCTCGTTGAACTCCTTGGGGTTGCTGTCGCTACCGGCGATGAGCATACGGCCCTCGGCGGCAAAGTTGTCGGCGTTCTCGACGGCCTTGAGATCGACAGTGACGTAGTCCTCAGCCTCGACGGCGCGACCCTCAACGTCCTCGAAGGTGGCACGGTAGTTGAGGAGCATCTCGACCTGGTTGTTGATCTCGGACTCGGTGACCTCCGCAGGGGGCATCTCGATCTCGACAGCGTCGAAGGAGGAGAGCTCAGCGGCGGGACGCAGGGAGAACTCGACGGTGTAGGTGTAGTCCTCGTGATCCTTGGCGAGGTCGAGCTCCTTGTAGTCACCGTTCTTGGTGGGGACGATGTCCAGCTCGTTGAGGACGGCGGGCTCGTTGGCGGCGATCAGGTCGTTGGTGGCCTGAGCGAGGGTAGCCTCGGCGCCAAGAGCGGAGTCGATGACCGGACGGGGAGCCTTACCGGCGCGGAAGCCCGGGAAGCGGTACTTCTTGGCGGTGTCCTTGTAGGCCTTCTTGATCGCGGCGTCGACGTCGGCGGCCGGGATGGTGACCGTAGCGGTGAGCTTGGCGTCCTTGACGTCAGAAGCGGTGATGTTCAACACGTTCCTCCTCATACTGCCCAGCTTATCTGAGGTGCTGGTACCTTTATGCAACAAAGTGTCGCGACGGCCGGGGCCGACGCAGGTGCGATGGTGCGGGCGAAAGGACTCGAACCTTCACGGGAATCCCACCAGAACCTAAATCTGGCGCGTCTACCAATTCCGCCACGCCCGCATGAGCGCACAGACTAGGAATGATAGCAGATACGAACGGCAAGCGCACGCACACCTTTTACAGGCTCACGACCTCACCACGAGTTACAGCGGAACAGGGTAGCTAATTTGGGACGGGGCTTTTTTAGCTACCCCGCTTGTGGGGGTAGCTAAAAAAGCCCCGTCCCAAATTAGCTACCCCCATCGGCTATCTCCTGCAGCCCACAATTCGGTCGAAAAGTGGGCTGCAGTTTCCCGGGCTCGGCAAAGAGCGGATACAGCGGCTCCTTGCCTACTCCCCCAACAGCGCCTTCTCAGGCGTGATGGGCAGCGAGCGAACCTGATGTCCGGTGGCGTGTGCCACTGCCGAGGCAACGGCGGCGAGAGGCGTGTTGATGACGACCTCGCCGATCGACTTGGCTCCAAACGGACCCGTCGGCTCGTAGCTCGGCTCAAAGGCCACGCGAATGCTGCCGATATCCAGGCGCGTGGGCAGCTTGTAGCTCATAAAATTGCCGGTGCGTAGGCGTCCGCGGTCGTCGTGCTCTACGATCTCGTAGAGCGCGTGGCCGATACCCTGGGCAATGCCGCCCTCGGCCTGGACGCGCGCGAGCGCCTCGTTGATCACGGTGCCGCAGTCGACGGCCGCCGCGTAGTCCACCACGGTCACCTTGCCGGTGGCCTTGTCGACCTCGACCTCGGCAATGCCGGCCATAAACGGCGGGGGCGAAACGGGCAGGCAGGCAGAGGCATGCGAGGTGAGCGCGTCGCCGCCCGCGATGTTCTTGACGCACAGGTTGGCAAAGTCGCGCAGCGTGAGGTAGCGGTTCTGCTCGCGCGCGGCACGCTCGTCGGACAGGCGCACGTACTGGCCATCAAAGACCACGTCGGCGGCGTCCACATCCCACATCTGGGCGGCCTTGGCGCAAATCTTCTCGCGCAGCTCGGTCGCGGCGTTCTTGGCTGCCAGGCCCGTCACGTACGTGCCCGAGCTCGCGTACGAGCCGGCGTCGAACGGCGACACATCGGTGTCCACGCCGCGCACCACAATCAGCGAGCTCTCCACGCCCAGCTCCTCGGCGGCAATCTGCGCCAGGATCGTGTCGACGCCCATGCCGTTATCGGTGGCGCCAGTGCCGATGGTAATGAAGCCGTCCTCTTCCAGGCGCATGTCGATGCCGGCGATGTCCACGTTGGAGATACCCGAACCCTGCATGGTGAGCGCGCAGCCCAGGGCGCGCACGCGGTCGCCCAGGTCCACGGCCAACGGCTTGTCGCGCCAACCGATCATGTCCATCGCGCGCAGCAGGCAGCGGTCGAGCGCGCAGGCGTTGAGCTTCTCGTTGTAGTACTGCGGCATGACCTCGCCCTCGCGCACGATGTTCTTAAGGCGCAGGTCGGCGGGGTCCATGTGCAGCATGTCGGCGAGCTCGTTGACGGCGCTCTCCACGGCAAACTGGCCCTGAGTGGCACCGTAGCCACGATACGCACCGCCGCGGTTGGTATTGGTGTAGACGGCGTCCCAGCTAAAGCGGCTCGCCTTCACGTGGTTGTAGATGGGCAGGCTCTTGTGGCCCGAAAGGCCGATCGTCGTGGTGGCGTGCTCGCCGTACGCGCCGGCGTTGGACAGCGTATGCAGGTCGATGGCCGTGATGGTGCCGTCGTTCATGGCGCCCAGCTTAACGGTCATCTGCATCTGGTGGCGCGAGTTGCCCGCGGTGATGGTCTCCTCGCGGGTGTAGCAGCAGTAGCTCGGACGGCCGGTCTGCTGGGTGACGAACGCCACGAAGATCTCGCAGCAGCCCGTCTGCTTGGAGCCAAAGCCGCCACCGATGCGCGGCTTAATGACCTGCACCTGCGACTGCGGGATATCGAGCGACTGAGCGACCATGCGGCGCACGTGGAAGGGCACCTGCGTGGAGGTGGTCACCGAGATACGCCCAAACGCGTCGGTCGTCGCGAAGGCGCGGAAGGTCTCCATGGGCGCGGTCTGCGTGGCCTGGCTGGTATAGGTGCGGGTGAAGACGATGTCGCTCTGGGCGAAGGCCTCGTCCAAGTCGCCATAGTCGCTCGTGCCGCTGCATACCAAGTTGCGCGGAACGTCGCCGCCCTGCGGGAACATAAAGGTCACGTCGCCCTCGGGGTGGACCACGATGTCGTTATCGAGTGCCTGGGTAAAGTCGAGCAGCGGCTCGAGCACCTCATAGTCGACCTTAATGAGCTTGAGCGCCTTGTCGGCGGCCTCCTCGGTCTCGGCGGCGACGATCGCCACCTCCTCGTTTTGGTAGCGCACCAGGTTCTCGAGAATCAGGCGGTCGTACGGCGAGGGCTGCGGATAGCTCTGGCCGGCGATGGTAAAGCGGCGCTTGGGCACGTCCTCGTAGGTGTAGACGCCCACGACGCCGGGCACCTTGAGGGCGCGCGACGTGTCGATGGAGCGGATCTTGGCGCGGGCGTACGGACTGCGCTTAAGCTTGACGATGAGCGCGCCGGCGGGAACGAGGTCGCCCGTGTAGACGGGACGGCCCTCGAGCAGGGCCTTCGAGTCCTTCTTGGGCTGCTTATGAGTGATCTGCTTGTAGGCAACGCCGCCGCAGCTCGTGTCGTTGACCGGCAGCTCGGGCATCTCAAAGCCCACCTGCACGCCGGACTCGTTAAGGAAGCGGACGATGGCGCGCAGCTGGCTCTCGTAGCCGCTGCAACGGCAGAGGTTGCCGGCGAGCTGGCGCGACAGTTCCTCGCGCGTGGCGACCAGGCTCGGGTCCTCCTTGGCGGCACGGGCCAGGGCCAGCACGTTCATGATGAGGCCGGGGGCACAGAAGCCGCACTGCTCGGCGCCTTCGGCAGCCATGGCACGGGCAAGCGCCTCGGACTCGGCCTGAAGACCCTCGAGCGTAGTGATGG
>CAJLCM010000017.1:0-33413 GCA_905205145.1 uncultured Collinsella sp.
AAGAGAAGAGGCGGGGCATGCCCCGCCTCTTACACCACATCTCTGCGCGCTACCCCAGGGGTCCTACGGCGAAAGAATTGCAGGCGTTTATCAGCTAAGTACTTGGACATATGTTGCGTAATACTGCATATTTTGCAAAAAGATAATGCTACAGGACTTGTGACAGTACTCATATTTGACGTTTTTTGCCCACGGCCCCTTATTACGTGGGCGAATCAGTTGCAAAACGGACTCCTAAACGTCCTTCGCAATCAAAAAGCCGGGGCCCGCGCGATGCGGACCCCGGCTCAATACCGTGACGATATGTCAGCTACGCTCTACACGTAGAACAAGATGTCGTCGTAGGTCGGGACCGGCCAGTAGTCGGCTGCCACGATCTCCTCCATGGCGTCCACGGCGGCGCGCAGCGCATCCATAGCGGGAACGACCTCGTGCGCGTACACGTTGGCCTGCTCCTGGCCATCGAGAGACTCGGCCTTCTGATGCACGGCGTCGAGCGCCTTGATGGAGTCGTTGATGGCGGTGATACCGTTGCAGAGCTTGTTGAGCGTGTTCTGCTCGCACTGCATGGCGGCCTCAGCACCGGCGGCACGAATAGTCTCAAGGCCCTTAGCGACCTTGGTGGCATAGGCAGTAATGACCGGGCGATAGGTACGACGCGCCTCGCGAACCATCGTGGTGGCCTCGATGTTCATGAGCTTGTTGTACTTCTCGAGCTTGCAGTCGTAGCGGCACTGGGCCTCGGCCTTGGTCAGGACACCCGTCTCCTCAAAGAGCGCAATGGCCTTATCGGAAACAAAGGCGGGCAGGGCGTCGGCCGTGGTCTTGTTGTTGGCAAGGCCGCGCTTCTCGGCCTCGACGGGCCACTCGTCGGAGTAGCCATCGCCGGAGAAGAGGATGCGCTGGTGGTCGGTCAGGACCTTCTTGCAGTACTCGAGCGCGGCGTCCTGGAACTTATCCTCGGGCGCGCCCTCAAGCGCGTCAGCGAAGGACTTGAGCGACTTGGCCACGGCGGCATCGAGCACCAGGTTGGAGTCGGAGACGTTCTGCTCGGAGCCGCAGGCACGGAACTCGAACTTGTTGCCGGTGAAGGCGAACGGGGAGGTGCGGTTGCGGTCGGTGTTGTCCTGCATCAGCTTGGGCAGGGTATCGGCGCCCAGGTCGAGCACGCCGCGCGTGGCATGGACGGAAGCCTTGCCATCGATGATCTTCTCGACGACCTCGGTAAGCTGGTCGCCCAGGAAGATGGACATAATCGCTGGAGGAGCCTCGTTGGCGCCCAGACGATGATCGTTGCCGGCCGAGGCAACGGAGGCACGCAGGAGCTCCTGATAGTTATCAACAGCCTCGATCACCGCGGTGAGGAAGACGATGAACTGCAGGTTGTCGAGCGGGGTGTCGCCCGGGTCGAGCAGGTTCTCGGACTCGGTGCCAAGCGACCAGTTGTTGTGCTTGCCCGAACCGTTGATGCCCTCGAAGGGCTTCTCGTGCAGCAGGCAGACCAAGTCGTGGCGGGAGGCGATGAGCTTCATCTTCTCCATCATGACCAGATTCTGGTCGATGGCCTCGTTAACCTCGCCATAGACAGGGGCGAGCTCATGCTGGCAAGGAGCGACCTCGTTGTGCTTGGTCTTGGCGGGAATGCCAAGCGCCCACAGCTCATCGTCCAGGTCCTTCATATAGGCCGAGACGGTGGGGCGGATAGCGCCAAAGTAGTGCTCCTCGAGCTCCTGGCCCTTGCAGGGAGCAGCACCAAAGAGGGTGCGGCCGGTAATGACCAGGTCCTTGCGCTTGCGGTAGGCGTCCTTCTTGATCAGGAAGTACTCCTGCTCGTCGCCCACGGAAGGAACGACCTTCTTGGGGGTCTTGCCAAACAGCGCCAAAACGCGCTTAGACTCACGCGAGAGCGCGGTCATGGAGCGCAGCAGCGGGGTCTTCTTGTCCAGGGCCTCGCCCGTGTAGGAGCAGAAAGCCGTGGGGATGCACAGGACGTCGTCCTTGATAAAGGCGGGGCTAGTGGGATCCCAAGCGGTGTAGCCACGGGCCTCGAAGGTGGCGCGCAGGCCGCCGTTGGGGAAGCTGGAGGCATCGGGCTCGCCCTGGATGAGGTTCTTGCCCGTAAACTTGGTAATGGCGGTGCCGTCGTGGTTGGGCTCCAGGAAGCTGTCGTGCTTCTCGGAAGTAATGCCCGAAAGCGGCTGGAACCAGTGCGCATAGTGCGTCGCACCCTTGGAGATGGCCCAGACCTTCATGGCATGGGCAACGGCGTTGGCCACATCCAGGTCGAGCGGCTCACCGCCCTCGAGGGTTGCAGCAAGGCGCTTCCAAATGTCCTTGGGGAGGTAGTCCTTCATGACTTCCTCAGAGAACACCATGGTCCCGAAGCGGTCAGTAAGTTCGGCCATACGGAACTCCCTTCGTATCGGCACCGCGTGAGAAGCGGTATTGATTACTAACGAACGAGTCATAGCTTAGACTCGCCGTGTTTCCGCAACATTACCGTTATGTTGCTGTCGCGAAACCAATCAATGAGGTTACCGCATCGCGGCGGCGTTGCCACCCTCAACAGCCAATCAACTGTATAAATTGCAGACCTTTCCCCATGGTTTAAGGGTAGTCAATTTGAGATGGGGCTCTATTAACTGGTATTTCACATCGGATACCAGTCTTTATAGCCCCATCCTAGATTGACCGCCCTGTTATAGGGAATGCCGATAGCAAAGCATTTTCGATTGGTATCCCCAAATAGCGAGTGAAACTCCGCCGTGACACAGTGGTGCTGTAGAATCCTTACAACACATCACACTATTACGTATCTAGAGGAGCACGATATGCGCGTCGACGAGGTTTTTAAGCAGGCAGCATCCCAGGGCACCGCACCCGTTTCGTTTGAGATGTTCCCGCCCAAGGGCGAGCTTACCCTCGATACGGCTCGCGAAGTGGCAGGCAATCTGTGCAAGCTTTCGCCGAGCTTTGTCTCGGTCACCTGCTCGGCCGGCGGTTCGGGCAACGGTGCCACCACCGCCCCCATCGCGCATATGATTACGAGCGAATTCGATACACCCTCGGTGGCACACCTTACCTGCGTGGGCCGCTCGCACGCCGATATCGCCGCTAAAATCGACGAGTATCGCACCGCCGGCGTGGAAAACATCCTGGCCCTGCGTGGCGATCTCCCTGCCGGCGCGACCGAGGACGACAAGCCCGCCTCGGACTACGCCTACGCCCGCGACCTCATCCCCGAGCTCGTCGACGCCGGCTTTTGCGTAGGCGCCGCGGCCTACCCCGAGGGCCACATTGCCTGTGAGGACCTCAACGCCTCGGTCGAACACCTCAAGCAAAAGCAGGACGCCGGCGCAAGCTTCTTTGTGACGCAGCTCTTCTTTGATAACGAGTGCTTCTATCGCTTCCGCGAGCTTGCCGACAAGGCCGGTATCACCGTGCCCATTACCGCGGGCATCATGCCGTTTATGGGCAAGTCGCAGATCAGCCGCATGGTCTTTATGTGCGGCGCGTCGCTGCCCTCCCCCGTCATCAAGATTCTCGCCAAGTACGAGAACGACCCCGAGAGCCTGCAGGCAGCCGGTGTAGATTATGCCGCCCGCCAGCTTTGCGACCTCAAGGAGCACGGCGCCGACGGCCTGCACCTGTACACTATGAACCGTCCTGCGATCGCCGCGACCATTATGGAGCGCCTGGGGTAATGGAAAAACCGCACATCGATACAACCGCTGTCGAAGTGCCGGCCGACCTTGCGTCGCCGGCGCTTTACCGTGTCGATGCTGCGCACCATCCCCGTGTCGACCGTGCCGAGATGCTGCGGTATCTGGGTTACGGCGGCCAGCAGATTGAGCCCGAGCTGTCACGACGTATTGAGCTTGTGGTCGAGCGCCTTGAGCTGGACATTGAGCCCCGTGGCGTGCGCCGCGTGTTTGCCGTCGATGCCACGGGTGTGGACGAGCAGGGAGAACCTTGCATTCGCCTGGTCGGCACCAACGTTGAGCTGCGCGGTCGCGATATCTATCGACATCTCAAAGACGCCCGCTTTGCCGCGCTCATGGCATGCACCCTCGGCATGGACGCCGAGCGTCGCCTGCGCACCACGGGAGCCCAACATCCCCTGGAGGGCGCCGTGCTCGACGCCGCGTGCTCCGCTTACGTGGAAGCCGCCGTTGAGCAAATGGACCAGCAGGTCAAGACGGACGCCGCCACACATGGGCTCGCCGGCAACTGGCGCTTTAGTCCCGGCTACGGCGACTGCCCGCTCTCGGCCCAGCGCTCGATCGTCAATGCGCTCAACGCCGCGCGGCTCATCGGTCTGACCGTCACACCCACCAGCCTACTCATGCCCACCAAGAGCGTGACCGCGGTGATCGGTCTGTTCGAAGGCGAAGTCCACGACGCCCAGAGCCGCCCCACCTGCAATATCTGCCGCATGCGCGAGCACTGCCGCTTCCGCGCCGCCCACACCACCTGCTATTCCAGCCATTAGGAGCCCTCGATGTTTACTCCGCTTATCACTCATGATTCTGACGGCACTGCATTGGCGGCACCTGTTGATGCCGCACGTCGCAACGGTGCCACGTATAAGACGCGCACGATCGACGATCTGCGCATTAAGGACGATCGCCTGCGTGCGGCCATCGATGGCACGGGACACCTGCTGTTCGACGGCGGCATGGGCACCATGTTGCAGGCCGCTGGCATGAAGGCGGGCGCCCTGCCCGAGCTGCTCAACTTTGAGGAGCCCCAGGTCATTACCGACATTCAGCGCCAGTACGTCGAGGCTGGCTGCGACGTGATCACCGCCAACACCTTTGGCGCCAACGCCCACAAGCTCGACGGCGCCGCCACCGTGGCAGACGTCTTTGCCGCCGCTGTCGCCTGCGCCCGCGAGGCCGGCGCCCGCTACGTCGCCGGCGATATCGGCCCCATCGGCGCGCTGCTTCGTCCCTTAGGCACCCTCAGCTTTGACGAGGCCTATGACCTCTTTGCCGAGGAAGTGCGCGCCGGCGTCGATGCGGGCGTGGACCTCTTTATTATCGAGACTATGACCGACCTGGCCGAGATCAAGGCGGCCGTCCTCGCCTGTCGCGAAAACTCCGACCTGCCCGTCTTTGCCACCATGACCTTCGAGGAAGACGGTCGCACCTTCCTGGGCACGAGTCCCGAGGTGGCCGCCATCACGCTCGATGCCATCGGCGCCGACGTTTTGGGCATCAACTGCAGCCAGGGACCGGCCGAGCTACGAGGAATCGCCGCACGTATGCTCACCGTTACCGATAAGCCCATTATGGTGCAGGCCAACGCGGGACTCCCCCATGTGGACGAAGACGGCAACACCGTCTTTGATATCCAAGCCCCCGAATACGCCGAGGCCGTCGCCGGCATGATCGAGGACGGCGTGAGCGTCGTCGGCGGATGCTGCGGAACCACGCCGGCGCACATGGCGGCACTTCGTACCCTCATCGACAACCACACGCCCAGCCCGCGTCACCGCAAGCCCAGCATGTCGGTCACGAGCGCCCAGACGGTCGTGGACCTCCCCTGCGACGGCCACAAGATCGCCGTCATCGGCGAGCGCATCAACCCCACCGGCAAAAAGCGCCTGCAGCAGGCCCTACGCGACGGCGACCTGGACTACGTCGTGAGCCAGGGCATCAGCCAACAGGAGCAGGGCGCCGACATCCTGGACGTCAACGTGGGCCTGCCCGAGATCGACGAGGTCAAGGTCATCCAGCAAGCGACCGAGCAGCTCCAAGGTTCCACGCTGCTGCCGCTGCAGATCGACTCCACCGACCCCGCCGCCGTCGAGGCCGCCGTGCGTCGCTACGCCGGCAAGCCCATCATCAACTCGGTCAATGGCAAACAGCAGATCATGGACGAGATCTTCCCGCTGGTCGCCCACTACGGCGCCAGCGTCGTCGGCCTCACGCTCGACGAAGGCGGCATCCCCGATACCGCCGAGGCACGCTATAGCATCGCCGAGCGCATTGTGGCCGAAGCCGCCCGTTACGGCATCGGCCCGGACCGCATCCTCATCGACTGTCTGGTCATGACCGCCTCGACCAACCAGCGCCAGGCTGAGCAGATCCTGCGCGCCATGTCTATGTGCAAGGAGCGCCTGGGCGTCAAGTGCGCACTCGGCGTATCGAACATCAGCTTTGGCCTGCCCGCGCGCCCGCTGCTGGGCTCGGTCTTTTTGGCCGCCGCCTTTGGTGCAGGTCTGGACGCCCCCATCATGAACCCGGGTTCCAAGCGCTTTATGGATACCGTCTACAGCTATCGCGTCTTGAGCGTTGAGGACGAGGGCTCGACCGGATACATTGAGCGCTACGCCGGCTGGACCGATCCGTACAAGATCGCCGCGAACCCGGCGGCGGCCCAGGCGGTATCGACCGACGCTGCGCCCGCTGCTGGCACCGCCGGCACCGACGGCAGCGACGACCCGATTCGTCGCATGGTCGTCTCGGGCCGCAAAGGCGAGATCGCCGCCGAGACCGAGCGTCTGCTGGCAGACCACGACGCCATGGACCTCATCAACAATCACTTTATCCCCGCCCTCGACGAGGTTGGCGTCCTCTTTGACCAGGGCAAGTTCTTCTTGCCGCAGCTTATGGCCTCGGCCGAGGCCGCACGCGTGGGCTTCGACACCATCAAGCGCCTGATGCCCGCCGGCGAGATTGCCGACAAGGGCAAAATCTGCGTGGCCACCGTCAAGGGCGATATCCACGATATCGGTAAAAACATCGTTAAGATGCTGCTCGACAACTACGGATACACCGTCTTTGACCTGGGCCGCGACGTCGATCCGCAGGAGGTACTCAAGACCGTCAAGAAGCGCGATATCAAACTCGTCGGCCTCTCGGCGCTTATGACCACCACCGTCGTGGCCATGGAAGAGACCATCAAGCTGCTTCATGCCGAGGTGCCGGACGTCAAGATCATCGTAGGCGGCGCCGTACTCACCCCCGAATACGCCAAGCAGATCGGCGCGGACTACTACGCCAAGGACGCCGCCGAAAGCGCCCGTATCGCCGAAGAGGTCTTTGGGCGGTAACACAACGGAAACAACCCCGCACCAAAACGTGCCGCACGCGCCACTTGGCACGTGCGGCACGTTAGAATAGAAAAGATTATGCTCGTTTTGGCAGATAGGAGCGCAAGGATGGCGATCACGCCCGCAGAAATCGCGGAAACCCGCGGCATGGTTGAGGAGCAGAACCTCGACATCAGGACCATCACCATGGGTGTTTCGCTCATGGGTTGCGGTGACGAGAACCTCGACCGCATGTGCACGAAAATCTACGACCACGTGACGCACACGGCTGAACATCTGGTCGAGACCGCCGAGAACCTCGAGCGCGAGTACGGTATCCCCATCGTCAACAAGCGCGTTTCCGTCACCCCGGTGGCGCAGATCGCCGCGTGCTGCAAGGATGAGGACCTCACCCCCATCGCGCATGCCCTCGACCGCGCGGCCGAGACGCTCGGTATCGATTACCTGGGCGGTTTCTCCGCACTCGTCCAGAAGGGCATCGGCGACGCCGACCGCCGCGTCATCCAGTCCATTCCGCAGGCGCTCGCCACCACGAGCCGCGTCTGCTCCAGCGTCAACGTCGCTAGCCTGCGCGCCGGTATCAACATGGATGCCGTGCTCATGGCCGCCCAGACCATCATCGACGCCGCCAAGCTCACGGCCGACCAGGATTCCGTTGGCGCCTCCAAGTTTGTCTGCTTTGCCAACATGGTCGAGGACTCCCCGTTTATGGCGGGCGCCGTCCACGGCGGTGGCGAGGCCGACGCCGTCATCAACGTAGGCGTCTCGGGCCCCGGCGTTATGGCCGCAGCCCTGGAGACGCTGCCCGATTCCGCATCGATGATGGAAGTCGCCGAGAAGATTAAGCAGACCGCCTTTAAGATCACCCGCGCCGGCGAGCTCATGAGCCGCGAGGCCGCCCATCGTCTGGGTGTCGAGAAAGGCATTGTCGACCTGTCGCTGGCTCCCACGCCTGCCATCGGCGACTCCGTCGCGCGCATCCTCGAGATCATCGGCGTGGGCACCTGCGGTGGCCCGGGCACGACCTGCGCCCTCGCCATGCTCAATGATGCCGTCAAGAAGGGCGGCGTCATGGCCAGCTCCAGCGTGGGTGGTCTCTCCGGCGCTTTCATCCCCGTGTCCGAGGATGCCGGCATGATCGCCGCCGTCGAGGCCGGTGCGCTTTCGCTCGAGAAGCTCGAGGCCATGACCTGCGTGTGCTCCGTCGGCCTGGACATGATCGCTATCCCCGGCGACACCCCGGTCGAGACCATCGCCGGCATCATCGCCGACGAGATGGCCATCGGCGTCATCAACAACAAGACCACGGCCGTCCGCGTGATCCCTGCCATCGACAAGGGCGTGGGCGACTGCGTCGAGTACGGTGGCCTGTTCGGCCGTGCACCCATCATGCCGGTGAACCCCAACGCCGGCACCGTGCTTGCCCATCGCGGTGGACGCTTCCCGGCACCGCTGAACTCGCTGAAAAACTAGCTGAGGGGTTCGGGCGAGGAGCCCCGGGGAGGGCAAATATATAAGGTCGCCTGCTCGGACAGTCCTGACTCGCACGGAGAGCACATTAAGTGCTCTCCGGCTCGTGCGGAACTCGCGATCGACCTTATATATTTGCCCTCCCCGGGGCTCCCGCACAACGGGACCTCGGTTGGGTTCTATCCCGGTTGCAGTTGCTTCGCTCCTGCACCACTTGGCTGGTGCGGCGGTTTGGCGTTGGATCGGTTCTTTCTGATATATGCTGGTTGCGGCTCTTCTTTTGGGAGGAGTCGCTTTTTTGTTGCTAGGAGGTTGGCCCATGGTTGATGGGGATGCTCGCTCTGAGCTTCTTTCTGCTGATTGGAATCAGGAGTGGATGCGTCTGCAGGCCGCTCGGCATCGGGCTGATGATCCTTTTGAGTGGGATAAAAGGGCTCGGCATTTTCGTCCACTGGAGACTGCCCCTTATGCTCGGGATTTTATAAAACTGCTGGCGCTTAAGCCTGGTGAGTCGGTGCTCGATATGGGGTGCGGAGCTGGATCGATTGCTATTCCGCTTGCACAAGACGGGCATCCCGTGATTGCCGCTGACTTTTCTCCTGCCATGTTGGGCACCCTTGATGCCGGCATTGAGTATTACGGACTCGAAGATCTTATTTCGCCGCTTGAGCTTGCCTGGGATGATGACTGGGATTTGGTTGGGCCGGTTGCCAAGGCTGTTGACGTTGCCTTTGCGAGTCGCTCGGTTACTACGACCAACCTAAAAGGCGCGCTTGCCAAACTTGATCGAACGGCTCGTCGGCGTTGTGCCGTTACGATGGTCGCCAACTCGAGTCCGCGTTATGACCTGCACTTGATGAATGCCATCGGCGCCTCGGTTACCCGCAGCAACGGATTTGTATATGCCTTTAACATCCTTATTCAGATGGGTGCGCTGCCGCAGGTCACGTATTTTGAATCGCCCCGTCGCGACACCTTTGATAGTCTCGAGGCGGGCGTGGCGGACTTTTCTCGCATGCTCGAGCATGGCAACGAGGATAAGATCGACTGCCTGCGTGACTACATCGCCCAGCACATGATCGAGAACCCCCATGCCGGTGAGCCGGGCTCCAAGGGCGTGCCGCAGGGACGCTACATGCTCGACCACGTCCGCAAGGTTCGTTGGGCGTTTATTGCATGGGAGCCGGTCTCTGCGCCCAGCTCATAGCCTGTTCGCAGCCCGCACCGCCCACTCACTTGGCATCCGCATTCTTTGCGAACTGGGCAAACGCACTCCACACCGCGCCGTTCCTGCGCTATCGTGGGACAGCTCACGTAGATTAAGGCCCCGTCGCGGGGCGCCCCATACATAGAAAGCGAGAACCCATGGCACTGACAGGAGCCCAAGTCAAGCAGCTTCGCAGCATGGCCCATCACCTCAACCCCGCCATCATCATCGGCAAGTCCGATGTCAACGAGGGCACCGTCGAGCAGACGGTCGCCTACCTGGAGAAGCACGAGCTCGTTAAGTGCTCTGTGCTGGACGGCTCCAGCCTTTCCGTCCGCGAGGCCGCCGAAGAGCTCGCTGAGCGCTGCCACGCCGAGGTCGTCCAGGTCATCGGCCGCAAGTTCTCGCTGTATCGCGAGTCCTCGCGCAAGGATATCGAGAAGATCAAGCTCGTCTAAGAGCCAATGATCCGGCGAGCCAACACATAACAAGCTTACGGGTGCCCAAGTACTTCGGACGCCCGTTTTTTATCGCTCGACCAGCACGCGGTTGAGCCGACCCTCCACCAAGTGCTCATATAGACGCCGCGTCTCGGGCTCGGGTACGCCATTGACCTGCTCCCTCAGATGGTGCATATGCCCGCTGTACAGCTCGACAATATCGCGCCTCCGCCCCGCCGCACTGTAGACACGCATGGCGCAGCGCACCATATCCTCACGCGCCGTTTCCTGCCGAAGCCCCGACTCCGCCAGCCAAATCGCCGACTGCAGATCGTTTTCTTCTAGAGCGGCATTTGCTCCCTTAATCATGCAATCGATGTACTTTGACTGCATAATGCGTCGCATACGCAAAAAGTAGGTGGGATTACAGCCATTGGGAACATACAGCGGTCCGGCATAAAGCTGCTCAATCTTAAGGCACAGCTCAACTAAATGGGGCCCGCGCGCACCCGTACGATTTCCCAAAACCTCACGGCTTATCTGGTCAAACAGCCGCACATCGGTCTTGACGTAGTCGCCATTGAGTCCGATGCATTCATTTTGGATGAGTACACACGACTTGCCATCCGGCGTCGGTCCCAAAGCCGACCGCAAGCGCGATATCGTCGAGTACAGGTTGTTACGGGCGCTATTAAACTCGGCATGGGGCCACAGCTCCATTGCCAGCGTCTCGCGGTCGACGAGCGCATCCATGCCCAGTGCAAGCCGCTCGGCAAGCGTCGCCGCCTTCTTGCGGCGCCACATTTTGTCCGTGATGGGAAACCCGTCGCGCTCGGCGCGAAACGCACCAAACATGCGAATCTCGATATGGTCGATGGTATCAACGGCTTCAACCTCGCTGGCCTGGAACAGGCGCTCGCCCTCCCCTTCCAAATCGTCGCGCAGCGAGTACCGCGACAGCTCTCGCACGGGAAGCTTCTTGCGTATCCTGGCCGCCGGCTCGCCCAGACAATGCATGGCAAGGCGCGCAAAGAGCCGATACGATGGCTCTAGAATCCCCGCACGATTCATGGACATCCAGGCCGCAAGGTCGCTGTCTCGGCCCGCACAGGCCAAATGTAGCGCCACCATCCAGGCCTCCGCTCCACCAACCTGCGTCTGGCTTATATCGAGTAACTCCGCTTCCTCGCGCACCGAAACCATCGAGGTGTTACGCAGATACGCCGCGCGCTCCAGCAGCAATGCGTTATCGCGCATGTACGCAATCGACTCCTCGGCAAGTTTGAGCACTTGGACCGCACGGAACTTTGCATTAACCGGCCGTCCCTCTGCCAGCGACTGCCAGCCTTCTAGCAACAGGCCAAACAGCTGAATCTGGTTGTCGCGCATGCGCACGGCAAAACGATCGAGCTCGTTGAACGCCGCGTCGTCGGTTACCGGCAAGCCGGAAAGGAGCCGCCGTGCCGCCAACACCATACGCACCCAGATAGCCATCGCCTTAAGCCCACGCACGTCGAGCGCCTCCCGCACCACCGTCATCTCGTCGTCGCGCTCGTCGGTTCCCGCGAACGACCCATCAAAGAGCTCCACCAGCATGCTATCGGCCCGTGTAACAATCCCCGCAATGTCGAGCTCACAGTCGTAGGCCTTGCTCGTTTTGAGCCGCTGTAGAACGCCGCCGTCATCTCCCCGCTCGGTCAGACAGCGCTTGACCTCGATATGCGCGGACAACATATCGAGTGCAGTATGGGATGTCTCGATTTCTGGCACGGCCAGGTTCGCAGGAAGCCCAAGCCCGTTGTCCCCATAGCAAACAGCCGTCAGTGTCTGGGCCACCCTCCATGAAACAGGGTCTATTTCGCAGGCCGCCCGTTCGCCCCCGCGCTCGATAACCGATGCCATATAGCGAGCGAGCTTTGTATTGGACACGCTGACCGCTGCCAGATATACGCCAAGCGCCTCGGCAGGCGTTGGCTCTGGAGCCGGATCGTCGACATCGATCGTGCCCAGCGCCGCTCGGCAGATATCGGCCCCGTGCCCCGTCAGAGCAAGATCGACCCCATACTGACCAGCAAGTTCAAGGACCGCATCACGGTCCAAAAAGGCGTCCGTCAGGCCCATCGCCGCATCGCATCGGCCCGCCTTAAGCAAAATCCGGGCCGCCCTCGGAACAAGTTCGGGGCGAACCTCGGCCACCAACTTACGCAAACGCAAGCGTCCGTTATCCTCCGTACCCAGACACGTAAAACTCCGCTCGGCGGGGTCCAAGCCAAAGATCGGGTAGTCGCGTACAAAGTAGGATTGGTCGACCATCGACAGCCTCACCCCACAAGCCTCGAGTTCTGCGATATTGCCCTCGCCCATCAAAATCATGAGACATGCCACGCAAAACAGCGCATTATTGTCGAGCGAAGCCAGATCGGCAAGTGCCGCGCCATATACGTTGACAATCTCGTTTTCGAGCAGACCGGCTACGTCGCCTTGGCCATAAAGACCCGTCTGCAATGCTGAAACGAGCTCGGGCACGCCCTGCGTGAGCTGATAAAAGTCGAGCGACGTGCTGATCGAAAACGCCGATGCCCACGCCGAATACTCATAGGCATGCACCTTGAGCATCTGCGCATTGATCTTAACCGAATCGCCCAGCCCGTGAATCAGCTGACGATTTGAAGGACGGCAGGAGATAAAGACCCCTACCCCCATAGCGCGCAGGCCGCGAATCCTGTCGATGAGGTCTTCGGTATCGTGCTGATCGAGGTTTGGCACATTATCAATCGCGATAAGGGAGTGCGGTTTGTCTTTGAGTTCTTCGGTAACCACCTCGAGCTGCATAAACACCTCGCGCCCAATGGCGCGATCGGCCTCGATAATCCGCACGGGGCCTCGCGTCGGGTCGCATTTAACCTCATGGGTGTACTGCAGCAGCACCGAGGTCTTCCCAAACCCGTCGGGCGCATAAAGAACCACGATGCCGGCCTTTCGGCCCTTGGCTATAAGCTCATTCATCAAGCGCTCGCGTCGCACCATATAGCCTCCGCCCAGCGGCATCAGCTCGAGGTCGTCTATACTGCTCAAATCGTTTACCATGCCCGCTCCTCAACTCGACCGTATGGACACTGTAACCGCAAGACCATACAGGCCGCGCTATGAATAGAGCGACCTTGTGCTTTAGGTTGTCTTTTGGTACGCAAGCGGCAAGTTTTTGTACAGCAAGGGCAGATTGTTATTAATCCCCCGACTAATCGGTCTTTAAGCAGGTAAATGAGCTTGTCAGCTTGTCCCATCTAAGCGGCAGTGTAACGTAAATGAACAAGGTTCAGCCATGTCATTCAACTCGCCTAGCACCCGCTACCGTCTACGACCTTTTAGTGGCATTTTTGCATAGAATATGGTATGGGATGAATCAAGCTGTTGGGCATCCAGCATTCGTCAAGCTTGCGGCAAGATCTTGGTCAAGTGGGCGGAAAGGGATAGCAAAAAGGCCCCCGCAATGCGGAGGCCTTAGGCAAGGCTATGTCGAGGTGCAGGATTCGCGCTACTCGCAGAGCGAAAGGGCGGCCTCGTCGGCAACGACAACGCAGTTGGTGTGCAGCTGTAGGATCGAAGCCGGGCACTCGGGCGTAACCGGGCCATAGCACATGTCATGCACGGCCTGAGCCTTGGCCTCGCCGTTGGCGACGACCAGGATCATGCGGGCATACATGATGGTCTGGGTACCCATGGTGTAGGCCTGACGAGGGACATCGTCGATGCTGTCGAACAGACGGCTGTTGGCCTGAATGGTGCTCTCGGTGAGATCGACGCAGTGCGTGCCCTTGGAGAAGTGGTCGTCGGGCTCGTTGAAGCCGATATGACCGTTGTTACCAATGCCGAGCAGCTGCAGATCGGGATAACCGGCGGCAGCGACGACCTTGTCGTACTCAGAGCAGGCAGCGGCGGCATCGGGGTTGGAACCGTCGGGCACATGCGTGTTGTTCAGGTCGATGTTGATGTGATCGAAGAAGTTCTTACGCATAAAGTAGTGATAGCTCTGGGGATCGTCGTGCGAAAGGCCGCGATACTCGTCCAGGTTGTAGGTGCTGACCTCGGCAAAGTCGACGTCGCCCTTCTTGTACCAAGCAGCGAGCTGCTTGTAGGCACCGATCGGGGTAGAGCCGGTGGCAAGGCCCAGCACACAGTCGGGCTTGAGGATAACCTGCGCCGAGATAATATTGGCGGCCTTGCGGCTCATATCCTCGTAGTCTTTAGCTTTAATGATCTTCATTACGCATCCTTTCTCGTACAAGAGAGGCAAGGCTCCCCTTACAAGCACTTGCCCGCGGCCTGCGTCGGCCGCAACCAACGTGTGCGGCCACCAGGGCGAGGTCGCGTAATGTATGTGTCTCGTGTCTAGCCGCGTCGAGGCCCCTGCCCGTCCACGGTGACCCGAAGCCTTTTAGCTTCGGACAAATCCCATCTTGCCACGGAGGGCGCCCTCTTTCAAGGGCGCCCTCCGTAAACGTGTTTGAATTGTAGGCTAATGGCCACGTGCACTTACTAGCGCTCGCGAGCAACGATGAGCTGGTCCATCTCTTCGACATGCACGCCAACGGAGCCCTTGATGCTCGAGAACTCAACGGAGTTGCACACCAAGATGGGAACCGTCACATCGTAGCCCTCGGCAGCAATTGCCTCGCGATCAAACTCAATGAGCACATCGCCCTTATGGACGATGTCACCCACTTGCGCATGTACGGTAAAGTGCTTGCCCTCGAGCTGAACAGTGTCCAAACCAACGTGGATGAGCACGTCCAGGCCATCGACCGTGTTAAGCGCAACGGCGTGCCCCGTGGGAAAAATGGCCTCGACCTTGGCATCAGCCGGTGCAATCACACGCGTTCCGGTGGGCTGAATCGCCACGCCCTGGCCCAAAAGGCCGGTGGCAAACGTCTGGTCGTTTACCTCGGAGAGCGGAATGACGTCGCCCGAGATGGGAGCATCCAGCGTAAGGACTCGACCACGCATACCAAAAGACCTTAGGACTTTAGTGAACATGCTCCCCCTCGGACATACCAATCAATCAAATAACCTTAACAGTTTACCACTTGGCACCCGTTTTTGACCATTAGGGAAGTTCGCGCTTGACAACCTCGACGATGTCGTCGACAACGCGCTGGGTCAGCTCGTGCGTCTCGGCCTCGGCCATCACGCGGACCAGTGGCTCGGTACCGCTCGGACGCACCAGAATGCGGCCGCGGCCGTCAAGCTCCTTCTCGGCAGCAGCGACGGCATCCCAGATGGGCTGGCAATCGTCCAGACCAGCCTTGTTGTCGGAATGCACGTTAACGAGTACCTGCGGGTACTTCTTCATGATGCCGGCAAGATCGGTGAGGGTACGACCGGTGCGCTTGAGCACGGCCAGCAGCTGCAGAGCCGTCACCAGGCCGTCACCGGTGGTGTTGTGCTCCAGGAAGATGATGTGGCCGGACTGTTCGCCGCCGATGACGGCGCCGTCCGCGAGCATGCGCTCCAGAACGTAGCGGTCGCCCACGGCAGTCTGAACCATCTCGAAGCCCTGCTCCTTCATAGCGATGGAGAAGCCAAGGTTGCACATGACGGTCGAGACGATCTCGGAGTTGGCGAGCTTGCCGCGAGCGGCGAGGTCAGAACCGCAGATAGCCAGGATGTAATCACCGTCGATCTCATTGCCCTCGCTGTCCACGAACAGTACGCGGTCGGCGTCGCCGTCGTGGGCCAAACCGATGTCAGCATGGGTGCGCAGTACGAGCTCGCGCAGGGGCTCGAGGTGAGTGGAGCCGCACTCAACGTTAATGTCAGTGCCGCAGTAATCGGTGTTGATGGCATGGACCGTGGCACCCAAGCGCTGCAGAGCGGCGGGCGTAGTCTGGCAGGAAGCACCGTGACCGCAGTCGACGGCAACGACCAGGCCGTCGAGCCTCAGGCCATCAAGCGTATCGATGGCGTGGTCGACGTATGCCTTGCGGGCATCCTTCATCTTAATGATGTGGCCCACGCCGGCACCGGTCGGCAGCGTGTCGGCAGCCATGGCTTCTTCGGACATTACCCAGGCGCTAATCTCTTCCTCGACAGCATCGGGAAGCTTCATGCCCTTGCGGCTAAAAAACTTGATGCCGTTGAACTCCGGCGGATTATGCGAAGCAGAGATGACGATGCCGCCGTCGAGCTCGTTCTGAACGGTGAGCAGGGCCACGGCCGGCGTGGGGATGACGCCGCAGCAGTGCGGACGGCCGCCCTCGGCCATAATGCCGGCGGTCAGAGCGCTCTCGAGCATGGTGCCCGAAAGACGCGTGTCGCGGCCGACACAGATATCCGGACCAAGGAACTTGGTCGCCGCACGGCCCAGGCGAAACGCGAGGTCGCACGAGAGGCCGGCATTGGCGACGCCACGGACGCCGTCGGTACCGAAGATGTTCTGGGGCATAGGATCGCTCCTTCCCTAGCAGGCGATATGCAACCGCCCACCCTAGTCGAAAAAGAAAAGCGGGACCCGCCGAGGAATCGGCAGGCCCCGCTTGTACATTGTATCTCGAAAGGAGATAAAACCTTAGCGCTTGGAGAACTGGGGAGCGCGGCGGGCCTTCTTGAGGCCGTACTTCTTGCGCTCGACCACGCGAGCATCGCGCGTAAGGAAACCGGCCTTCTTGAGGTCAGCACGGTAGTCGCCAGCGTTCAGAAGAGCGCGAGCGATGCCCAGGCGCAGAGCGCCGGACTGGCCGGAGATGCCGCCGCCATCGCACAGAGCGATAACGTCGAACTGACCGGCGGTGTCGGTCACCTTGAAGGGAGCAAGGGCGTTCTCAACGAGCTGATGACGGCCGAAATACTGCTCGGCGTCACGCTTGTTGATGGTCACCTTGCCGGTGCCGGGGACGAGACGGACGCGGGCGACGGCGTTCTTACGACGGCCGGTACCCTGGTAGACAACGGTGTTCTCAGCCATCTTTAAGCCTCCAGCTCAATCTTCGTGGGGTTCTGGGCAGCATGCGGATGCTCGGCACCAGCGTAGACCTTAAGCTTGGTCATCTGGGCACGGCCGAGGGTGGTCTTGGGCAGCATACCGCGAACGGCGCGCTCGATGACCTTCTCCGGGTGCTTCTCCATAGCCTGGCGGAAGCTCTCAGCCTTGAGGCCGCCGTTGTAGCCGCTGTGGCGATAATAGGTCTTCGTGTCGGCCTTGTTACCGGTAAGCTGGACCTTATCGGCGTTGATGACGACAACGAAGTCGCCGCAGTCGCTGTTGGGCGTGAACTGGGGCTTGTTCTTACCGCGCAGGATCATTGCGATCTGGGTGGCAAGACGGCCCAGGACAGCACCATCGGCGTCGACGAGAACCCAGTTGCGCTGGACCTCGCCCTGCTTGGCGTAGTGAGTCGATTTCGAAATCACTTAGACTCCTCCATGTACAGTACGTGTTGTTACAGAGATTCACGGGGCTCTGCAAGTAACCCGTCCATATTACCCCGCTCGCCGTCCGAGTCAACAGGTATTTTGGCTCCGACCAGAGTTTCTGCACATGTCATCCACGAGCCGTGATTTTTCCAGCTCTTTAGCTGTTGTCATTTTTTGAGGGTTCGCCGTCGCTAGCGCTCAACGAACTCTTGGATTTCCGCGAGCAGGCGCTTTGCCTCCTGACGGCCCTGGATATACAGGTCCAAAAGCTTTGCCGGATCGTGCTCGACATGGCCGACCTCGACCGGCTTTTGCGGAGCGACGACCAACGCACGGCCCTCGCGCTCATACTTCCACAGGTGCATGCGCTGGATGTTGTAGCGGTCGTGGCGTGTCTCGATAGCCTCGAGCAGATAGGGGTAGTCGGCATAGCGGGCGCGCGCGGCCGGCAAAAACTCGTAGGGCTTTTTCTCGTACGAACGGTCCTGCGTGACGATGACGACCGCGCGGTCGAAACCCGCCTCCTCGAGCACATGCTCGATAGGAACCGAATCGGCCACGCCGCCGTCGACGTATTTGTGCCCGTCAATCTCGACCGGCGGCGTCACCAGCGGCAACGAGGTCGAGGCGCGTACGGCGTCGAGGTCGAGCACGGCGCTTTTGACCGGGAGGTACGTGGCGGTTCCAAACAGCATGTCCGTCGCGACGGCGTACATCTCGATGGGGCTCGCGTCGAACGTCTCGTTGTCAAAGGGATCCAAGCGGTCCTGGACATCGTTGAAGATAAAGTCGTAACCCACAATGGAGCCCGTAGACGCAAACGATGCGGCGCCCATGAAGCGGCTGTCGTTGCAGAAAGCCAGGTTGATGCGGTTGGCACGGCCGATCTGGTGCGACTTGTAGTTCACGCCGTTGAGAGCGCCGGCCGATACACCGTAGACAGCCGGAATCTCGACGCCGGCCTCCATGAGAACGTCGAGCACGCCCGCGGTAAACTGCCCGCGAAAGCTACCGCCCTCCAAGACGAGCGCGACCTTGCCGGCGTTCTTTGCCTTATCCTCTGCAGTCATATTGACCTCCTGCGATTGCGTTTTGGCTTTCTTCTACCCAGTTTTGGGATGGCGAGCGCATGGGTTTTTCGAGGCGGCAGGTGAAGCGGAAAGCGTGTCCCGTTCTCAGAGCAAATTCCGGGTCTCATTTTCCGCTGAGCCCGTCATCAGGAAAATGAATCCCATTCCGAGCTTAGATTCCGGGACGCGCCTTCCGCTTGATGTGTCATCCGGAAACTACGTCCCAGTCTGAGCGTGAATTCCGGGACGTGCTTTCCGCCTGGGCTGCCATTGGGAAAGCACGCCCCACTCTGCGTCACTGAGGCGTTTTCTTTACGCCCGCGCCCTGCACAGAGTTCGATTCTCCGCGGTTTGGGGAATCCGTTGATGTGGCACATGGCAGGCTGAGATTCGATAACATCGCATCTATATAGGGTTGAAGCTTTGCGCGGAGAATCTGCGTATTTGCTTCGCAAATCCGCACCGGCTTCGGCCGCCTGCCGGCGCCCTCGCCCGCTCGCTACAAACGCTCCGCGTTTGCTTAACGCTCGCGCCCTGCATAGAGTTCGATTCTCCGCGGTACGGACTAGAAATAAAAAGGCAGGTAGATATGAGTATCTACCTGCCTGTTACTTATGGTGGAGGCGCGGAGAATCGAACTCCGGTCCACGAAAGCCCCCTGATTGGCATCTCCAAGCTCAGTCGCTGGTTTAGTCTCGGACGCTTTGCGCGCAGCGACACGCTCGCGGCATCCCAACCGGTTCGGTCTTAGCCCGCGCCATACCGATTACGTGCGCGGGAGCATTCCCCTAAAATGACGTCGCGCCGGTGTCGGGGAAATCACCGGGTTGACGCGCCGCTATAAACTAAGCAGCGAGAGCCATAGGCTCAAAAGAAGAGTTGTTGTCAATTCAATTTGACGGTACCCCTGTTTAACGAGGCGAGGAGACCTCGGCTTGCTTCCTCTCTCAGGGCTATCGTGTCGAAACCAGTCGCCCCCGAATGTTGGGAAAGTCTGGATGGTATCGGGTCTGCAAACACCCGATAACCGTCGACTTTTCAAGGAACACGCGGGGTGAACCCCGCTCGTGGATAGCTATCTTACCACGTTCTAAAGGTAGACAGCTGTTCTATGCACGAGCTGTGAAGACCCCAATGTGCGCCGCACTTCACACTTTTGCTACCGATCGCGTCACGTATATTTTCGCCAAGCAAAATTGACCCGTCGAAAGGACCGTCATGGATACCAAACAGCAACTCGTCAATGCCCTCGCAGGCCTGGGCTCAACCATTACCGAAGCTATGGATGTCATCGAAGGCTTTGTCCCCTGCGGACATCCCGCCCTCACGGTATCGAACGCACTCGTCGCGCTGGACGCCGACGATAATGCAGCTCTCGCCCAGCAGCTTGAGACCGTCGAGGGCTTTATCGACCACGTGAGCGAAAACCGCGGCGTGACCGCCTACCACGGCGTCGAGGTCGAGCTCGCGGGTCCCAAAGCCGATCTGCTCGCAGCAATCCGCGAGGTAGGCGCCCTTATGCAGACCGCAGGCGTCAAGAACACCCAGGTCAACGAGTGGGTCTACCGCAGTCTGGCAGCACTCGACAGCTCCGACGAAAAGGCAGCCGAGCAGCTCGCAGAAAGTCCCGCCATTAAGGCCGAACTTTTGTAAATAGCAGACGCGAGCCCCTTGGCGCATCGTCGTCCAAGAGGCCCGCAAACAGTTCGCGTCAACCGATAGCCGCGCCGCCGCGTTCGACCAAAGCCAGAATCGGCATCATTTGACGAGGTGTCTTTGCTGCAAGATCGGCATGTTCGAGCAGCTTACGATCGTTGGTCACCAAGTAATCAACCTGGGCGCGTTTGCATGCGGCGAGCACCAAGTTGTCCTCGTAATCGCGATGGAGCGTCAGATATTTGTCGGCTAGCCACAGATCGGATGCATCAGCGCCCACGGCCGTGGCGTTTTCGGTCATGTTCCGAACAAACGCCAACGCCGCATCGCCAATCGCGTGAGCAGAAGCCTCGTCGAGCGCTCCCCCTCTGGCAAGAACGCTACGCTTCAGCTCGTGTTGGACAACGTACAGCACGTCCTTAGCGATATGCACCGGGAAGAACAGCAACGCCCCCGTCTCCGTCGCCCGCCCAATAAACGCACGCGCGGCAAGCGACTCGGCATGGTCGATGCAAAACGAATCAACCCATACGCTGGCGTCTACCATGATCTTGAGAGGCGCCCCACTCACTGGATCATCCCCTTTTGGCGATAATGCTCATCCATGGCGTCGGAATAGATTGTGTCCCAGCCGCGATCGTCGGATACGGGCGACGTAGCGATGCCCAAATCTGCATAAAGCCGGTCTGCCGCTGCCCACGACGCGACGAACGGAGTATCGGGCGCGACGACCTGCTGCCGGTCGTCGACGGCCGCAAGCACTTCCTCGCACTGCCCGCCACCCTGCGCGACCTTGGCCACCGCCTTTTTGATGAGCTCGGGCAGTGACCTGCCCGAAAGCTGTAGCGCTTCCTCGGCGCGCTCTTTAACCGAGCGATCTACGCGAACATTCACCTGCGCCATGCCGCTAACAGCACCCACGTTGATCCCGCTCCCTTCAATTGCTAGCACCGCTATCAACACTATATAGAGAAGCTAGCAGATGGTCAAACGCAAAAGGCCTGCGCCCAGACGACACAGATGCCGTCTGGGCGCAGGCCAGATAACGTGAGCGAACACGTCTGCTAACGCAGGTAAGCCTTCGCGTTGCCCAGGCTGTAGGCAATCGTCGAGCCGTTGTGCAGCAGTGACGACGCCTGCGGAGTAATCATGCCGGTAATACCCAATGCCAACAGCGCCGAGTTGGTGAGCATCACCTTGGAATACGAACTCGTCAGACGATCGATGAGTCCCTGGCTCATGCGGCGCAGGCGAACAATCGCATCGAGTTCCGTATCGGTCAGGATGATATCGGCGACCTCCTTGGCGATGTCGCTTCCACCGCCCATGGCCAGACCCACATCGGCCAGGCCCAGCGCCGGCGAATCGTTGACGCCGTCGCCCACCATGGCAACGTGGCGTCCCTCGCCCTTAATGCGCTCCACATACGCGTACTTGTCCTCGGGCAGCAGCTCGGCCTTAAACTCATCGACGCCCGCCTCTCGCGCAATGCGCTCGGCCGTGCGCTCGGAGTCGCCCGTGAGCATAACGACATGCTTGACGCCCAGCGCATGCAGGTCGGCGATGGCCTCGCGGACCCCGGGCTTGAGCGGATCCTCGATGCCGAGCACACCCACGACCGTGCCGTCGACCGCCAGATACAGCGGCGACAGGCCCTGCATCTGGGACTCGATGCGCTCCTTGATGTCGGACTCGAGCTGCGCGCTCTCATCCTCAAATACAAAGTGCGCGGAACCGATGATGGCGCGACGCCCTTCAATGGACGAAGCGATGCCGTGCGCCACGATGTACTCGACGGCAGCGTGACGCTCGCGGTGCTCGAGCCCACGCTCGTGAGCAGCGTTGACCACGGCACGCGCCACCGGATGCGGGAAATGCTCCTCCAAGCAAGCGGAAAGGCGCAGGACCTCGTCCTCGCTCCAGCCATCGGTGGTGAGTACGCAGGCAAGACGCGGCTGCGCCTCGGTGAGCGTGCCGGTCTTATCAAACACAATGGTGTCGGCCTTGGCAAACGACTCAAAGTACTTTGCGCCCTTGACCATGACGCCCATCTTGGCAGCATCGCTCATAGCGGTCATGACGGCAACGGAACCCGTGAGCTTGAGTGCGCACGAGTAGTCGACCATCAGCGCCGCCGAGGTCTTGATGAGGCTGCGCGTAGTGAGCGCGACCAGGCCCGCAAGCAGGAAGTTCCATGGGACGATCTTGTTGGCGAGGTCCTCCATATGCGACTGGCCCTCGGACTTGAGCGAGTCGGCCGTCTGCACGAGCGAGACGATTGAGCGCAGCTTGGTCTGCGCCGTGTTGGCGCGCACGCGCACCAAGATGCTGCCGTCCTCCACGACGGTGCCGGCGAACACGTCGTCGCCCACGCTGCGCTCGACGGCCAGCGGCTCGCCGGTCAGGGTCGCCTGGTTGACCATAGCGCTCCCCTGCTCGACAACACCGTCGATGCAAATGGACATGCCAGTGCGCACGGCTACCAAGTCGCCGGGCTCAAGCTCGGTGGCGGCAACGCTTACCTCAGTGTCGCCGACGACCTTTTGCGCCTTGTCGGGCACATCGAGCAGCGAGTTGATGAGCTCGTTTTCGCTCATGGCGCGGGTGTAGTCCTCGAGCAGCTCGCCCACGTTGAGCAGGAACATCGTCTGGCCCGCGGTGTCGACATCACGCTTGACGAACGAAATGCCGATGGCCGAAGCGTCGAGCACAGGAACGGTCAGGCGTGGCTGCGCCAGCTCATGAAGGGCAGCGCGCAAAAATGCCATGTAACCGGCCACGACAAACACCGCACGCAGAGGCGTCGGCAAGAACCAGCGGCGCGCGTAGTGGGCGCCGATAAGTGTGGCAAGATCCATAACGAGTTTGTGCTTGCGCGGCTCGAGTTGCATCACGTAGCCCGACTTGGCATCGGCGATAGCTTGAGCATCGAGTGCGCCTAGGGCGTCGAGCACGCTTGCGCGGCGCGGCTCGTCGTACTCCAGCGCCATCTGGCCAATGCGGCCATACACGCGCACCTTGTGCACGCCATCGATGTCGCCGCCAAGCTTAAGAAGTGCATCGAGATCGCTCTCTGGCACAGGACCCGCCAATTGAAGACGGGTCCTGCCGGGGATCTCGCTAATAATCGAGAATCTCATAATTTGTGCCTGAGAGCGTTACTCGGCTGCCTCGTCAGCAGCGGCCTCGCTCTGGGTGATGTAAGCAGCCTCGGCAACCATGTCGTCGACATTAGCCTTGGCCTGCTCGACCATGTCCTGGTAGCCGTTCTTGATGCGCATGCCGCACGCGATACCCTGCACGCAGGCATTCTTTACCGGAGCGCTGGTAAGCAGCTTGATGCCGGCCGTGCCAAGCAGAAAACCGCCACCGACAAGCAGGGTGTTAAACGTCGACTTCTTCATGTTGCTTCTCCCTTTTGCCGCACAAGCGCGGCATGGTGCCTTAGCACCCGAGTTCATTAGTTTGCTCGAGCACGCTTTTGAGACTAGTTTAGTCGAACTATTATGGTCAACCAAAGTTAACCTTTGGAAATCTTGGTCCCCTTTCCTACAGCTGCCAGGCAGCCGCTTCCTTTTGCAGTGCGACCATGCGGGCAAATTCTCCGCCTGCCGCCTTAAGCTGCGCCGGAGTGCCCTGCTCGGCAACCACACCATCCTTGAGCACAACGATTTTGTCGGCATTTTCCACCGTACGCATACGGTGGGCAATAACGATAACCGTCTTACCTGCAAGCAGACGGGAGAGTGCCTGCTGTACCACGGTCTCATTCTCCACATCCAAGCTTGCCGTCGCCTCGTCCAACAGCACGATGGGCGCGTCTTTGAGCAGCGCGCGGGCGATGGAGATGCGCTGGCGCTCGCCACCGGAGAGTTTGGAGCCGTTCTCGCCGATCATGGTGTCGTAGCCCTGCGGCATGCGGTTCACGAACTCGTCGCAGTTGGCGGCACGCGCGGCCGCAAGCACTTCCTCATCGGTGGCATCACGACGCCCGAGGCGGATGTTTCCCATCACCGTGTCGTCAAAGAGCAGCACGTCTTGGAACACAATGGCGTAGTCGCGCAGCAGCACCTCGGGATCAACGCCCGCAACATCCACGCCACCCACGGTGACCGTGCCTTCGGTGGCATCCCAAAAGAGCGCGGCCAGGCGGCTCACCGTAGACTTACCGGAACCCGAAGGACCGACCAGCGCCGTAACTTCGCCTTCCTTGGCGGTAAAGCTCACATCGGTAAGAACTTTCTCGCCGGCACGGCCGTCCTCGCCCGCACCATAGCCAAATGCCACGTGATCGAACACCACATCGTGGCCCACAGGCTCAAATTTCTCGCTGCCCCGCGCCACAGGCTCTTCCATGATGGAACGCATGCGCTTGGCAGACGACTCGGCGGCAAATAGCTCGGACATTAACATTAACGCCTGATCAAAAGGCGCATAGATACGGCTCACCATAAGCAGGAAGGCAAACAGCACCAAAAAGTCGACCTGGCCGGAGGCGACCACCGCGGCGCCCGTAACCAGCGTGGTGGCAATGCCCAGACGCAGGATGACAAAGGCGGAGTTGACCAAAAGCCCGTTAGCGAGCTCGCCCTTGGTGGTCTCGCGCTCCTCGGCATCGATCACGGCGTTAAGCCCCTCAAGATAATGGGCCTCCTGATTGGTAGCGCGGATCTCGCGCACACAATCGAGCGTCTCCTGGATCGCCTCAGTGACTTTGACCTTCTCGGCACGCACGCGATCGAACACCGGAGTCATGGGGCCGCGTGTTAGATACAGCACGGCGAAGGCCACGGGGACGCTCCAAAACGCCGCAATCGCCAGCTGCCAGCAAAAGAACAGCGACGCCACGAGCACAATGGCGCTTGCGATGATGGCACCCCAAAGCTCTCCCAGCACGTGGCTGTAGGCGTGCTCCATGGCCTGGACGTCACCCATGATGGTCTCGGTTAAATCGGCCAGATCACGACGACCGAAAAACGACAGCGGCAGTTTGCGCAAGCGCTCGGCAATCTCCATACGCTGCTTGCCGCACTCCTCGTAAAAGATGCAGTAGGTGTAGTAATACTGCTGCCAGTTAGAGGCAAAGAGCAACACGAAAAAGACCAGGAGGCCGCCCACGATCGGCAGGGCATCCGGCAGGTCAGCCCCGCTGGTGAGATGCTCGACAAAGCCGGCCATAACCAGGAATAAAAAGCCCATGCCGGCCATGGTAATAAGATTGGTGAGCGTGGTCCAGAAAATGCCGCGTTTTACGCCGGCGACGCCTTTATCGGATAGGAAATACTTCTTTTGGAATGAGGTGAACATTTAGGCCTCGCCTCCCTTCGTGACGGCGGCATCCGCGGTCGCTGCAGTGATTTTCCAGCTCGCGGCCTGTTCGTATTCGGCCCACATCTTGGCATACAGACCGTTTTGGGACAGCAACTCGGCATGGGTACCCGACTCCTGCACGCTGCCCTGGTTGAGCACCACGATTTGGTCTGCGCCCACTACAGTCGAGAGTCGGTGCGCAATCATAATGACCGTGCGACCCGCCGCCAGCTTGCTAAAGGCGCGCTGGATGAGTGCCTCGTTCTCGGGATCGGCAAACGCCGTGGCCTCATCGAGCACCACGATAGGCGCGTCTTTAAGGATCGCGCGGGCGAGCGCCACGCGCTGGACCTCGCCGCCCGAAAGATATGCTCCGCCGGCACCGAGCATGGTATTGATGCCCTGTGGGAGCTTGGCCACAATGTCGTCGCATTGAGCTGCGGAGAGGGCCGCACGCACTTCGTCGTCAGTGGCCGTAGGCTTGGAGGCGCGCACGTTATCGGCAAGTGTTTGCCGGAACAGCTGATTGGTCTGGAACACGAAGGCAACCTGGTCCATAAGCTCGTGCGGATCCATATCGCGAACGTCCACACCGCCTACGAGCACTCGACCCGAGGAGACATCCCAAAAACGTGGGATCAGGCTTGCGCAGGTTGACTTACCGCCACCCGAGGGACCCACCAGGGCGAGGGTGCTACCAGCGGAAACGCTAAAACTCGCATGGTTGATGGCAGGCGCTTCGGCACCCTCGTAGGTAAAGCTCACATCCTCAAATCGTACGTCGCTGCCGGCAGGGTGCTTGGGTTGGGCGGGCACGGAGAGCTGCTTGGAATCCATGATGCTTCGGATGCGAGCCAGCGAATCGGCACTCATCTGAGAGGCCTCGCCCACAAACATGAGCTTGGTCATGGCCGTCGGTACCACGGCCGAAAATATCGCGTAAAACGTGAAGTTTGCCATAAAATGCGCGAAGTCCGTCTCGCCCGGCGCCAACAGCAACGCCACGGGCAGCAGGAATGCCACAAGACCATTGAGCGCGGTAAGGTTGAGTACCTGCGGACCTCGGCAGAACGTGCCCGCATAGTTTTGTGCCATGTCGGCGTATTCGGCGATCGCATCGTGGAAGGCCTTGAAGGAGTAGACCGTCTGCTGAAACACCTTGACCACGGGGATGCCGCGTACGTATTCGGTGCCGGTCTTGTTCATCTTGACCAGCGCTCCCATGTAGGCCTTCATGAACTCGGCGCCTTTACCGCTCATCATGGTGGCCATGGCGCCAAACGAAACGACGACCGAGATAAGGCATGCCGCCCCCAAACGCCAATCGAGGGCGAAAAGCAGCACGAGCAAGCCCACGACCATGGCGGCGGCGCCTGCGATATCGGGCAGCATGTGTGCGAGCAAAGTCTCGGTGGAGGCGGCGCATCCGTCTACAACACGACGCAGCTCACCGGTGGCGTGCGTGTCAAAGTAGCCAAGCGGCAGCTTAAGCAGGTGCTCGCTCGTAGTCTTGCGAATATTGGACGCGCAGCGAAACGCAGACAGGTGCGTGCACATGAGCCCCACGAAATAAGCTACGATGCTTGCCAGGGCAAAACCCACGGCCCACCAGCCATACATCGCGATATCGGTGGCTTCGCTCCAGTTAGGTGCCACGGCGATCAGATTGCGTGCGACAAGCCAAATGCACACGAACGGGCCAAAGCTCAGCAGCTGCGAGAGCGCCGAGAGCGCCATGCCCAAATACGTTAGGAATTTGCGGTCACCAGCATATGCAAGCAGCTCGCCGATACCGCCGCCTTCCTTTTTTGATTCCTTTGCCATGAGATTCCTTTCTAACGGCTTGAGAGTTAACCGTAATGAACTTATCATTGGCATGTTAGCCATGGCTCACAATCAAGCCAGGCGTGGACGTTTCTGCAAAGGAAAGGGACGCTTTTGCAAATGCGGCGGGCAGCGACCGACATAACCGAGCTCTACGCACCGCAATTTGAGCAGTTTGGCCTGGAGCTTTCCGGCAAGGGCGCTGTCTTTACCGGCGAGGTGGCAAATGACCGGGCGCACGGCCGCGCATGGATCATGCCCCTCTCCCCCACCTGCATCGTCATGGAGCATTTCATAACCCCGACGCACGATATGTACCTGGCCGAATACACACCCGAGCCATACGCCTGCGTGAGCGAGGTCAGCGCACCCACACTTACATGCATGCCCGAGGCTGGCATAACGCCCGCGAACCTTAAACCATTGCAGGGACCGTGGCCAAACAATGCCGTTTGCAGCTTTATCCAAGATAGTTGCGGCGAGGAATTAAGCCCGCTGTTTGCGGGGGAGCTTTATCACTCGCGCTCGGTACTCTTTTTGCCTGGATATTTTGACGAACTGGAGCACCGCTATCCCACCGAGTTCGCGGGAATCTTTGAGGCGTTTGCCGAGCCATGGCACGAGGAAGCGACGTCTGCCATCTATCACACGCTGCGCCGGATTAACGAGGACCGTGCCCAAACCGTAGGCGGACACGTCTATATGCAGGGCATCGTGGAGACCATGGTCGCGGAGCTCGCCTGTTCGCGCGCGGCCCACAAGCAGGCGCGGCAGGCGGCAGACACACGCGTCAGCATAACCATGGCCGAAGAAGCAACGGCAATGATTGAGCGCACGCTCGACAAAGGCAGACATGTGGGTATCAACGAGGTGGCCGAGAGGCTCTACACAAGCCGCTCCAAACTATGCGCCACCTTTAAGGCCCAAACCGGCGGGTCCCTGGGCGCCTACATTCGCAGACGCCGTATGGAGCGAGCGCAGGACCTTTTGGCAGATAGCGCGCTCACGATAGCGCAGGTGGCAGAGCGTCTAGGCTACCCTCAGCAGGCCGCCTTCGCCCAAGCCTTCAAGCAATACACCGGCATGACACCCACGGCTTGGCGAAGCAAGCATCGCTAAGGCCCAAGCTCCCTGGCCGTAACGGAGCGATTAATTAGCCGCCGCCCGTCAGCTCACCCAGGATCTAAACGTCAAGATGCGCACAATCAAGCGCCTTTTTGATAAGAGGGACAGATCGATCAGCCAAATACAACGGAATGTTGAGCACCCCGTCGTCGAGCTTTAGGTTCTTAAGTGAGTAGCGGACCCTCAATGGAGTCGTCTCCGCATGCTTGTCGGCATAGTACTTAAGGCTCTTGGAATGAACGACCTCTCCCGATTTGACCTCGACGGGAACGATTTCGTTTCCGACTTGAATCAAAAAATCGACTTCGTGCTTCGGCTTCTCGTTTGTCCAATAACGCGGAGCAGCATCTAACTGTGAAAGTAATGCCTGAAGCACATAGTTCTCGGCGAACGAACCTTTGAACTCCGAAAATAGCGCATCCGAGATGGCAAAAGCGGACGCATCCAGTCTTGCCATGCGGCGCAGCAAACCGACATCAAGACAGTAGACTTTAAATGCCTTGAGGTCATCGTATGCAGAGAGCGGCACGCCACCGGCAGCATTAAGGCGAACCGCCGTGATGAGCCCAGCATCGGCAAGCCATTCCAGAGCATCCTCGTATTCTCGAGCACGAGCCCCCTCGCGCACCGCACCCCAAACGAACTTTTTATTCTCGCGCGCCAACTGAGTTGGAATCGAGTTCCATATTTGCGAAAGCTTGGCGAACTGCGCACGGCCACCATGCTTGGCAAAATCGCGCTCGTAGGAATCCAAGAGATCGGACAACACCTTATCGACCTGAACGATATCGCCCGTCTCCACCCACCGACCAAGGGCCTCTGGCATGCCGCCACATGCAAAATAACGACGAAGATGCTCGACGAGACGGATATGGAAGAAATCGGGCACTTTCTCGATCTGATCCAGACCGCCAAGGTATTCGTCGTAGTTTGCAGCGCCCTCGGCTTTCAGAAACTCGGAAAAGCTCATAGGGTGCATCTCCATGAACTCGACCTTTCCCACCGGAAAAGCGCTGGTCTCACGAGACAAGCGAACGCCCAACAAAGACCCTGCGCATGCGACGTGATACTCGGGGGCCTCGTCACAGAAGTATTTAAGGGCGCCGACTGCAGAAGGACAATCCTGGATCTCATCAATAATAAGCAGCGTCTCGCCGGGATCGATAGGCTGTCCAAGTGCCAGGGAAAGGTTTGAGATGATCCGCCGAGGATCGCGCGTACCTTCGAAAAACTGAGCGTACTCGCTCCGTACCCCAGGTGACGGTTCCTCGAGCGTCAGATACACAAAATTGCGGTACGAGGTTCGACCGAACTCCTTAAGCGCCCACGTCTTTCCAACCTGGCGCGCCCCCTTAAGGATAAGCGGCTTACGATATTCCGACGCTTTCCAAGCGTTAAGCTTGGCAATGATATCTCGCTGCATGACCGAACCTCCCGCAAAGAAACTTCCGTAAACGTGATATTTCCCACATTTTACCCTAGGTAAAACGTGACATTTATCACATTTACAGAAGTTTTAAGCTCATTTCGCCACACTTTCATCACATTTATTGCAATGTGACAAAGGGGCAGTCCCTTTGTCACCCGCACAAAAATGGACGCGCCAACGGCGCGCCCATTCACTCTATTCCATTCAGCCCGCCTGACCCGAACGGCCGAGTCGTCTCGGAACCCGGGAGCCCCGGCAGGGCGGGTGCTTGCTCAAAATGAGTTCCGCACGCAAAGAAGGCCACTTAATGTGGCCTTCGTCTTGCGCAGGACTGTTTGAAATTTTGAGGAAGCACCCGCCCTGCCGGGGCTCCCGGGTTCCCGCTTACGAGAGCGACGTTCTCAGCAACTCGTTGAAGAGCTTCGGGTTGCCCTTGCCGCGGCTCGCCTTCATGCACTGGCCCACCAAAAAGCCGATGACCTTCTGGTTGCCGTCACGATACTGCTGCGCCTGCTCGGCACAGTTTGCCAGCACCTCGTCCACAATCGGCTGCAGCGCGCCGGCGTCGCTCACCTGACGCATGCCGCGCTCGTCGACGATCTTATTGGGGTCATCACCGGTCTGGGCCATGGCCTCAAAGACCTCGTGCGCCTGGTTGGAGCTGATGGCATCGGTCGCCAGCAGCTTGGCAAGGGCTGCCACCTGAGCCGGCGCGATGCCGGACTCGGTGAGCGACACACCCGCGCCCTTAAGGTAGGCGATCATCTCGTTCACCAGCAGGTTTGCGACCGTCTGGGCCTCCTTGCCAGCCATGCCGGCAGCGGCCGCCTCAAAGAACTCGGCAAACTCGGGGTCGCCGGCAATCTGCTCGGCGTCGGCCGTCTTAATGCCAAAGTCGGCTTCAAAACGGACGCGCTTGGCATCGGGCAGCTCAGGGATCTCGCCACGGCAGCGGTCGATGAACTCGTCATCCAGATCAAACGGCGCCAGGTCGGGATCGGGGAACAGGCGATAGTCGTCGGCCGTTTCCTTCACACGCATGACCACGGTACGCTTACGACTGGGCTCCCAGTGGCGGGTCTCCTGGTAGATGATGCCGCCCTCCTCGAGCACCTCGGCCTGACGGCAGATCTCGTAGGCAAGGCCATCGTGCAGGCTCTTAAACGAGTTGAGGTTCTTAAGCTCGGTCTTGGTGCCCAGCTTGGTCTCGCCACGGCGGCGCAGCGACACGTTGCCGTCGCAGCGCATGGAACCCTTCTCCATGGAGCAGTCCGAAATGCCCAGCGTCACAAAGATGCGACGGAGCTTCTCCATAAACAGGCGCGCTTCCTCGGGCGTACGCAAGTCGGGCTCAGTCACGAGTTCAATCAAAGGCGTGCCGCAGCGGTTGTAGTCGACGAGCGACTCGGCCGCGGCGGTAATGCGGCCTTCGGCGCCGCCCACGTGCACCATCTTGGCGGCATCCTCCTCCATGTGGATGCGCAGGATGCGAATAGGCACCGTGTAGGAACCGTCCTCGCGACGCTCGGGCATCTGCAGGTTGGACGCGTCATAACTGGCCAGGTGGCCGGCGCGCTGGTTGCCCTCGCGCATGGTCGACGTCATGGACGTGGACAGGCCCTCGGCATTGGCCGAAGCGCTCGCCAGGCTCTGGGCCTCGGCCTCGCCAAACGCGCAGTCGGGACGCTCGGCGGCACCGCGACCGGTCACGTCCAGGTCCAGGTGACCGTACATGGCAAAGGCGACCGGACCCTGCGTAGTCTGGAAGTTCTTGGCCATATCGGGATAGAAGTAGTGCTTGCGGTAGAACATCGAGTGGCGCTGAATCTCGCAGTTGGTGGCGAGACCCGCCTTGACGATGCTCTCGATGGCGCGCTTGTTGGGCACCGGCAGGGCGCCGGGCAGGCCCAGGCACACCGGGCACACGTTGGCGTTGGGCTCGTCATCGTGGCTGAGCTTGCAGTTGCAGAACATTTTGGTATCGAGTGCGGTGAGCTCGGTATGAATCTCCAGGCCGATCACGGCCTCCCAATCCTGCAGGACCTCGGAAAGCTCCTTCATTACAGCTCGCCTCCCTTCCCGGCAAAATCGGGCGCGACGGAAAGCGCGGGCGCACCCGTGGCGGCATCGGCAAAGCCGCGCTCCAGGGCGCGGGCAAACGTGAGCAGCTGACGGTCCTTAAAGGCAGGTCCCACCAGCTGGGCAGAAACGGGCAGCTGAGTATCCTCGCCCAGGCCCAGCGGCACCGAGATACCACCGTTGCCGCAGATGTTGAGCGAGATGGTGTACAGGTCGGAGAGGTACATCTGCGTGGGGTCGCTGATCTCGCCAAACTTAAAGGCCGTGCGCGGCGAGGCGGGCATGAGGATGGTGTCCACCTTGGCATACGCGGCGTCGTAGTCCTGCGTGATGAGCGTACGGGCCTTTTGCGCAGCGTAGTAGTACTTGTCGTACACGCCCGAGCTCAGCAGGTAGGCGCCGAGCATCTGACGGCGCTTGGCCTCGGCGCCAAAGCCGTGGGCGCGCGAAAGCGAACTCTGGTCGGACAGGTTGGCGCAGCCCTCCTCCTGGTAGCCGTAGCGAATGCCGTCGAAACGGGCCAGGTTGGAGAACGCCTCGGCCGGGCCGATGACGTAGTAGGCGGCGATGGCGGCGTCCAAGTGCGGCAGGTCGACCTCGACCAGCTCGGCACCCTGGTTCTGCAGCTCCTGAGCGGCGCGCTGAACAGCGGCCTTGACCTCGGGCGTCAGACCTTCGGCCTCCATAAACGCAGGGATAATGCCCACGCGCTTGCCCTCGACGCTGTCGTTGAGATGCTCGGTAAAGTCGACGGCGCAATCCTGGCTGGTGCAGTCGTACGGATCGTGGCCCGCGCCGGTGAGCGCGTTCATGGCCAGCGCGACATCCTCGACCGTGCGGCCAAAGGGGCCCACCTGGTCGAGCGACGAGCCAAAGGCAACCACGCCGTAACGGCTCACGGCACCATACGTGGGCTTAAAGCCCACCACACCGCACAGCGACGCCGGCTGGCGAATAGAGCCGCCGGTGTCCGAGCCCAGCGAGAGCGCGACTTCGCCCGCGGCGACGGCTGCAGCGGAGCCGCCCGAGGAGCCGCCGGGCACGCGCTCGGTATCCCAGGGGTTGTTGGTGCGGTGGAACGCCGAGCTCTCGGTGGAGCTGCCGAAGGCAAACTCGTCCATATTGGCCTTGCCCATGGGCAGGCAGCCGGCATCGAGCATGCGCTGGACGCAGGTAGCGGTGTAGACGCTCTGGTAGTTCTCGAGCATGCGGGAAGCGCAGGTGGCGCGCGTGCCCACGAGGTTCATGTTGTCCTTAATGGCCAGCGGCACGCCCGCGAGCGGGGGCAGCGGCTTGCCTGCGGCGCGGTCGGCATCCACGCGCGCAGCGGCCT
>CAJLCM010000018.1:0-33065 GCA_905205145.1 uncultured Collinsella sp.
AAAGAGAAGAGGCGGGGCATGCCCCGCCTCTTACACCACATCTCTGCGCGCTACCTTACGAGGCCCCTCCTTTTGTGTTTTGGAGCATGGTTTTGGACCCTGTGGTCAAAAAATACCAAATATGAGTACTGTTGCAAAAGAGGTGTCATATTTTTCGGCCTGTTCTGAGTGAAAATGGGCTCAAAATCAATTTATCTAACCCCCTATAGACGCGATTCGATGGCTTCCAAAACATTAAAATCGGCCAAATCGGCCAATTTGCTCTCAATTCTGCTGCTACTAAATTTGTGACAGTACTCATATTTGCCACTTTTTGTCCACGGGGTGTCCGAAAGGGTCCTCGACAAGCATCTAACGCTACAATAACTACCACATGGCTGGGTTTGCCAGCCGAATGTACGATGTCGTGGGAGGGGACATGGTCGAGTTTACAAAGACGATTAAAGATCCGTTGGGATTACATGCCCGCCCGGTTGCGCTGCTCTATGACATCATTGCCAAGCATCGTTGCGACGTGTCAGTCAGTATCGGCGATCGCCACACGGATGGCCGCGATGTCATGGGACTCATGGCTCTCTACGGCGAGTGCGGCGAGGACATCATCTTCCGCGTTTCGGGCGTAGACGAGGCTTCCTGCGTTACGTCGATCAGAAATCTCTCACTCTAAGCATGATAGGGCGTGGTAAAGGATGGTCCTTTGCCGTGCCCTTTTGTTTCGTATAGGAAACTTTTTCGAAATCTGAATGGGGACCCTTTCCAAAAAGTTAACCACGTGTTAGTTTACTAAAGCGAACATAGGCGTGGTTAACTTTTACCGCGTCGATGTTGAGGACGAACTGACGTTAGGAGCCACTCATGTCTTGCGGACCGCAGATGCCGGCCATGCCGCTTTCGATGGTAAAAGCGGGCGAAACCGTGCGCGTGTCCCGTGTAAAGGGCAATGAGGACATGAAACACCACCTCAAGGACCTCGGCTTCGTCGAGGGCAACGAAATCCACGTGGTGAGCTCGAGTGGCGCCAATATCATCGTCACCGTGCTGGGCGCACGCTTTGGTATCGATTCCAAGGTTGCCATGCACATCATGACCGTCGGTTAGTCGACGGTATTTCTGTACGCACTGAAAGGGGGACAAGTAAATGAAGACGTTGGGTGACGTTAAGGTGGGCGAGAGCTCCACCATCGTCAAGCTTCACGGTGAGGGTGCGCTTCGCCGCCACCTTATGGACCTGGGGCTCATCAAGGGCACTTCGTTCAAGGTCGTGAAGGTTGCACCGCTCGGTGATCCGGTCGAGATCAACGTGCGCGGCTACGAGCTTTCCATCCGCAAGGAGGAGGCCGCCGTCGTCGAGGTCCAGTAAGGACTCGTGGCGCATATTTCTGCAGATAAAGTTAGGTTTTTCTAACTTAATACAGCATCTTTGAAGCACATTATCCAGCCTGCGCGGAGAAAGCAGCGCGGGCAAACAAGGAAGAAGGATTGAATGGCGGATTCTCAGATCCATGTCTCGCTGGCGGGTAACCCCAACTGCGGCAAGACCACGCTTTTCAACCTGATCACCGGCGCCAACGGCTACGTTGGCAACTGGCCCGGCGTCACGGTTGAGAAAAAGGAAGCCAAGCTCCTAAGCGACAAGAACGTTACCATCACGGACCTCCCTGGCATCTACTCGCTTTCCCCCTACAGCCCCGAGGAGCAATGCTCGCGCGATTACCTCATGAGCGGCGAGCCCGATGTTGTCGTTCAGGTCGTCGATGCCACCAACCTCGAGCGTAACCTGTACCTGGCGCTTCAGGTTATCGAGACCGGCCTGCCCGTGGTCGTTGCCCTCAACATGGCCGACCTGGTCGAGAAGAACGGCGATAAGATCGACACGGACAAGCTTTCCAAGAAGCTCGGTTGCCCGGTCATGATGATCTCGGCTCTTAAGAACAAGGGCATCAAGGAACTCTTCGAGCAGGTCAAGAAGTCCGCTGCTTCTAAGGGCCAGGTGCCGGAGCACAAGTTCGATTCCTCCATCGAGGACGTTCTGGACCACATCGAGAACAATCTGCCGGCAAGCGTTCCCGCCAAAAAGCGCCGCTATTACGCCGTCAAGCTGTTCGAGCGCGACGCGGACGCCTGCAAGCTCATCAACCTCACTAAGGAGAAGGCTGCTCGCGTGGAGCAGCTGGTCGCCCAGTGCGAGCAGGACTGCGACGACGATGCCGAGTCCATCATCACCGGTGAGCGCTATGGCGTCATCGCGCACATCATCGATGAGTGCATGACCAAGGCTCCGGCCAAGATGAGCACCTCCGAGAAGATCGACCGCGTGGTTACCAATCGTATCCTGGGCCTGCCGATCTTTGTGGTCATCATGTTCTGCGTGTACTACATCGCCGTTTCTACCTTGGGCGGCACGGTGACCGACTTCACCAACGACCAGCTCTTCGGCACCGACGGCTGGTATGTGCTCGGCCAGGGTCGCGACGCCTACGACGCAGCTGTCGAGGCTGCGGGCGACAATGCCGACTCGGTCGACCCGGCACAGTACGGCCCCTATGTTCCGGGTATTACCACCGTGGTGCACGACGCCCTTGTGGCGGGTGGCACCGAGGACGGCGGCCTGGTCGATTCGCTCGTCTGTGACGGTATCGTCGGCGGCCTGGGCGCCATCTTCGGCTTTGTGCCGCAGATGTTCCTGCTGTTCGTCATGCTGTCCTTCCTGGAGGACTGCGGTTACATGGCCCGCGTCGCCTTCATCATGGACCGCGTGTTCCGCCGCTTTGGCCTGTCCGGTAAGTCCTTTATCCCCATGCTCGTGTCCTCGGGCTGCGGCGTCCCCGGCGTCATGGCTACCAAGACCATCGAGAACGAGAAGGACCGCCGCATGACGGTCATGACCACCACGTTCATCCCCTGCGGCGCCAAGCTGCCGATCATCGCCCTGCTCATGGGCTCCATCATCGGCGATTCTTCCACCACCGCCGCGTGGATCAGCCCGCTCTTCTACTTCCTGGGCGTCTTTGCCGTCATCGCCTCGGGCCTCATGCTCAAGAAGACCAAGCTCTTCGCCGGTCGCCCGACGCCGTTCGTTATGGAGCTTCCTGCCTACCACTTCCCGGCGATCCGCTCTTGGGCGCTGCACGTGTGGGAGCGCTGCTGGGCCTTTATCAAGAAGGCCGGCACGGTCATCTTCGCGTCCACCGTCGTGGTTTGGTTCCTCTCCAACTTTGGTAGCTACAACGGTTCTTTTGGTTTCCTGCCTGCGATGGACGGCATCCCCGAGGAGTTCATGGACTACTCCGTGCTTGCCATGCTCGGCAACCTGGTCGCTTGGATCTTCGCCCCGCTCGGCTTTAGCACCTGGCAGGCCACCGCGCTGACCGTCTCGGGTCTCGTCGCCAAGGAGAACGTCGTCGCCACCGCCGGCTCGCTGCTGTCCGTCGCCGACGCGGGCGAGACCGACCCAAGCCTGTGGACCGCGTTTGCCGGCATGTTCCCCACCATGGGCGCTTGCGTTGCCTTCGGCGCCTTCAACCTGCTGTGCGCTCCGTGCTTTGCCGCCATTGGCACCATCCGCAACCAGATGGATTCCGGCAAGTGGACTGCGATCGCCATCGGTTACGAGTGCGCCTTCGCTTGGGTGATCGGCCTGTTCATCAACCAGTTCTACAACTTGCTTGTTCTTGGACAGTTTGGTATCTGGACGATTGTGGCCATCGTGCTGCTGGTTGCGATGCTCTTCCAGATCTTCCGTCCCATGCCCAAGCATGCATGGACCGACGAGGACGAGACCAACACTGCTTCCGCCGCAGTTTCCGCTTAAGTCCGAATAAGGATTAACCCCTTTCCACGAGCCCGGGTGTCCCAGCGACCCCGGGCTTTTTGTGCATGGGAGACAGATTACTTTGCCCCAGAAGTTAAGATGTGGCGTTTCCGCAGATAAAACCGACCAAAATAAACCTGTCCCTTTTTGGTAGGTGGAGAATGGGGTAAAGTAAGTGGTGGTTAACTAGAGGAGGCTTGCTATGGCACCTATCGATATTGTTGTACTGGCTGTTATCGGTATTGCGTTTGTCGCGGTATGCGTGCGCATCTACCGCAAGGGCACCTGCGCCGACTGCGCTCAGGGTGGCGTTTGCACGGGGCATTGCTCCAACAAAAAGACCTGTGCCGCACTTAAGGGCGTGGACAAAATCGCCGAAGACTTGGGCCGCGGTATTCATTAGCCGACCGCGTTTGGGCATGTTTGACTGCGGATGCGGCAGTTGCTGATACAATAAGTACGTTAGCAACTGCCGCCGAGCGGCTCAAACGAAAGGAATCCTGTATGGAGTCTTCTGCCTATCCGATGCTCTTTAGCCCGATCAAGGTCGGTACAACCGAGGTCAAGAACCGCGTCTTTATGCCGCCAGTGTCCACCAACCTGGCCGATCATGGCTATGTGACCGACGACTTGGTCGATCATTATCGTGCCCGCGCCAAGGGCGGCGTGGGCCTGATCATCACCGAGGTCGTGACGGTCGAGCCCACCTATACCTATCTGCCGGGTGACATGTGCTGCTACGACGACACGTTTATCCCCGGCTGGGAAAAGCTCGCCGCAGCCGTCCACGAGTATGGCTGCAAGATCATGCCGCAGCTCTTCCACCCCGCCTACATGGCCTTTAACATTCCGGGTACGCCGCGCCTGATCGCTCCGTCCTTTGTGGGCCCGTCCTATGCCCGCGAGGCGCCGCGCCCCATTACGGTCGATGAGATTCACGAGCTCACGCATCAGTTTGGCGACGCTGCCGTGCGTATGCAGAAGGCCGGTGTCGATGGCGTCGAGGTCCATGCGGCGCACGCCCACGGCATGCTCGGCGGTTTCTTGACCCCGCTCTATAACAAGCGTACCGATGAGTACGGCGGCTCGCTCGACGCCCGCATGCGCTTTTTGCTCGAGGTCATCGCCGAGATTCGCGAGCGCTGCGGCAAGGACTTTATCATCGACGTCCGCATCTCGGGCGATGAGTACACCGATGGCGGCCTGACCCTCAACGACATGATCTATGTCTCGCGTCGCTTGGAGAAGGCCGGCGTCGACATGATTCACGTGTCGGGCGGTACCACCATCAAGCGCGGTTCCGCAATTCCCGCCGCCGGTACTCAGCAGGCCTCGCATGCCGCCTGCTCGCGCGAGATTAAGAAGCACGTGAACATTCCCGTCGCCACGGTCGGCCGTATCAACGAGGCCTGGATCGCCGAGGAGCTGATCGAGGACGGCGCTGCCGATATCTGCATGATGGGCCGCGCCAATCTGTGTGATGCCGAGTTCTGCAACAAGGCCGCTGCCGGCAACGCCGACGATATTCGCCCCTGCATTGGCTGCCTGCGCTGCCTGAACGGCATTATGTTTGGCAAACGCATCTCCTGCACCGTTAATCCGGACGTGGAGCGCGACGAGGCTGGCTACGAGCCTGCCGCCGAGGCCAAGAACGTGCTCGTTGTGGGCGCTGGTCCTGCGGGCATGGAGGCGGCGTTCATTGCCGCCAAGCGCGGCCACAACGTGGTGCTCGTGGACAAGCAGGACGAACCGGGCGGCGAGATGCGTATCGCAGCCGTTCCGCCGGCAAAGCAGGAACTCACCCGTGTGATCAAGTATCAGTATCGCCGTCTTGCTGAGGCGGGCGTGAAGTGCGTATTTGGCACCGAGCTTACTGCCGAGGACATTCAGCGCGACTACGCCGGCTACGAGGTCGTCCTGGCCTATGGCGCCGAGCCCATCGCTCCGGCCTTCATGCAGGGCTTTAAGCAGGTTATGACGGCCGACGACCTGCTGGGTGGCAAGGCTTTCCCGGGTAAGAAGATCGTCATCGTGGGCGGCGGCACCGTTGGCTGCGAGACGGCCGATTACCTGGCCCCGTTGGTCAACGACCTGTCGCCGGCCAACCGCGATGTCACCGTCATCGAGATGACCAAGACGCTCGCCGCCAACGAGGGCGGTGCCGGTCGCGCGGTGCTCATCACGCGCATGCTCTCCAAGGGCGTCCATGTGCTGACCGAGGCCAAGGTGACCGAGATCACCGAGGATACCATCAGCTACGAGAAGGACGGCGAGGTCCACACTATTGCCGGTGCCGATACGCTGGTGCTTGCTATGGGCTATCGTCCCAACACCAAGCTGGCCGACGACCTGGCTGCAGCCGGTGTTGCCGCCCACGTGCTGGGCGATGCCAACAAGTGCGGCAACATCCGCGACGCCATCGGCGATGGCTACAAGGTCGCCTGCGAACTCTAGTTAACCCCTTGGCACATGAGGAGGGGCGTCTCTGCGCCATCCGATAGCAAAATAGCGGTGGTGTCCCGGGTTTCGGGATGCCGCCGCTTGCTCTTGCGGTGCTGGCGACGTGAGCACCCCCTCTTTCACCACAACTGATGGGATGGGGGATGCGATAGTATTACGTGGTGAAATTCGACAAACCGTGGGCTTCATCCGAGGGCTTTATGGAACAACATCAGCATTATCAGAGCCTGCAAGATCAGGCATACAACGCATTGCGCTCCAAGATCATCTATGCCGAGCTCAAGCCTGGCACGCGTCTTTCGGCGATTGGTCTGGAAAAGGAGACGGGAATCGGGCGCACGCCCATTCGCGAGTCTTTTGTGCGCCTGCGCGAGCAGGAGCTGGTGGAAACGCGTCCCAAAAGCGGCACCTATGTCTCAAAAATCAGCATGGAGCGCGCCGAGAATGCCTGTTTCTTGCGCGAGAAACTCGAGAGAAGCGTGCTTATTAAATGCTGTTCGGCCGCCACACCCGAGCAAAAGCAGCGGCTCGAGCAGATTCTTGCCGAGTCCGAGTCGCTCGACCATAGCGAAACGCGTCGCTTTTTTGATCTGGACAACCTGTTCCATGAGACGTGTTTTGCGATTGCCGGCCGTCACATGTTGTGGGATTGGATGAAGAGCGTCAATACGCATTTTGAGCGATACAACTGGTTGCGTATGGTGTCGCAGGACCTAGATTGGGAGCCGATTCGTCGGCAGCATCGCCGGATTCTCGAGGCCATTAAGAGGGGCGATACCGACGCGGCGAGCTATCTGGCCGAGACACACTTGCACCTGATGCCCGAGGAGCAGGGCCCGGTTATCACCTTGCATCCCGACTATTTCGAGCTGTCCAAAGATTCGTCTATCTAGCCCATCATCGCATCTGCTCGAGGCGCAAAAACGATGCTGCTCACCTACAACGTTTTGCAAGCGAGATTTTTAAAAAAATGCCTAAAATGGCTCAGACTGCCGACAAATGGGAAACGGGGTGCGCTATGGCGCAGATGAGAATCAAGGACATTGCCGCCGAGGCGGGCGTGAGCCCGGCCACGGTCTCGCGCTATCTCAACAACCGCCCCGGGCAAATGACCGAGGAAACCCGTGCTCGCATCGCGGCGGTTATCGAGCGCACCGGCTATCGCCCGCGTGCCGCCGCGCGCAATCTGCGCAGCTCGCGCACCAACCTCATTGGCGTGATCCTGGCCGACATCGCCAACCCGTTCTCCAGCGCTATGCTCGAAGGACTTTCCGCCAGTGCCGCCGCGCGCGGCTGCTCGCTTATGACGGCCATTAGTGTCAACGACCCCGCTAAGGAAGCGGAGTCGCTCACCAGACTTATCGATGCCGGCGTAGACGGCCTGGTCGTCAACACCTGCGGTGGTAACGACGGGGCCATCGCCGCTGCCGCGGGACGTCTGCCCGTTGTGCTGCTCGACCGCGACGTTGCCGACGGCGGTGCCGATCTGGTGACATCTAACAACCGTGAGCTGGTCGCCGGCCTGGTAGACGCCCTGGCCGCTGCGGGCAGCGAGCGCCTGTGCCTGCTCACCGAGGCAAGCGACGACAGCCCCGTGCGTCGCGAGCGCGCCGAGGCCTTTGCCGACGAGCTTTCGCGCCGCGACCTTGCGGGCGAGGTTGTCACCTTGGCCGATGACGGTGCCACGAGCGTCAGCCGCCTGGACGAGACCATCCGCGACTACGCGGGCAAAAAGCTCGGCCTCATTGCCGTCAACGGCCTGGTCTTCCTGCGTCTGACCGAGGCGCTGGCACAGTTGGGACCTTCGTTGCCGGCTGGCCTCAAGATTGCGACGTTTGACGATTACCCCTGGAACCACGTGCTCTTTGGCGGTGTGACCACGGCCGCGCAGGACACCCTCACCATTGCCGAGCGCGTGGTCGAGCGCCTGTCCGAGCGCATCGACGTCGTTACCACTACGGTGGGCGATGCCGCAAAGCTCGCCCCCAAGCGCATCGAGGTCCCCGGCCACATCGAACACCGCGCTTCGACCTCGCGCTAGTCTGTGTGATAATATATAGACAATGTCATACAGGAGGTATCCATGGCTGCGTCTGTGCTGAGTGTGCGAGTGGACTCGTCAATTAAAGATTCATTTGCCGAGCTGTGCGAAGAACTTGGCATGACTTCGTCTGTTGCAGTCAATATGTTTATGAGACAGATGCTGCGCGAGCGTTCGCTGCCGTTTGTCCCTTCACTCGGTAAAAGCTCTGCGAGCGGAAGCGTCGCGGCGGGCATTTTGGATACCGCGCTGATTGAGTCCGCTGTCCGTGAGGCGGCCAGCCCGATTCCCGCCATCAAAAGCGTGATTCTTTTTGGCTCGTATGCTCGTGGCGACGCGCGTGCCGATAGTGACATTGACTTGCGTCTCGAAGTCGATCGCGATCAGGGCTTTGGCCTTTTCGCGTTGTCGGCATTCGGCGAGGCGGTGCGCAAAGAAACTGGGAGGCAGGTTGATCTTGTCTCGAGCGACCATCTTGATGCCGATCTTGCCGCGGCAATCGAGCGCGAAGGAGTGATCCTTTATGATCGCGCGTAAGTCAGACGGCCTCCGCGCCCAAGAGGTCTTGGACGCCATCTCTGAAACAAACGAGCGCATCAAGGCTTTTGATATCACCGAGGACCAGTTTCTGCATGCGAATGACGTGCGGACGAGGGCGTTGGCGGACTCCCTTTTGATGTGCGCGCTTAGGGTGACGGAAGAAGCGGGCAAGTTGTCGGAACGCTCGCAGCGGCTTCATCCCGAAATTGAGTGGCGTGGAATTATCGGCATGAGAAATTACCTCGCGCATGATTACGGCAATGTCGACCGATCGGTTGTTTGGGATGCGGTGACGATGGAGTTCCCAGCGCTGGAACGAGCGTGTAGGCAAATTGTTTCCGAATCTGAACGCTAGCCATTCGTTCGTGACTGCCTGTTCGCACACGTTTTTTGAGCGCTTGATACGCTTTAACCCTGCGGAAACATTTTTCTGCGATAGTATCTGCGATATAGACCAGTCGAAACCCGCCCGAAAGAAAGGGGAGCGACATGAACCAGCAGAACATCGATTACGTACTCCGCTCCGTAGAGCAGCGTGACATCCGCTTTGTTCGTCTGTGGTTTGTCGACATTCTCGGCCGCCTCAAGAACTTTGCCATTAGCCCCGAGGACCTCGAGGTCGCTTTTGAGGAGGGTATTGGCTTTGACGGCTCCGCTATCGAGGGCTTTGCCACGCCCGAGGAAGCCGACATGCTGGCGTTCCCCGATGCTTCGACCTTCCAGATCCTGCCGTGGCGCCCGAGCCACAACGGCGTCGCCCGCGTGTTCTGCGACGTGTGCACTCCCGATCGCAAGCCGTTTGCCGGCGATCCGCGCGATGCCCTGCGCCGCATGTTCCGCAAGGCCGAGAAGGCCGGCTACCTGCTCAATGTGGGTGCCGAGCTGGAGTATTACTACTTCCCCGACGAGCACACCCCCGAGCCGCTCGACAACGTGGGCTACTTCGATCTTTCGGTGAGCGACGCCGCCCGCGACCTGCGCCGCAACACGGTCCTCACGCTCGAGAAGATGTCCGTGCCCGTGGAGTACACCTTCCACGCCGCTGGCCGCTCGCAGCACGGCATGAGCCTGCGTCACGCCGAGGCCCTGAGCATGTCCGACGCCATCACCACGGCCAAGCTCATCATTAAGCAGCAGGCCTACGAGAGCGGTTGCCACGCCTCCTTTATGCCCAAGCCGTTGGCGGGCGAGGACGGCAGCGCTATGTTCCTGTGCCAGTCGCTATTCGACCACGACGGCAACAACGTCTTTTGGGGCGAGGACGACGAGAAGTACCACCTCTCCGATATCGCCAAGCACTACATGGCCGGCATCTTGGCGCACGCGCGCGAGATCAGCGCCATCACTAACCCCACGGTCAACTCGTACAAGCGCATCACCACGGGCGGCGACTCCGTGCCGCAGTACGCCACGTGGGGCCTGCGCAACCGCGCGAGTATGGTCCGCATTCCGGTCTACAAGCCCGGCAAGCAGCTGTCCACGCGCATCGAGCTTCGCAGCCCCGACCCCATGGCCAACCCGTACCTGGTCAACGCCGTCACGCTGGCGGCTGGTCTGGACGGCATCGAGCGCAAGCTGGAACTCCCGCCCGAGGCCACGGCCGAGACGCTCAAGCTCACCGACCGCCAGATGCTCGAGGCCGGCTACACGCCGCTGCCGCGTTCGCTCAAAGAGGCGCTCGACGTGTTTGAGGACTCGCAGTTTATGAAGGATGCCCTCGGCGAGCACATCCACAGTTTCTTCCTCAAAAAGAAGCGCGACGAGTGGCATAAGTTTGAGTCTACGATCACCGAGTGGGAGATCAAGCACTACCTGGCGAACTCCTAATCGCGCTGGCTTGTTCCAGTACGATTGAGCTCATTTCTTTGGAGGCCGATATGTCCGAAAAGAGTGCCCTGTTCATGGCGCGCACGACGCGCTTCCACGAGTTTGCCCGCAGCTTGACGACCACCCTGGGTGTCGAGGTGAGCCTGGCAACCCCCGATTCGCCGACTGCGGCGCACGACTTTGACCTGCTGATTCTCGATTCCGACGGCATCCGCAGCGACCGTATCGATCAGATTGCCAAGTGGCTTGACGATCGTGGCGGCGTCCCCATGTTGGTGATCGTCGACGACGAGGCGCTCGGTACCTTGCGCCTGCCCAATCACGCGCATGCCGACTTTGTATGCCCCACGGCGACACCCAACGAGCTCAAGGCTCGTGCGCAGCGCCTGATGGGCGAGGAGGAGACCGTCACCGCCGACGATGTGCTCAACATCGATAACCTCGAGATTAACCTGGCTACCTACCAGGTGACGCTCGATGATGAGCCCATCGACCTGACGCTGATGGAGTACTCGCTGCTGAGCTTTTTGGCGACGCACCCCAACCGCGCCTACAGCCGCGAGGTGCTGCTGCACCGCGTGTGGGGCTTTGAGTACTGCGGTGGCACGCGCACCGTCGATGTGCACATTCGACGCATCCGCTCCAAGGTAGGCCCGCAGATCGCGGCACACATCACCACCGTCCGCGGCGTGGGCTATCTGTTTAAGGACTAGATTTCCACCACAAAGGGGACAGGCACCTTTGTGGTGGTTTTGCCGTAGGCCGGGTCCTTTCGGGTCTGCAGCAGAACTTAAGCCTTCCTAAAAGATTGCGTTCTCATACACGTACGCCCGCATATTGGGGTACAACTCAACGTGAACAATGATGGCCCGCCACATGTTTGGCGGGCCTTTGGTTATTTGACGAAAGGATCGCAGCCATGAGCGAGAACGATTCCCAGCGTCCCCAGGATGCGGGCAACGCCGGCGAGACCCAGCAGCAGCCGCGTGTGCAGGTGGAGTCGACGCCTGCCGGCAGTAACATTCCCTACGTGCAGGCCTACGACACGCAGACCGGCAAGCCGCTGGGTGGCCAGCAGGTCGTGAACAAGCACACGGTGGTCAAGACCAAGACCAAAAAGCTGCCGATCTTTATTACGGCGCTTGCCGGCTGTGCCTGCGGAGCCCTGCTGGTCATTGCGCTCATTATGAGCGGCACGCTCGATATCGGCGGCGGCAAGAATGCCGTGACGGCGGGTGCTTCGGGTTCGTCGACGCAAAAGATCACGATCGACTCCGAGGACACCACGCTGGCCGAGGCCGTTTCTGCCAAGGCCCTGCCCTCCGTGGTTTCCATTACCGCCACTTCGAGCGGCAGCCAGAATGGCTCGCTTTCGCAGTCTGCCGACGAGTCGGATAACTCAGGCAGCGTCGGTTCGGGCGTGGTGCTCGATACCGAGGGCCATATTCTCACCAACAACCACGTGGTCGATGGCTATGACCAGTACGTGGTTACCATGGACGACGGCACCACCTACGAGGCCGAGTTCGTGGGCAACGATGCCTCGAGCGACCTGGCCGTCATCAAGCTCAAGGATGCTGACGCCTCCAAGCTCACCCCGATCGAGATGGGTGATTCCTCCAAGCTCAACGTGGGCGAGTGGGTCATGGCGATCGGCTCGCCGTTCGGTAACGAACAGTCTGTCTCTACGGGCATTGTGTCGGCGCTGTATCGCTCCACGGCCATGAGCTCTACCAGCGGTAACACCATCTATGCCAACATGATTCAGACCGATGCCGCCATCAACCCAGGCAACTCCGGCGGCGCGCTCGTCAACGACAATGGCGAGCTCGTGGGTATCAACTCGCTCATCGAGAGCTATTCGGGCTCCAGCTCGGGCGTGGGTTTTGCCATTCCGGTCAACTATGCCAAGAACATTGCCGACCAGATCATCGACGGCAAGACGCCGGTGCATCCGTACATGGGCGCTACGCTTTCGAGCGTCAACGCGCTCAACGCCCGCACCAACAAGCTGAGCACCGATAGCGGCGCGTATGTGGCGAGCGTCGTCGAGGATGGTCCTGCTGCTAAGGCCGGAATTCAGGAGGGCGACGTCATCACCAAGCTGGGCGACGACGAGATCACGAGCGCCGATGGCCTGATCATCGCACTGCGCAGCCACGAGGTGGGCGAGAAGGTCGAGATCACGCTCATGCGCGGCAAGGAAGAGAAGAAGGTCACCGTCGAGCTGGGCTCCGATGAAGAGCTGCAGAACCAGCAGCAGGACGACAGTTCGACCGATACCGGCAACGGCGGTATTACCGACGAGCAGCTGCGCCAGTATCTGGAGGAGCTGCTGGGCCAGCAGGGCCAGGGTCAAGGTTACGGCCAGGGGTTCTAGCGAGCCGTTTCGCACATACCAATGCCAGAGGGGCTGTCCCACCAACGCGGGACAGCCCCTCTTTTCTTATTGATCCGTTGGGGACGGAGGAAAACGGATCACTTGGGGCTGACAAGGGCATGGTTTGATCGCGCGATCCACCCCGGTCCGGGCGCTGCCGATTCGGTGCGGTTCGAAAGGGTTATTCGGCCCCATCGTGACCGGTGGTACTCTTGTATCCGTTTGAAATCGAGCGAAGGAGTGCCGCTATGGAGCAATCGAGCCTGTTTGGTGACGGTGTGGACATCGATACCGAAACGCCCGCGAGTGCGGATGCCGCCGCGCCGACCGACGCCCATGCCCAGGCGGCAGCGCGTGCGGCCGAGCTGCGCCACGAGCTCGATTACCACGCCTATCGCTACTACATGCTCGATGCGCCCGAGATCACGGACACCGCCTTTGACAAAATGCTCGTTGAGCTGCAGGAAATCGAGGCCACCTACCCCGACCTGGTGACGCCCGACAGCTATACCCAGCGCGTGGGCGGCTACGTGAGCGAGCAGTTTACGCCGGTCACGCACATGGCACGCATGTATTCCATGGACGATGCCATGGATCTGGACGAGCTCGACGCGTGGCTCCAACGAACCGAGGATGCGCTCGGCGCAGGTAGCGTCACCTATACCTGCGAGCTTAAGATTGACGGTCTGGGCGTGGCGCTTACCTACCAAAACGGCACTTTCGTGCGCGCGGCCACGCGCGGCGATGGCACCACGGGCGAGGACGTATCGCTCAATGTGCGTACCATCAAGGATGTGCCCATGCACCTGTCCGAGCCGGCGCTCGCCCACATGGGCGCCGACCGCGAGCGCACCATCGAGGTACGCGGCGAGGTCTATATGCCCAAGGGTAGCTTTGTCCGCCTGAATGAAGAGGCCGATGCCGAGGGACGCGACCCCTTCGCCAACCCGCGCAACGCCGCCGCCGGCAGCCTGCGCCAAAAAGATCCCAAGATCACGGCGCGCCGCGATCTCGCTACCTTTATCTATGCCATCGCCGATACTGACCCACTGCATGTCCACAGCCAGCGCGAGTTTCTTGACTGGCTGCGCAGCGCCGGTTTTAGCGTCAACCCCAATGTGGCACGCTGCGCCACGCCGGCCGAGGTTCACGAGTTCTGCGCCCAGGCGCTCGAGCACCGCGGCGATCTGGACTATGACATCGACGGCGTGGTCGTAAAGGTCGACAGCTTTCAGCAGCAGCTCGACCTGGGCTTTACCGCCCGCGCACCGCGCTGGGCCATCGCCTTTAAGTTTCCGCCCGAGGAAAAGCAGACCATCCTGCGCGAAATTCGCATCCAGGTGGGCCGCACCGGTGTGCTCACGCCGGTCGCCGAGTTCGACCCGGTGACGGTCGCCGGCTCCACCATCGCGCGCGCCACGCTGCACAACATCGACGAGATCCGCCGAAAAAACGTGCGCGAGGGCGACACTATCATCGTGCACAAGGCAGGCGACGTAATCCCCGAGGTCGTGGGCCCGGTGCTCGACAAGCGCCCGGCCGATTCGGTCGACTGGCAGATGCCCGAGGTCTGCCCCGTGTGCGGCAGCCCCGTGGTCCACGAGGATGGCGAGGTGGCCTACCGTTGCGTCTCCATCGACTGCCCCGCGCAGCTCAAGGAGCGCCTGCTTCACTGGGTGAGCCGCGGCTGCATGGACGTCGACGGCCTAGGCGACGAGATCGTCGACAAGATGATCGCCGCCGGGCTGATCCACGATGTCGCAGACTTCTACCAGCTCACGGTCGACGACATCGCCGGCCTGGACACGGGCCGCACCTATGCCAGCTCCAACAGCAAAAAGGGCGTCAAGAAGGGCGACCCCATTCCGGTAGGCCTCAAGACGGCCGAGAAAATCATCGCCGAGCTCAACAAGTCCAAGAGCCAGCCGCTCGGTCGCGTGCTGTTTGCCCTGGGCATCCGCCACGTGGGCAAGAGTGTGGGTGAGGTCATCGCCGAGCGATTCCTGTCGATCGACAAGCTTATCTTGGCGAGCGAAGAGGACATCGCCGAGTGCGAGGGCATCGGTCCCAAGATTGCGGCGAGCGTCAAGCAGTTCCTGGCCGTGCCCGAAAACCTTGCCGTGCTGGAACGTCTGCGCCAAGCGGGCCTTTCGCTCGAGGTCGACCTGGGCGCCGCGCATGCGCAAGCCGCAGCCGACGCTGGCGTGGCGGGCGAGCTCGCCGACGCACAGCCGCTCGCGGGTCTGACCTTCGTGCTCACCGGCACGCTCGTCAACCGCACCCGCGACGAGGCAGGTGCGGCGCTCAAGGTACTCGGTGCCAAGGTTTCGGGCAGTGTTTCAAAGAAGACGAGCTACCTGGTCGCCGGCCCCAAAGCGGGCTCCAAGCTCACCAAGGCCGAGCAGCTGGGTGTGCCCGTGTTGGATGAGGCGGCACTTGAACAGATTTTGGCGACGGGTAGGGTCCCGGAGGCATAATGATTTGTTGAGGAGCTGCGCAGAGGCTCAGTTCCTCAACATCTCCTTATAGTGTTTGCCTGTTCAATTTCGATATCGTTTCCCTCGTATGATCCAGATGCGTCTACCGACTCAAAGCGTGAGTAGGAAACTCTTGTCCCAACTTTGATTTGGGAAAGCTTGTCTTTGATTCGGCCAGATGAGGGGAATGTAATCCGGGTTTGCTTTCCAGCGTCGGTGTAGCGGGGACTGTTGTCTGTTTGGATTACGAGTTCCGTTCCCTCAATAGAATGAACGCTGCCGGCTCCAAAGACAAGGTAATCATCTCCTCCGCTATAGCGGGCTCTATCTGTGCATGAAGAAACGGATGCAAACATAGCGAAAATCACCAATATCGTAACCAGGGCAAAGGCCGTGGTGCCATAGCATTTTGATGGTGCCATCCGGTCTACCAAAAGACTGTTCCGTTCAATTTGACCATATTGGGCGTTGCATAGTTAATCGCTCGGGGATAAGTGTTCCATCCGTCGAATACTTCGAGCCACTGCAGTTCGATGCCAGAGCTTCCATTATGCCCAGTAAAATAGCCAGTTACCGTGACTGTATGACCTGATAGCTCGACGGATCCTTCACTGTTTCGGCTGTTGATCCACATATGATACAAGCCGATATTCCCTTGATCGATAGTTGCTCTGTACTGAGCGAATTGAGGCTGATAACCGAAAAATTGAGTATTAAGTGCTCTACCCTTTTGAGCGGCAAGACTTTTAAACGGAACAATTCCATCTGGGATGATCGTGCTTCCGTACTCGACGCCCTGATCATTGGTCTTATACGTTGTTGTGCCAGTGACGTTCCATATTTCTTTATAATAATCGGGATTAAATTGATTAGCGTTTGAACTGGTGAGACCGTAATGCATTGATACAGCGTACAAGGCAGAAACGACGCATGCATACTTATTAGTGCGGGCTTCAACTAATGATTCCGAGACTCCTCGGAACGGTATTCCGTTTAAATCGTCTATTTGGAAATGCAACATCAAGTCATCTTCATTGATAATGACTGCATTCCATGAAGTTGGGTTATTGCTTTGAGGTGCTATACCCTTTTCGGTGACAATCGGGACAGACCGTATATTGTTATAGTTGGTTACACAGTCTCTAGTTCCTGGCACCAAAGTTCCATATTCAATATCGTTGTACGAAATTAGTACGGTTGGGTTTGTGGCCTGTTGGCCGGAATAAGTTGAAATGGCGTTTGATAGAGAAGCTGAAATCGGAAGAATGGTATCGCCGAGGGTTATCTCCTTCAGAAGCCCAGGATATGATGCGTCAAGTATTAAATAACCGTAAGGGCTTCCTTCCCTTGTGACACTGATTTCATAGCCACAGATAAGGCCGATTTGTTGGCATACGGGAACGATTTGCTCGATCTCTAAGTTCGCGGATCCGTCGACGATGGGCAACAGGGAAAGCGCGTAGTCTTGTGCTAGGTCTGATGTAAAAGCGACGGATGAGTTTGAGTCGGCAGCGAATACTCTTGTTGGGCGTGACGCGGATAAGCCGATGATCGAGGCTAGGCCGAGAAGAAACGAGCGACGTGATTGAACTCTGGGCATAATGTCTCCTGCCTATGGGGGGCAATATGCTGTCATTTTATTTGCTACATAATACAATCTAATTCGGATTAAGGTAAATGGATGGAATTGCTCGATAAATGGTAGTGATTAGCGGACCGGTATCGCGATCCTCGTCACATACGCCCCTGGGTCGTCGCTGATGATGTCGTCGATGAGGGCGATTTCGCGCGAGGGACCGGCGGGGGACAGGTCGCGCTCGTGCATGTAATCGAGTAAGCGCTCATAGCGCGGGGCCGCCTGACCGTGCGTGCCGCGGAAGCTGACCGTCAGACACCGCGCGGCGGGACGTACTTCGACATCGCCCAGGTAATCGTCCGTGTCATCGAGCAGCATAAAGACCTCGTCGTAGCCGTCAAAGTCGCCGGCGGCGAGGCGCACGGCGCTAATCCCGACGCCTAAGTTGCCCAGAAAGACAAAGGTCTCGTGCTGGCCCTTCTGCAGCTGACGAATCTGCCACTCCAGCGCATAGGCGTCGGTAGGCTTGACGCGTTCGCGCAATACGGCGCAGCGAAGCTCGGGCGCATCGATTGTGCAAATGGTATCGAGCTCGGTGTTCAGGGCATCGTGAAGCAGGGCAAGCCGGTTGTCGATCTTGCGCGACACGCGCTCCAGCTCGCGGCGCTTGCGCTCGATGAGCTCCTGCTGCTGCGCCAGCTGCCGCTGCATGAGGTCCACATCGCGCGTGGTCACAAACTCACGGATTTGTGTGAGCGGCAAGTCGAGAACACGCAGATGACTGATGGTGTTGAGGGTGGAGAGCTGCCGCGATCCGTAGTAGCGGTATCCACTTGCCGGATCGATGTGCGCCGGATCCAGCAAGCCCATCTGCTCGTAATGACGTAGCGTGCCCACGCTCAGGTTAAACAGGCGCGCAATCTCGCCAATGCGGAGCAGGCCCTCAGTATGTTCACTTGGCGTGTCGGTCACAGGATCGCTCCTTTCGGTAAAAAGCAGGGGAGAGGTGCCAGCCTTTGTCGCCCCGCTACGCCACCAACTTGTCAAAAGCCCCGCGCCGGTTGAGCACGGTAAACGCGACAACACAGATGACCGCCGACAAAATCGATCCGCACGGCGAGGCGATGCCCATGGGAAACAACGTATCGGAATAGGCGTTCGACAGCAGCCACGCGCCTGGCACGCGAATGAGCGCCACGGCCAGCACGTTGTGCGCAAAGCCGATATAGCTCTTGCCGTATGCAGCGAAAAAGCCGCTAAAGCAAATGTGGATGCCGGCAAAAATCGCGTCGAAAATATAACTGCGCATATAGCCGGTGCCGGCGGCGACCACCGCGGCGTCCTTGGCAAAAAAGCCAATAAACGCCGGTGCCACCAGCCACATCAGCGCCGTGATCAGGCAGCCGTACACCACCGAGATCGTCATGGCATCTTTGAGTACCTGACGCGCGCGGTCACCCTTGCCCGCGCCGACGTTTTGCGCCGTGAGTGCGCTGACGGTGGCGCCCATGGAGCTCGGCACAATGAACAAGAAGCTGATCATCTTCTCGACCAGGCCCACGGCGGCGGCGTCGACCAAGCCGCGGTGGTTGGCGATGACGGTGATAAACATAAACGCCACCTGGATGCAGCCGTCCTGCACGGCCACGGGCACGCCGATCTTAAGAATACTGCCGAGCACCTCGGGCTGGGGGCGCAGGTCGCTGCGCTTAACGTGGATGTTCGTGCGGCGGCTCTTAAGCCACACGAGCGCGAGGGCAACGCTGGCCGTCTGCGCGGTCACCGTGCCGAGTGCCGCGCCCACGGGGCCGAGCCCCATGTGCCCGATAAACAGAAAATCGAGCGCGATGTTGATGATGCATGCCACGCCGATCACGTACATAGGCGAGCGCGAATCGCCCAGCCCGCGAAAGATGGCCGAGAGGATGTTGTATGCGGCGATAAACGGAATGCCGACAAAGCAGATGCGCAGGTAGGCGGCGGTTCCTTCGACCGCCTCGGCCGGCGTGCCAATGAGTGCCACGATTTGCGGGCACAGCGCGAGCAGGACAGCGGCCAGCACCACCGAGACGCCCATAAAGAGCGTGATGGTATTGCCGATGGCGGTCTCGGCGCGGTCGAAGCGGCGCGAGCCCACGGCGAGACCGACGATCACCGTCGTTCCCATGGCCAGGCCCACGAGTGCCACGGTAATCATATAGAGCGTCTGAGCGCCATTTGCCACGGCGGTGATGCCGGCGGCGCCGCTAAACTGCCCCATCATGTACAGGTCGGCCATGCCGTAGAGCATCTGCAAAAAGTACGAGAGCATATAGGGCAGGGCAAAGACCGCGATGGTCTTAAGGACATTGCCGCGTGTGAGGTCGTGTTCCATGGGCGGGGCTTTCTGGCTGGGTTCGTTTACGTACCAGTGTAGTGAAAACCCTACAACGATTGTAGAGTCAAGGTTTGTGTTGACGCCGAAGCGAAAAAGTCTCGCGCACCATTATTCCGAGTGAATATGGACACACATCACGAGAACTCGCCGCCGGCGCTAACCTTGCAGAAAACGATTTCGGAATACTTGACACCATTATTCGGCGCGCAATAATACGTGCATTTGCGAACAACGTTTGATGGGGGTTGAACCTGCGTGCGCAATCTCAAAATACTGTTTTCCTATCTAGGGGCATACCGTCGCGATGCCATCCTCGGCGTGTTCTTTGTGTCGGTCGAGACGGTGCTCGAGCTGTTTATCCCGGTCATCATGGCCAACATCATCGATGTGGGCGTGCCTGCGGGTGATATCAACTACATGCTGCTACAGGGTGCGTACATGTTGGTGTGCGCTGCGCTTTCGCTGGTACTGGGCTTGGGTTATGCCCGCACGTCCGCCCGCGTTGCCTCGGGCCTAGGCGCTAACCTGCGCGAGGCCGAGTACAAAAAGATTCAAACGCTCGCCTTTGGCAACCTGGACAACTACGACGCCAGCTCGCTCGTCACCCGCATGACCACGGACATCACCGTTATCCAAAATGCTGTGGGCAACGGCTTTCGCCCTATGGTGCGCGGCCCGGTGACGCTTATCGTCGGCCTTATCTACGCGCTGATGCTGTCGCGCCCGCTCGCCACCGTCTTTGCGATCATCTTGCCCGTGCTGGCAATCGTGCTGGGCGTCATCACCTATCGCGTGAGCCCGCTCTACCGCCAACTCCAGACCTCGATGGACCACCTCAACGGCGTGGTACAGGAAGACCTCACCGCCGTGCGTGCCGTCAAGGCCTACGTTCGTACCGAGCACGAGGAGGCCAAGTTCGACACCGTCAATACCGAGCTCGCGCGCCCTGCGACAAAGACCTTTGGCAGCGCGGTGCTCAACCTGCCGGTGTTTCAGCTGTCGATGTACGTGGCTGCGCTCTCCATCCTGTGGATTGGCGGCCGCATGATTCTCGCCGGCAAGCTGGGCGTGGGCTCGCTCACGGGCTTTATGAGCTACGTGCTGCTGATCATGAATTCGCTCATGATGATTTCCAACGTGTTTTTGCTGCTCACGCGCGCTCTTACGAGTGTGGGCCGTATCGCCGAGGTGCTCGATGAGGAGCCCTTTATCGCCAACCCCGCGGGAGACCTCGCGATTGCGGCGCCAGCGGACGGCAGTATCGAGTTTCGCGACGTTTCCTTTAAATACCGCACGGATGCAGCCGAGGATGTGCTCGAGCATATCGACCTTCGCATCGAGAGCGGCTCGACGGTGGGCATCCTCGGCGGCACGGGCTCGGGCAAGAGCTCACTTGTGCAGCTGATTGCGCGCCTGTACGACGCTACCGAGGGCGCCGTGCTTGTGGGCGGACGTGACGTGCGTGACTACGACCTCGCGACCCTACGCGACGCCGTGGGCATTGTGCTGCAAAAGAACGTGCTGTTTACGGGCACCGTGCGCGAGAATCTGCAGTGGGGCAATCCGCAGGCGTCGGACGATGAGCTCCTCGCGGCTTGCCGCGCGGCGTGCGTGGACGAGTTCCTTGATCGCATCGGCGGGCTGGACGGCGAGTTGGGCCAAGGCGGCGCCGGTGTCTCGGGTGGCCAGAAGCAACGCCTGTGCATCGCGCGCACGCTGCTCAAGCATCCGCGCGTGCTCATTTTTGATGACTCCACCAGCGCGGTCGATATGGCGACCGACGCAAAGATTCGCGAGCACATCGCTCGGATTCCCGATGCGACCGTGCTCATCATCGCCCAGCGCATCGCGAGTGTCATGGATGCCGATCGCATTGTGGTATTGGACGACGGTCGTGTCCACGGCGTGGGCACGCACGAGGAACTGCTAGCGGGCGACAACATATACCAGGAGATTTATGCCTCGCAGATGGAGTTTGCGAGGAACGCGGACGCCGGCGACGGCAGCGACGATGGTTGCGCGAATGATCCGTTTTCCTCCGTCGTATGCGGATCACCCTTGGAAGGGGGTGAGCGCCATGCCTAAGACCGCAGCCCAAGCACGCCCGGCCGACCTCAAGCGCACTGTACGCCGCTTGCTCTCCTACATGGGGCATGCCAAGTTCTCGTTGCTCGCGGTGGGCGTGCTCGCCTCCGTTGCCGCCATCGCGAGCCTCGCCGGCACCTACATGGTGCGCCCCATCGTTAACGGTTTGGCCACGGGCGGGGAGGAACTGCTCGCCAAGCAGGTCATCCTGACGGCGATCATCTACGCTGCGGGCGTGCTCTCGGCCCTGGGCTACTCGCAGATTATGGTGCGCGCGGCCCAACACGTGGTGTCCGATATTCGCCGCGACCTGTTCGCGCACATCCAGACGCTGCCGCTCAGTTATTTTGACAGCACGCGCTCGGGCGACATCATGAGTTTTTTCACCAACGACGTCGACACCGTCTCCGAGGCGCTCAACAACAGCTTTGCCAACGTGATTCAGGCCGCCATTCAGGTTGTGGGCACCACGGCTATGCTCATCATCCTTAACTGGCAGCTCACGATTATCACACTCGTGTGCGATGCGGCCATTGTGCTGTATGCGCGCTACTCGGGCGCGCGCTCTAAGCGTTTCTTTGCCGCCCAGCAGGCATCGCTTGGCGACCTGGACGGATATATCGAAGAAATGGTCTCGGGCCAAAAGGTCATCAAGGTCTTTAACCGTGAGGCAGCGAATGTCGCCGGCTTCACCTGCCGCAACGACGAGCTTCGCCGCACCGGCACCGCCGCCGTGAGCTATGCCAACTCCATGGTGCCCATGACCGTCGTGATTGGCTACGTCAACTATGCCATCGTCGCCGTGGCGGGCGGCATGCTCTGCATCAAGGGGCTCGCCGATGTGGGCGCACTTGCAAGCTACCTGGTCTTTGTGCGCCAGGCCGCCATGCCCATCAACCAGTTTACGCAGCTCGGCAACTTCTTGCTCAACGCGTTGGCCGGTGCCGAGCGCCTGTTTGCGGCTATGGACCTTGAGCCCGAGGTGGACGAGGGCTGCGTGGAGCTGGTGCAGACGGGCGACGCCGCGTGGGCGTGGAAGATTCCCGAGGGCCAGGGCGTGGGCGCGTACGGGCACTTGCATGACGTGGCAGCCGTTGATGAGTCGGGCCGCGCGGTGGCCGCCGACGGCACCGAGCTCACGTGCGGCTTGGTCCCGCTTGCCGGCGACGTGCGCTTCCATGCCGTGGACTTTTCCTACGTGCCGGGCGCCCGCGTGCTCACGGACCTCAACCTGTTTGCCAAGCCGGGGCAAAAGATTGCGTTTGTGGGCTCCACGGGCGCCGGCAAGACGACCATCACCAACCTCATCAACCGCTTCTACGAGGTCGATGACGGCGAGATCACGTACGACGGCATCGACGTCAAGCACATTGCCAAGGCCAGCCTGCGCGGGTCGCTCGGCATTGTGCTGCAGGACACGCACCTGTTTAGCGGCACCATTGCGCAGAACATCCGCTTTGGCAAGCTCGACGCGACCGACGAGGAGGTGCGCGCCGCTGCCGAGGCCGCCTGCGCCGACTCGTTTATCCGCCGCCTGCCGCGGGGCTACGACACACCGGTCACGGCCGACGGCGCCAACCTGTCGCAGGGTCAGCGTCAGCTGCTCGCCATCGCGCGCGTGGCCGTCGCCGATCCGCCGGTGCTCATCCTGGACGAGGCCACGAGCTCCATTGACACGCGTACCGAAAAGCTCATCGAGCGCGGTATGGACCGCATCATGCGCGGTCGCACCACGTTTATGATCGCGCACCGCCTGTCCACTGTCCGCGACGCCGACGCCATCATGGTCCTCGAACACGGCCGCATCATCGAGCGCGGCACGCACGAAGAGCTGCTCGCCCAGCACGGCGAGTACTGGCAGCTGGCGCATGGCTTAAAAGAGTTGGATTAACCCGTTCGAGCACGATGCTTTGACCCCTCCGTGCCTCTCACCTCGCCTCAAACCATCACAACATTCGACGTTTTTTGCCAAAATCGGGAAAAGCGTCGAATGTTGTGATGGTTTTTCTGCCACTCGACCGGGCGGAATCGCTTTCTTGCGCGCGAAGGTGTGCGGACCCGTGGGCAGGGGAATAAGGTTGGTTATCCGACTCCATTGGAGGGCTCATGGACCTGCCGATCGTCCTGTCCCATAAGACTGCCTGGCTGTACCACAACGTGGAGCGTCCGTTTGAGCCGCTCTCGCGAGCAAGCAGCCTATACGATGAGGACTCGCTTGCTAACGAGGCGGAGCCGACCGCGGGCCTGCCCAAATTGGGACTCGATGCCAAGGGGCTGAGGGCTTCAACGGCAGTTGGGATCGTTACCGACTATCTGGTCTCACTTGGTATTCCACGAGAAGAGCTCGATCATATCGACACGCTCGTCAACTTCGATTTTGAGCGCTCGACGCCGGCTGGATTTAGGTGCCACGTGTTTGGGGCGCCGGTACCTCCAGGCCATCTTATCGAGGTGGCAGAGGGCCTTCTGGTGGTTGATGAGGCCATGTGCTTTGTCCAAGCGGGTTCGTGGATGAGCGAGCCCGAGCAGCTGGAATATGGCTACGAAATCTGCGCCCGATACCATTTGAATCATCTGTCGACAGGCGATTATGTCGAGATGGGGCAGAGGTACACCGTTGCCGACTTGATTGCCTATTGCAATGAGAACCGATCTCGTCAGGGGGCTATACGCGCGGCCGCCGTGCTCAAGCGCGTGCACGATGGCGCGCGTTCGCCCATGGAGACGGCCACCGCAATCATGGTCGTAGCAAAACGTTCCCAGGGCGGGCTGGGATACGCCAAGATCGAGCTCAACCATCGGGTCGATGTTCCCAACGAGTTCAAGTATCTCGCAAAGGCCGGGTATTTCGAGATCGACGTATACGCGCCTGCGAGCGGTACGGGGATTGAATACAACGGCTCGGACCATCTTGATAAACAGCGCAGCGCGTCGGACGCGGAGCGTATGACCGTGCTGAGCGCGCTGGGCTTTAGGATGATCGTCCTCACCGGGACTCAGTTTGCCCACCAGCTGCAATTGCATCGGGCGATGAACGCCATCGCGCTCGCTATGGGCCTCAAGTGCGACCGAAGCGAGGTGTTCCAGAAACGGCAGAACGACCTGCGAGAATTCGTGATTCGACACTGGGATGGCGGCCTTTAGGGGCGCTTTGGTCCTTCTACGGGGTGCCGTGGGCAGGCAGACCATCACAACATTCGACGTTTTTTGCCAAAAACGAGAAAAGCATCGAATGTTGTGATGGTTTGCGTGTTGAGGATGGGCTTGGAAAGTCCGTTTTGCTCGAAGCGACCTGTCCTGTCGTACGGGTGTCGGCATGATTCTCGCATGGGGTATTATGTTTTCCGAAGAATAAAACGCCGCGTGAGGGGAGGGTTGCGTGGACGGGCACGTGCAACATGACGGCTTTGGCCGCGATATCAACTACCTGCGCATTGCCGTTACCGACAAGTGCAATTTCTGCTGCATTTACTGCATGCCGGCCGATGGCGTGGCGCCCCGTGCACACGACGAGCTGCTCAGCGCCGAGGAAATCGCCCGCTTTGTGCGCATGGTGGCGGGGGAGGGCATTCGCCGCGTACGCCTGACGGGTGGCGAGCCGCTGGTCAGCCGCCGTATTATTCCGCTCATTCGTGATATCCGCGCGATTCCGCAGATCGAGGACATTTCGCTCACCACCAATGGCGCCCTGCTGCCCAAGCTGGCGCCGCAGCTCAAAGACGCCGGTCTTAACCGCGTCAACATTTCGCTCGACACGCTCGACCCTACGCTCTTTGGAAAGATCACGCGCCTGGGTCGACTCGAGCAGACCATGGCCGGCATCGACGCGGCGCTGGCTTGGGGCTTTGAGCCCGTTAAGGTCAACTGCGTTGTGGTGCGCCGACTCAACCAGGATGTGGCGGCCCTTGCGCGGCTCACGCTCGACCGACCCATCCACCTGCGCTTTATCGAATACATGCCCATCGGTGACGAGCGCACGAGCTCGCATTGCGCCGTAGACCCTCACGCGCCCGCGCTCAATCCCGAGCTGTGGGACGCGAGCGACACCGTGCCGAGCGACGAGCTGCGGGCGCGCATCAATGCCGGGGCCGCGGCGGCGGGACTGGGCGAGCTCGAGCTCGAGCCGCTCGACATCAACGACGCTCCTGCCGGCGCGGGCCCCGCGCGCTATTGGCACTTTCCGGGCGCGGCGGGAACGGTTGGCTTTATTAGCGCCATGTCCAATCATTTCTGCGCGAGCTGCAACCGTCTGCGCCTGACGGCCGATGGCAACGTGCGTCCGTGCCTGTTCAGCGATGCCGAGTATTCGGTGCGCGACGCCCTGCGCCGTGGTGATGATATGCAGGTACTTTCGATTTGGCGCGATGCCGTCGCCCACAAACCGCAGGAACACGCGATAATTGAGGGCACGCAACGATTTATGTCCCAAATCGGAGGATGATCATATGGCCAAGAGCAGGTACGCCGATGCCACCAAGGCCGCTCGCAGGGCCGCGATGTCTGCCCACAAAGTCACGGCTGCGGCGAATGCTGGCAACGCCGATGCGTCCGCGCAGCCGACTTCCAGCGCTGCCACCGAGCCCGCCCGTGACGCCCGTCGCGACGAGCTGACGCACGTGGACGCCAAGGGCGAGGTACGCATGGTCGACGTGTCCGACAAGGCCGAGACCCATCGCATCGCCATCGCCGAGGGCACCATCCTCATGCACCCCGAGACGCAGACCATGGTGCTGCAGGACCGCGCCAAAAAGGGCGATGTGCTCGCCTGCGCGCGCGTGGCGGGCATCATGGCCATCAAGCGCACGAGCGACATCATTCCCATGTGCCATCCGTTGCTCATTACCAAGAGCAAGTGCGACATTGCGCCCATCGCTCCGGCGGGGACGCCGGCCGAGGACGTGCCCGAGGGCTGGGCGCCGGCGCGCGCGGACGGGCAGGTCGGCTTTCACGTACTGGTCACGGCGGGTGTGACGGGCAAGACGGGTATCGAGATGGAGGCCCTGACCGGCGCGAGTGCTGCGTGTCTGACCATTTACGACATGTGCAAGGCGGTCGATCGCGGTATGGAGATCGTCGACGTGCGCCTGCTGCACAAGGAGGGCGGCCGCTCGGGCGTGTGGGACCGCGCAGAGCGTCAGGCCGCTGCTGTTGAGGCTGTGGGAGCCGCGGGCAACGCACCCGCGAGCGCACCCGTCGCCGTCGCGCCCGCAGCTCCGGCACCGGCCGTCCCCGCGATCGCGTTTATCGGCTACCAAAACTCGGGCAAGACCACACTTGTCGAGAAGGTCATCGCCGAGCTCACCCGCCGCGGCCTGCGCGTGGGTTCGCTCAAGCATCATGGGCATCACGGCTTTGATATCGATGTGCCCGCTAAGGACACCTGGCGCCATCACCAGGCCGGATCCAAGCACGTGGGCCTCATCTGCGCCACGCGCTGGGCGGAGTACGCCGATACGCGCGAGGAGGACGAGATGCCCGCGCGCGAGCTGCTGTCGCGTTACAACGATGTCGATGTGGTGATCATCGAGGGCTACAAGACCGAGGGCTTCGACAACATCGTGGTCGCGCGCTCCGGTGTCGACCGTCTGCGCGGCAAGAGCTCGCTCGACCTGGTCGACGGTCACACCCTGGCCCTTGCCTGCAACGAAGCCCTGGCACGCCAGGCGTTCGATGCCGGCTTTGCGACCCGAGCCATCAACATCAACGACGCCCGAGCCATCTGCGATCTTATCCAAGATCACCTTCAGGCTTGACGCTGCGCCGGCCCCAAGCACCCCATCTCGCCCCTCAAGCCGTCGCTCGCGTACCAAAGTACGCGTCGCTCCTCTTTCGGGGCGACCTGGGGCACTTGGAACCGGCTCGCTGTGTTGCCATAACATGCCAAATAGGAACAGGTTTATTTCGGCAGGTTTTATCTGGGCAAACGCCATTTCCACCACAAAGGGGTCAGGCACCTTTGTGGTGGTTTTTGCTTTGGTAGATGTGTGGGACATGTCTTACAATCTACCAAGTAGTTCATGACGGGCGAAAAACGGAGAGAAGGGGCTTGATGCGTCCTTAATGTTTCATGCGGATAGATTGATTTGACAGACGGTGGCGAATGCCCACCGTCCGCATTCGTATGAAACAAGGAGTCTCTATGCTCGCCCCTCTTTTCTCAAAGCCTCAATCATCGTTGTCCGTGCAGGCCAAGCGCCTGGTGGCGATGCGCTTTCTCATCTACACCGGTTTTCAGACCAGCTACTTTATCGGCGTCATCGGAACGCTCACCTATGCAGACGATGCCTCGGTTGTGGCGACATCGCTGGCCGTTCTGTTTATGAACGTATTCGTGATCTTGGGATCCTTTGCGGGTGGCGCTGCGCTCGACGCCTGGGGTCCGCGCCGTCATTTCCGGGCGAGTATCGTCGGCACGTTGGCAACCGGCGCGGCAATTCTCGCCTTTGGCAGCGCGACCGAAACAGTCCTTGCCGGCGCGGTACTCCTGGGCTTTGTGATGGGATTTGCCCAGCCCATTGCCACGTCCTATCCGGCGTATCTCACCGACGACCCCGTCGAGCTCAAAGACATCAACTCCGCCATCGCCATGTTCTCAAACGTGAGTATCATCGTTGGCCCCACGCTGGGCGGCTTTGTCGCAGCTGCTGCGTCGTCGCGTGCGGTGTTTTTGCTCATGATGCTCTTTACCGTACAGGCGCTCGTTGCCGGTTGGGACTTTAGGCCGCAGACCAGCCATGCCGCCGGGCATACGGATGCCGATTCGGCAGAGGAAGGGGAGCGTGCGGGACAAAGCCCCGACCCCAACACATCTTCCCGCGCCACCTTCGCGACCAGCATCAAGACGGTCTTTACCAATAGCGTCCTCGCGCTACTTTTCTGCATTATTTTCCTTTCGAACTTTGGCTACGGTGCCTTCGACCCGCTGGAGTCGTTCTTCTACCGTGATGTCCTGCACGTCGGTGTCGAATGGATGGGCTGGCTCTCGTCGGCCAGCGGTGTCGGCGCGGTGCTGGGCGCCGTCCTTGCGCTCCGCTTGCCGCCGCACCTGGTCAACCTTAAAACCCTGCTCGTGGCGCTCATGTCCGTGGGCCTGGGAAGTTTGCTCTATGTGGGGACACCGTACGTGGGTGTAGCCCTCGTCGGCCAGATTGCACTGGGCATAGCTTGGGGCATCGTCAACCCGCTCCACAACACGATCGTGCAAACGACGGCCCCGCTCGAGCAGCTCGGTCGCGTCAACTCGGTCATGGGTTTTGGCAACATGTTTGCCGGCGTAGCCCCGCTGGCGATTGCCCCGTGGCTGGCGGCGACATTTGGCGTGCAGCAGACGCTCGTAGGGGCGGGTATGGTCGTGACGGCAGTTCCCGCGGCGTTGCTGCTGTTTGGACGCCGGTATTTTGATCGTGCCGCAAGGCAGTAAAAACCATCACAACATTCAGCGAAATTTGCGATTTTGCCGAAAAACGTCGAATGTTGTGATGCTTTGCGCCCCGGGCCAGGTCACCCTGCGGGTTCGGCCACCACAAAGGGGGGCAGGCACCTTTGTGGCGATCGGGCCCCAACGGCCCGTGCCTTGGTATACCATGTACGCCGTTCACGAATACACCCCACACCGCCGCACAACCCAGAAAGGCCCCCATGGACACCATCTTCAGCCATATCAAAGCCGTGTTCTGCGATATCGACGGCACACTGCTCACGAGCCAGCACACGGTGTCTCCGCGCACCGTGGCGGCGATCCGCGCCCTGCGCGAGCGCGGCGTGCTCTTTGGCCTGTGCACCGGGCGCGACGCCCACGCGACCGAGGCCATGTACGAGCTCTGGGGCATCGAAGGCCTGGTAGACGTGATGGTGGGCTGCGGCGGCGCCGAGGTCATCGACCGCGCGCACGACATCAACGAGCTGAGCTATCCGCTGCCGGGCGAGACCATCGCGCGCATCTGCAAGCACATGGCGGACCTTCCGGCAACGCCTGTCTGCCCCCGAGACGGCGTGTTCTACGTGCCCGAGAGCAACGCGTGTGTCGAACACCTGTCGCGCGTCGATGGTGTGCCCTACCAGGTGGTCGACTTTGCCGAGTTTTTGCGCGAGCCGCAGCCCAAGGTGATGTTTACCATGGCGCCCGAGGTAATGCCACGGGTGATTGAGCGGGCGTCGACGTTTGCCGATAACACCGTTAAGGCGGCGGCTCTGCAAACCACGCAGCGGCTCTACGAGTTCATGGATCCGCGCGTGTCCAAGACGCGCGGCCTTGTGCGCGTGGCGGAGCTCAACGACATGGAGCTCCAGGACATCTGCGTGTTTGGCGATGCGGACAACGACACCTGCATGGTGGCTGACGCCGGCGTGGGCGTGGCCATGGCAAATGGCAGCGATGCCACCCGTGCCGCCGCCGATTTTGTAACCGCGAGCAACGACAAAGACGGCATCGCGATCTTTATCGAGGAACATCTGCTATAGCGCCGGGGGGGACCACCGCAAAGGGGGCAGGCTCCTTTGCGGTGGCCTCTGGCGATTTGGGTGAATTGATACCTAAAATCTGCGCGAAAATTCAAATAACGTTGTCTGAACATCATGCTTCTAACCACCGATGGGTTAAAGATATTCCCATCAATTTGGTAGGATATTTCTCTCGGTAAATGACCTACCGCACACGGTCGATTTTCGACTGTTCACAGGATGTTTACTCTTGAGCAAAATGTTGTGCAAATAAATCTAATGCCATTAAAAAATGATGGGCGTCTAAAATACCAGTAGAAACAAAAAAATAGATAGCGAATAAACAAATGTAAATCTGAGCAAATGTCAAGAGAATTGAGAATTCGCTACAAAACTACTGGTTTTCTTGCTCAGATGTTCAAACAATCGTTACAATATGGATTACTAAGCGTGCGCAATTACAGATTGCGCAGATACGTTTGATGGTGAAAGAGCAAGATCGCGGTCTCTTGGGGAGGAGACATCGATGAAAGCGAATTCGGACAAATCTAAGCAGAGTAATAAAGTGACGCGCCGTGTACTGGCAGGCGTTTTGTGCGGAGCCTCCGTTTTGAGCCTGGTACTGTCGCTCGTCATGCCCCCAATCTCGCAGGCCATTGCCAACGATGTCCAGACGGTTTCTGCCGAGGAAACTGTGATGGGGGGGGGTTCCTCAAGTGAGTCTACTGATGTAGACAACACCAACAACGGGGATACCGAAAACCAGAATAGTGACGACGCCGAGGGCGACGAGACTGGCGACGATGCCCAACTTGAGGGACAGTCCGAGGAAGAACAGCAGAACGAGGACACAACGACTTCGGATGGTGAAGCCGTTGCTGCGGTTGCGGAAAACGAGCAAACTAAAGCGGCTGCCAGGGAAATAACTAGCACAGAAGAACTTCGCAGTAAACTTGAGGGTGTTCAGGAGGGTAAGTCCGCCAGTTTCATGCTGATGCAGAACATCGAGTACAACGGCGAGATTTTTCTCAGGAATAGCGGAAGCAATATCACCCTTAATCTTAATGGCTTCAAAATAAAGCACTCGGGCGAAAACCAGAACAAGCCGCTTTTCAGTGTGAGTAATGGTGCCGAGTTTACAATTACGGATAATCCTAATCAGGCTGGTGATGGGCCCTTACCAAGCGTGGTGCTGGATGATCAAGGCCAGAAGTTCACTCCCGATTATTATGGCAAAAATGGCAAGGTCGGCTATGACAACGGCATCCCGAACAAGCTCACCTATTGCGTAACCACGTCGTCCGTTAACGGTACGGGTACGGGCACGACGGAAACGCTTAAAACATATGAGGTCAACATCAAGGGTGCAATTGTCTCAACTGCGCCCAAGGATTCCGCATTGAAGCTCATTAACGTCTATGAGGGCGGCAAGTTTAACCTTCAGGGCGGTACGCTTACGCAGAAAGAGGGCTGCAATGTCGGCAGTCTTATCTATGCCGAGAACGGCTCGACCGTCAATATGAGCGGTGGCTACGTTTGCGGTGCTTCCTCTAAGAGCCAAGGCGCGGGCATTATGGTTGATGCGAATGGCAATGCTTCGACCCTTAATCTGACCGGTGGTGTTATCGCTGCAAACTACGCCCCCCAGGGCGCCGGCGTGTACTCGGCTTACTCGAACGTTTCTATTTCTGAAAACGCTGTCATTTCGGGCAACGCGACATTCAATGGGGCAAACGATCAGGCTGGCTATGGCGGCGGTATTATGGCCGTAGGCGGAAGCGTTGCTGTTTCCGGCGGTTACATCACGAATAATAGAATGGCTAAATTCTGCGGCGAAGATGGCAGCGGTAACCACGGTGGCGCTGGGCTTGCTGCCAATAACGGCGCCCATGTCACCATTTCCGGTGGCCAGATTACTGGCAATTATTCTGAAGAAGCCGGTGGCGGCGTTTACGTTACCGATCAAGGGCGAAGCGGTTCTCGCAAGGATATGGCATGGCTCAACATTACGGGAGGAATTATTGCCTCTAACGTGAGCTACCGATCTGAAGGTGCCGGCATCCGAGTGGGCCAGATGGTTGACGCGATGATTGGCGACACTCCAGACAACAACGACACTCCAGGCAGCAAAGTCTACATCACTAACAACCGCTGCATGTCTCGCTTTGACTGGGGCGGAGGCGGCATCTTCGTCCAGGGCGATTCGAATACCGCGTCTAACGCAGGCAGGCTGTTTGTATACAACTCGTATATAAGCAGCAATACCGTTGGCGGCTATGGCGGTGGCGTTGCAGTCTGCCCGACGGGCAAGACGTTGGTAACGAACACTAAGGGCACGGCAATCTTTGGTAATTCGTCTGCCAGAGATGAGACGGGTTGGAAAAATGATTACAATACAGAGCATAATTCCGGTAATAACGATACGCCCCATCTTTCAGGTGGTGGTATTGGTGATACTAATAAGACTGAAGATAGAGAGGCATACGGTTCGTCCACGTTCCGCGAGTCCGGTCATGCCGATTTCTTCCTCGCAGCGCGGGATCACACAACGCCGGTCGCAGTGGTAAGCGGCAAGATGCTTGGCAATATAGACGCCAAGTATTCGGGAAGCATTGAGCTAACGAATCGCATCACCATCCCCGCCAACGGTGTTGCTCAGGTAAAAAATAGCATTGGTCTGACTTCGGGTGTTAGTGCCACGGATGAAACGACGACTGAACCAGCACGGAAAAAAGCGACAACTTTCATCACGGGCAACTATTCTTGGGACCATGGTGGCGGCATCATGTCGAATGGCGACTTGTACTTGGGTCAGCCAGCAGACACGTACGTCTATCCGAGCCTTAAGCTGAAGGCGACCAAGGAGTTGGACGGCCGCGACCTCAAAGATGGGGAGTTCACCTTTACGGTCTACCGCAAGGGTTCGGTTGATCCTTTCGCTAGCGGGGTATTCAATCATGACGTTTGCATCCCGGCTGGAACTGCAAGTAATGTTGATGGAGGCAACATCACGTTTAACCTTGATGAGCAGTCTGCAGCGAACGGTACGGCT
>CAJLCM010000019.1:0-32478 GCA_905205145.1 uncultured Collinsella sp.
ACTTGCAGCGACGGACCTCAGGACACTCTTACACCACGTCTGCGCGCGCGACCCTCTCATCGAGCAAGTGTCCGAAAATCCGCCCTCATTCCTTCTTAGGACCCTCCGTCCCCGAGGATTCGAGGCTCGCCTGCCGAATGGTCGATGCGGCCGTCCTGCGTCCATGTCACACTCAGGGGTGGCCTGACCCAACTTGGAAGGAGCCCCCATGAGCCTTGACAACGTAACTCTGCGTGCCGCCACGCTCGATGACCTGGCCGGCATCGCCGCCATCTACAACCAGCTGTGGTGCAACACGCTGCGCAACCGAGGCGACGTCGAAGCCGCCGATTTCTGTGCGCGCTTTAACATCGCCATGCAGCTGCAGCGCTCCCCCATCGCGCTCGTTGCCGAAGCTGAAGGCCGCATCATCGCCGCTTGCTGCATCGGTATCTTCGAAGACGGCAAACCACGCACCAATCCCACGTGGGAGCCCTGCTACAACGAGATGTTCGTCCAGGCAACCGAGATGGCAAAGACCGCCGATGCCAAGCTCGAAGGCTCGCTCTTTGGCGATAGCCGCGAGAAGGCAACAGCCGACCGCTTTGCCGCCACGGGCAACGAATATGCCCAAGGCCAGCTCAACCTGATCATCATCGTGCCCGAATGGCAGGGCAAGGGGCTCGGCCGTGCGCTCATCGACCTTGCGCGCGCCGAACTCGCCAAAGCCGGGTGCACCAAATTCTTCCTGATGAGCGACTGCAACTCCGACTGGCAGTTCTACGAGCACCTCAACATGAAGCGCATCTTGGAGGATCACAGCCAGGACACCGGCGACGGATTTATCGTCTATATGTACGGAGGCGACACGCAGGATTAACTTGCATGTCGCCTCACGGGCTTTCTACAAGACGGCCCAAACCATCAACCAAGACGAGTCAACAAGGCGCGCTCTCCTCGGCAGCAAGGGCATTCGTGCTGTAACGAGTGGTGGAGATGGCCACGCTTGCACACAACTGTCTCGGATAGATAGCGGTCGAGCAGGCGCGCCCATGTGCGTGCGTCAAGACGCTCCTCCGCCCTGCCATACAGCGATCGACGGAGTGCCTCGCCCATAGTGCCGCTAAAATCATCGAGCTCAAGAGCGTACTTTGGGACAACGTATCCGACCAACGTCCCCACAAACGGGCTGTGCCCATTACACACGCAGCTGTTTATCAATGGTGCAGGCGGAATGTCATCGTCGTCCAGGTCAAATATGTCCAAGTCCAGCTCACCAGAAGCGTATGGGTGTATTCCGCGGTTAAGCATCTTAAAGATATGGACCGCGAGTCCAAAGTCATCCGTCTGTGGCGTAAACACGGGGGCATTCGTGGACGCTGCCAAGCTCTCGAAATCGCTGATGCCGGCTATCTCCATGAGTTGAAGCACCTCGGGGGCAATATAGCCGGGAGCGGCGCACGCAGTCCTATGTGTCACATCCGAAAGCGTAAAGCTATACGAGCGCCTTGATGGTATCCATGCCCGCATGCGCCGAAGCCTCGCAACCCTTCTGCCCGTTGAGCACGCACTCGAGCAGCGTATCGTATGCGCGCTGGGCTTCGGGGGCCAGGTACGCCCTGTTAAACATGCCCTCGGGTCGCACGTTTCCCTTCGAGTCGATCATATAAGGCCCCAATCTGTTTGGTTTCCCCAGATTGTGTGCCCGCACACCCAAGCCGCACGGCCCGCCGTTCAGCTGAAACCACCACACAAAAAGTCCGCCGACCATTGAAGTCGGCGGACTTTCGCGTGCGGACAATCAAGCACTGTTCACCATGGAACTGCTATTTACAGCGCGCCTTGGGCTGCTGCTGGGTGATGCAGTGGATGTTGCCGCCGCCGTAGATAACCTCGCGAGTCATGATACCGATGACTTCACGGTCCGGATAAGCAGCCTGGATATCCTTGAGCGCCTGGGCGTCATTGGGATCGCCGAACTGCGGTACAAGCACTGCGCCGTTGATGGGCAGGAAGTTGAGGTAGCTCGGCTCGAAAGCATCCTCGGGGGTACGCGGCAGCACGCCCTCGACGGGGTCAATCGTGCTGGCCTCCTCCTCGGTCATATATACCGAGGTCGCAGGCATAATCACCTTGTGGATCTTGAGCTTGCGGCCACGGGCATCCGTCGTCTCGGAAAGCGTCTTATACGCCTCTTGGCACTCCTTGTAGAACTTATGGTTGGGATCATCGGTCCACATGCAGCAGACCTCGCCGGGCGCACTAAAGCATGCGACGTCGTCCACGTGCCCGTTGGTCTCAAACGGGTCGATGCCATCCTTGATCCAAATGACCTTCTCGATGCCCAGGTACTCGGCAAGCTTCTCCTCGATCTGCTCCTTGGTGTACTGGGGGTTGCGGTCCTCATTGAGCAGGCACATCTCGGTGGTCACCACGGTGCCCTGGCCGTCGCAGTTAAACGAGCCACCCTCGAGGATATAATCCTCGGGACGATAGCGGTTAACCTGCTCGAGCTGTGCCACCTGCAGGCCAATGGAAGCGTCCTTGTCCCACGGGAAATACAGGCCGTCAATGAAACCGCCGTAAGCATTAAAGTGGAAGTGCGAGAGTGCCACGTCCCCCTTGTCGTTGACAAGAAACGCCGGGCCGGGGTCGCGAATCCAGCTGTCGTTGTACTCCATGTGGATAACGCGCACGTTCTCAACGCCGTCGAAGATCTCACACACCGCGGGGAAGTCTTCAGTGTTGACGCCCACAGTGATGGGCTGAAAACGTGCAACGGTCTTAATAATCTCGGTAAAGACCTTTTGCGCCGGCTTGGCACCACAGCGCCACACATCCGAGCGATGCGGCCACAAAATCCAGGTGCGCTCCTGCTCTTCGTACTCGCCGGGCATGTAGAATCCGTCCTTCTTTGGCGTAGACTCGCTCTCGTAAATGGTCTTCATTTCAAGCTCCTAAATCTCGGTGCTTTTGCTTGACGAGACCATGATGCGGCCGCACCGAGATGTTCTCAATGGTCCCTCGAGCCCCTTTCAGCGACCGACGGTATACCATTCGCTGACCTAAAGTTCTATTCAGGCCGAGAACATGACATACTGGGTTCCACAATGGAAAGGATGCCCTATGCCCCCATGCAATAATCAGCAGACTATTGAGTTGGACAGTACGACCTGGACTGCTCTCAACGAGCTCGCGCTTGCAATCCACGCATCACACGGTGTCGATAAGCTGCAAAAGGAGACCCTCGAGGGAACGACAGGGCTCGTGCCCCATCGGATCGCCATGTTCGACCTGATCGAGGCAGCGGGCAGTGATGCCCCACGCTACGTCCACCCCGCAAGCAGCGGAATGGACGACCGCGCACTGAGCGACTACTACAACCGCTACGCCGCGATGGACTATACAACATGGAGCTTTGACTTACATAAGGTCGGCGTCTACCGCGACCTCGACCTCGTCGACGTCGAGCGACGCGATGCCACGCCCATCTATCGCAAATGGATGGAACCGCAGGGCGTCTACTTTGGCTGTACGGCCACGCTCGCGCACAACGACAGCCCGCTAGGAAGCATCACCCTGTTTCGTGAACGCACGGCCGGAGACTTCACCGACACCGAGCTCGCAATCCTGCTCGAAGTCGCTCGGCACGCGAGCCTCGCGCTCGCCAACCTCTATCCTCGGGGCATTAAACTCACCCAGACAGAAGACACAAACCAGCTAAATGCTTTCATTACAGAACACAATATCCAACCGCGCGAAGCCGAAGTCATGCGGCTCATGCTCGACGGCAAAACGAACAAACAGATGGCAAACGAGCTATTCATAAGCGAGTCAACCGTCAAGAAGCATGTCAACGCCATCTATCGCAAGCTCGGCGTCAGCAACCGCCTGGGCCTCATGACTGCCACGCAAAACATCCCGCGATAAAAAAGGGCGCCCTCCATGCAGAGAACGCCCTTTGATTTCGCCATTTGAATTAGTGTCGGCTCTGGCTCAAAGAGTAGACAGGTTTATTTTGGCAGGTTTTATCTGGGCAAATGTCAGCCGCCGCGAGGGAGCTGCCTTCCCTCGCGGCGGTCTTCTAGCAGAAAAACCAAGTGAGTAGGCTTTTTGCAGGAGGTCAAGCACGCCCCAAAACGCCACAGCTCTGACCTGCGGTTTTATTGAGTATTTGTTGCGATGTGCTCGGCATATCCAAATAAGTCTACTCACTTGCATCTAAGACGCACCAGATAGGCAAAAACCGCCGCAAAAAGGGGGCCGGTTCCCTTCGCGGCAGCCGTTAATACGCCGAGCTTGTTATCGTAAAAGCCAATCACGCGCCGAAACCACACTACAGTCTTTCGACTCATACGTTGAGTCCACGCGGGCCACAACATAGCGCGCATCTTTTGCAATGTCGATCTCATCGCATACAGTCTGTAGATGGCGGGCGTACTTATCGTGATACGTTCTGGATGATTTTATTTCGATAGCCTTGGGACTCCCTGAGTTTGTACAGTCGAGCAAATCGATTTCACGCTTGCTGTCGTCCCTATAGAAATACAGCTCGGGATTCTCGCCCACGTTGAGATGGCTCTTCGCCGTTTCGGAAACGATGAGGTTTTCGAAAACGGCCCCCAGATAAGGGCTCTCCAATAGTTGCTCCAGTGATCCAATTTTGAGCAAGTAGCAGAGCAGCCCCGTGTCGTAAAAATAGAGCTTGGGCGTTTTAGTTAGACGCTTCTTGGCATTTGCATAATAGGGCTGCAGCGAAAACGTCAGGTAGCTCTGCTCCAGAATGGACAACCAGCTTTTAATGGTCGATACGCTCACGCCCGTATCTCGAGAAAGCGAGGATATATTGATGAGGGCACCGACGCTCTGAGCAATTATGGACAGAAACTTATGAAACTCCGCCTTATTGCGCACATCAAGCAAGCCCACAACATCGCGCTCAACATAGGTATCGATATAGCTGGGAAAATAAACCGAGGACGGCATTCCGGCGGAACGCAGGCGAGGGTATCCCCCTTCGAGCGCGAACAAATCCACTTCCAGCTGCCCCTGCTGGCCCCTCTCCGCTTCTCGAAACGATAATGGCAGCAATTTTAAGATCCCGACTCGCCCGGCAAGAGACTGCCCGATGCTTTTCATCATCAAAAAGTTTTGCGAGCCTGTAAGGATGTATTGACCGGCGTCTCCCCGCTCATCCGAAACAACCTGGATCATTGAAAACAAATCCGGGGCGTATTGCGCCTCATCGATGATGAGTCCGCCCTTTCGGTTGCGGATAAAACTCACCGGATCCTCCAAGGCCGCGCGCCTCGTTTGAGGGTCCTCAAGCGTGACGTAGGAATAGTCGGGAAAGGCATGCCGAACCAGCGTAGACTTACCACTCTGCCTAGGCCCTGTCAACGACACAACAGGAAACCAGCCTGCCATGCGAATGAGCAACTCATGCAAATCCCTGTTAATGAACTCAGCCATATCAACGCCCCTTATTACGCTGTTACCATAATCGAATAGTTTCATTCTCCATAATCTTATAGTAGAGTTTACCATAATCTTATAGTAACCCAGTTCAAAAGCATTATTTATAGAGCCGAAATCTCAGACCCTAAATAACAAAAGCCACCACAATGGGGGCTGTCCCCATTGTGGTGGCTTGCAGGCGAGTTAACTTGTTCGACTATCGTACGCCAGCCATGTCCGAGCCTAGAGCGTGGCAAGGCGCTTGGACTCGTGCGCGGCGAGCGCAATGGAGATGATGCCAGTAATGGCATCGGCCACCACCAGGGCGATCCACACGCCCTCGACACCCATCATGTTGCCGAGGAGGTACATAAGCGGCACCGAGCAGATCACATAGCGAAGCAGGCCCGTAAACGTGGCGACACCCACCTTCTCGACCGCCTGGAAATACATCGACATGGTCATGGCAAGATAGCCCAGGGCAACAGCCAGGATGACAGTACGCGTGGCGTTGGCGGCAACCTCAACGAGCGCAGGATCGCTGCCGGCAAAGAAGGCGCACACCGGGGTGGCGGCAAGCCAGAGCGCGACGGTGACCAGCGCCAGCGTCACAACCTGGTACTTAAGCGTGCAGGAGAGCGTCTCCTTAAGGCGTGCCCAAGCCTTTGCGCCGGCGTTGAAGGCAGCGATGGGCTGCAGACCGTAGGAGAAGCACTGGGCAACCATCATGGTAATGTAGAGGATGTAGCCGTTGATCACGCCAAAGGCTGCGATGTAGAGCGAGCCCATGTCGCCGCCGAGCGAACCCAAAAGCGAGTTGGCAACGGTATTAAAGATAAAGGTCGCACCCTGGACCAGGAAGAACGGGAAGCCGATCTTGAAGATCTGGCCGCAGATGGCGAGGTCGAGCTTAAGGTCGGCCAGGCTAATCTGGAGCTGGGACTTTTTGCCCCCGATGAACCAGAAGATACCGATGGCCCAGATACCGATGGAAAGCCCGTAGTACACGCCGGCGCCCATAACGCCAAACTTGAGCACAAACGTGGAAAGCGCGAGCCAACAGATGGCGACGATGGCCGAAACGGTCATGAGGTTGGCCTGGATCTGAACCTTCTCGTCCACACGCATCACAGCGGTGATCATCTGGCCAATGACCGTGAGCGGCAGCAGCACGGCGAAGGTGCGCACGCCGGCAACGGTATCGGCCATGATGTCGGGCGTGGCGCCAAAGAATGTGCAGATGGGCTCGGTAAACACTGCCATCACCACAGCAAGCAGCACACTCACGATCGTGGTGAGCCAAAAGCCCTGGCTAAAAGCCTTGCTTGCGCCCTTGATGTCGCCGGCACCCAAAAGGTTGCCCACCACGGCGGGCACGCCGGTGCCAAACAGGTTGCCAAAGGCCAGATTGATGTACTCGACCGACATAATGATCGAGACACATGCCAGGCCGTGGGCACCTAGGCCCCAACCCATCACGAGGCCCTCAAGGACCACCATGATGATCTGGGCGAGCATGCCCTGGCCGGTGACGATGGTGTACTTACGCACCAGACCGGGAATCGGTTGGGAGGCGAGCTCGCGCTCCTCCTCCACGGCAGCGGTTACTTCTTCTGCCATTGTTCTCCCCTTTCCTTGAGAGAGTAGTGCTGAATGGATGTCAGGCAGCTGACAACTGGCACCAAGCCGCCCAATCAAACGATGGCGCTATGCCTCAAAGACCACCTTGCCGGCGATCATCGTGAGGGCTGCGGTAGCCTCGAGCACCTCGGCCGGCTCGCAATCAAAGAGATTGCGGTCGAGCACGCAGATATCTGCCTGTTTGCCGCACGCGAGCGTGCCGATGCGGTCCTCGGCATGCATGGCGTAGGCGCTGCCATAGGTGTAGGCGCGCAGAGCCTCGGCCATGGTAATGCGCTCCTGGGGGAACCAGCCCTCAGGGTTGGAACCGTCCTCGAGCATGCGGAAGACCGCGCCGTACACCTCCTCCATGGGCTCCAAGCCCACAACGGGGAAGTCACTGCCCAGGTGCACCACGGCTCCGCTGGCAAGCAGGCTATGCAGGGGCCACGAAAGCGCGGCACGCTCGGGACCCACGGCTTCGTCCTTGGCAAGGTCAGCCATATCGAGCAGCATGTGCCACGGCTGCATGCCGGGGCAGACGCCGAGCTCGGCATAACGCGGCATATCCTCGGGTTGAACCGTCTCGTTGTGCTCCATGGAGTGGCGACAATCCCGCTTGCCATGCAAGCGCTCGCCCTCCTCAAAGCAATCGAGCACAAAACGCACCGAGCGATCGCCGATTGCATGGATGCGCGTGTCAACGCCCCATTCCTGCGCCCTCAGGATGGCAGCACGGATGCGCTCCGGCTCCTCCGCGGGCTCACCACAGGTGTCGGGTGCGTTGCTATAGGGTTCAAGCATCCAGGCGGTATGGTCGGAGCACACACCATCAAGGAACTGCTTAAAGCCGTGCCACTCCACCTGCGTACCCGGGAAGGCGTATTTCTCCTTGATCTGCTCGAGCGTCAAGGACTCGTTTTCGAACAGGTCGGTGTACAGGAACACGCGCAGCGGCAAGTCGCCCTTGGCATTAAGACCTGCCAACACCGCATACGGGTTTTCCATGCTCACAAACGTAGGATTGACCATGCCGACCGTAGTGATTCCCAGGGCATTGGCGCGCCGGGCGGTTTTTGCAAACGACGCGTCAACAACCTCGGGCGCTGGGTCGTAGACCTCGTCCATAAAGAAGGCGCCGGCGTTGTTGGAAAACACGCCCGTCAGATTGCCGTCGGCATCCTTAAGGATCTTGCCGCCTGCGGGATCGGGCGTCTGCGAAGTTACTCCCACCTTGTTGATGGCGCAGGTATTGGCACTAAAGGTATGCAAGTCAACCTGCTGCAGAAATACCGGGCGGTCGGAGATGTACTCATCGATCATCGCGGCCGTGGGCATCTCGGGGACATCCCACTGGAACTGGATAATCTGGCAGCCCAGAATCCACTCGTTATCGGGATGGTCGGCCGCAAACGCCACGACACGTTCCATCGCCATCTCAAAACTGGTGCAGTCGATGAGGTTGACGGCAAAATCGGGGTCGGTCATAAACGCGCCCTGGGCAAAATGCGTGTGCGAGTCGATCAGGCCGGGCATGACGAGCTGGTCGCCAAAGTCGCGCACCTCGGTATCGGGACCGATAAACGGTGCCAGGTGAGCATCGTCACCGCAGGCAACGATTTTATCGCCCCGCACGGCAACGCCGCCCTTAAACGGCTCGAGCCCATCGCCGGTAAAGACGGCGTCGCTCTTGATAACTACATCAGCCTTGTCCATGCGAGCCTCCTCAGGCATCTTTGGTTGTAACGCGGACGCACCGCCCGCGTGGGCACTCGGTTGGGAGCGTAGCGCTCCCGCATCGGCGCGTGCCTACAAGCCGTGCTCGGACGTCTGTCCCACGTCCGCGGCTTCGCGCTACACCCATTGATACACAGGGGCAAACCCGTGCCAAGGCCAGGGACCGCAAACGGTCAGTTTAAGCAGGTTTACACGCTTTACCTGCAGGTTTATTGTCTGAGATTATTACCGCTTCATTACGCCCAACGGTGTGGCCGCCCACACAGCAAGACCCGCATGCGAGGAAGAATGAGGCTAGGAACGCCAAAAGGTATCTATAAGGTCATCTCGGTTGGAGACGCCGCTTTTAACGTAGATGCGATGCAAGTGTGCCTTGACCGTGCCAGGGCTGATGACCAACTCGCTGGCGATGTTTTGGGCGTCGTTGCCCTTCAGCACCAGCGTGAGCACCTCCTGCTCGCGCCGTGACAGCTTATGGGCGTCGGCATAAATCACCACACGCGATGCGAGATCGTCCTCAGAGCTTGCGCTCTCGGCTGCCACGTCCTCATCGGCACGCGGATGACGGGCATACACACGCAGGATATGGCTAAACTGGCAAAAAAGCTGAGCCGCGCATACCACGAGCAGCACGTTTTCGGAGATATTGCGCTCGGACAGATACCACAAAAAGAGGCCGATGACGGGGTTTTGGGAGTCGGGGCGGCAGAACAAGATCATGTAGGTGTCCTCGGCGATCACGCAAAACACAAGAACGAAGGCCACCTTCCAAAAGAGCTTTGAGCGGTCGAGGTCGAGTTTCTCAACACGCGTTGCTCTGTACCGGTAATGCCAGGCGGCATAGGCAAGACATCCTACATTACCCAGGTCACGCGTGAGCCAAAAGAGATACTGCTGCACCTCTCCGGCAGCGCCGCTGCGAGGCACCAGCAGCAATTGCAAGATTGAAAACGGCACGATAGCGAGTCCGAGCATGCGCGACGTCGGTCTTTTGCGCAAGCGCGCAAACATCCATAGCACCACGCAGGCATAGATGGCAATACCAAGCACGCAGCGCAGCAAGGGGTGCTGCAGCGGCTCGCTAAAGGTAACGGCGTAGTCGTATTTGAGCCGATTGTACTCGTCAAAAAAGATGACCGACATATCGAGCATATTGAGCAAAAAACCCGCCGCGGCCACGAGGCTGTCGCGACGGCGCGTCATGAGCCAAACCACCAATGCCACGGCACTGGTCACCAGAGCCACACCCATGATAATCGTGGTGTAGATATAGAACGCGAAACTCATGCCCGCCTCCCCTGTCTAGATGCTGTGAGGATGTTGACAGATTCTTTGCCGCAAGATTAGACTCACCGATTAAACGTACTGTATCGTTTAGATAAACAAGCTGTGTCTCACCGATGAAAGGAGATGCCATGACACCGATCGCTCCGCTCAAGATGCTCGTCGCGCCCGCCGCCAAGGCCATCACCCGACTCGGTTCTTCCATGACCTACGACAATGTCCCCTGCGCCGTTGAGGCGCGTTCGGACAGCTGCCCCTACCTGGGCCACGTCCCCTACTTTGCACCCAAGCTCGCATCTGATCCCGAGCAGCGTGAGCAGTAATCCAAGATGCATCTAGCACCGCACAACTCGCGGCGCTACTGTTTTGGTGCAAAGCGACCTGTCCCCCTTGCGCCAACGCCGGGATTGTCGATGCTGCGGCCGCGGCGCGATATGAGGCGCGAAACCTCGCCCAGCAACACGCCGATCACCACACCCATGAGGATCGGCAACTTTGACATCTCGGCGGGCGAGCTGTTAAGCGGCACGATTGTCGCAACAATCGAAAGCACGAGTTCTACCACCGGCACCGCAAGCGCTACCGCAAGCACCTTGCCCTCGAAGGGCGCGCGAAACACACGCGGGCGGTCGTCGTATTTACGCAGGCGCCAAAACGCCGGGAACATCGGGATATAGCTCATGAGCAGAAAGACGACGTTCATCGAGAAGAAGACCCAAAAGACGTCGGAACCTTCACCCAGCGGAATCTGAAGTAGCAGCACCAAGCTGGCAAAACAACCGTTAATGAGTGCCGAGCCGTTGGGCATGCCGGTCTTCTTGGACACCAGCGCAAAGGGACGCGGCATGTTGCCATGGCGCGCGGCATAGCTCGCCACGTTGTTGACGCCAAAGCTCCAACAGATCATGTTGGCAAACAGCGTTACCAGAAAGGCCACGCCCACGACCATCGTCAGCGGGTGAGCGCGCCCCACCATGGCGGCAACCGCGTCCACAATGCCCGAATCGAGTGAAAGCTGCTCGGTGGGAACCGCGGCTCCAATACCGATGCCACAGATAATGTAGATCGCCGCGATGGCAACGCCACCGGCGATAACCGCCTTGGGGATATCGCGCGATGGGTTCTTCATCGTGCTGGCAAAGGTCGCGACCACCTCAAAGCCCATAAAGTTGAATAGGATGATTGAAAGATACGTCAGTGAGTTAGTGTCTCCCAGATCGGGGACAAATGTCTTAAACGACATATCGTTGGCAAAGCCGTTGTTGCAGGCAAACCAGATGCCGATGATTCCCACCACGGCGGTAATGAGCACCTTGATGACGGCGCCGCCATCCATGACCCAATCGGCCTCGGCCACCGGCTGCATTGCCATGACCGTGACGCCCCACACAAAGGCAAGCTCGATGGCAATTCGGACCCCAAGCGAAAATTCGATGCCCCATACCGCATTGATGACACTGGGGAACATGCAGGCGATACTTGCCACCCACAGTGGAAAGTTGACCCAATAGCACCAGGAGCAGCGTGCACACCAACGGTCTCCCAAGCCCAGGCGAACCCAGTCGTACAGGCCGCCCTCGGAATCGAACGCCGTACCGAGCTCGGCCACCACCAGGCCATAGGGAAGCAAAAACGTAATGATAAGGAAGATCCACCAGAAGAACTGCACGTTACCCATGGCAGATGCCGGAGCAGCCGCCTCGATGGTAAAGACAACGCAGATAACCGAGAGGATGACCTCGAACAGGGAGAACTTTTTACCTGCCATGGCACGCTTCCCCTACAGCAAAAAGGATGGCATCTGTACCGAAGGCGCAGCCCAAGGTAGGGTTGCAGGCCGCGTCACCGGTGCAGGTGCCATCCCAAAGAGAAGAGAGGATGCAATTGTTGGACCAACGCTCGCGGAACAGGCGCGTGTAGATAACGATACGCTGGTACATAGATACTCCGATCAAAACGGCCGCGATTGCGACCGGAATCTTTTGGCAATTGAAGACGCGTCTGACCTGGGATATTCAAGCGAACAATTGGCCTAACCCGCAATAAATCCCAGATCAGACGCGTACTCAATCAAAGAGGCGGGCACTCCGAAGTGGAGGCAACGGAGTGCCCAAAGAAAAACCCAGCCGACCAAGACATCGAATAAACCGACCATCAATGCCCCGAGATGGTCACGGTGCGATTCACCGACTGTCTGATTGATCGGCTGGGTTTCTGAGGTGCGGCAGATTGCCCTGAAAGAGGAGGGCATAGACCTTAAGGGTCATGCCCGACGATTGAAGGGCAAGGTGCCGTGCCTCGGGAAGACAGACAATTACGCGGACGGCTCCTGCTGAGTAATGCAGTGGATGTTGCCGCCACCGAAGACGACCTGCTCGGACTGAACGCCGACGCACTTGTAGACGCCCTCGCCCCAGACCTCGTCGTAGATCTTCTGGAGCGTGTCGACGGCCAGCTGGTCGTTCTCGTCGCCGTACTGCGGGACGATAACGCCGTGGTTGGTCACGAGGTAGTTCATGTAGGAGGCGATCAGCGGCTCGTCGGGGACGCGCGGCTCGGCGTTCTCGTCGGCGTCGATGGTGTCGCAGGAAGCCTGGTCCATGAACAGCGGGTTCACGGGCATGCAGAGCTTGTAGACCTTCATCTTGCGGCCCTTGGCGTCGACGGCGTTGGAGAGGGTCTCGTAGGCAGCGTGGCACTGCTCGTAGAACGGATACTCGGGATCGTCGGTCCAAATGCAGGCCATGACACCCGGCGCGATGAACGTGGCGACGTCGTCGATGTGGCCGTTGGTCTCCTCGGGGTCGATGCCCTCCTTGACCCAGATGACCTTCTCGACACCCAGGTAATCCTTGAGGTGCTCGTCCATGTAGGCGCGAAGCTCCTCGCTCCAGGGCTCAAACTTCTTGCGGTACTTGGGCCAGATGGACTCGGGATCCTCTTCCTCCTCCAGAACCGCAGAGCAGGTGCGGCCCGGGGAAAGCAGGCACTGGTCGGTCACGACAAGGGTGCCCTCGCCGTCGACGGTGATGGAGCCGCCCTCGAGGATCATGTCGTCGGGACGATAGCGGCGGCAGCCGGAGAGCTCAGCCATCTTGAGGGCGATCTGCTCGTCCTTGTCCCACGGGAAGTACAGGCCGTCGACGAGGCCGCCGTAGGCGTTGAAGTGCCAGTGGTTGGCGCGCTTCTCGCCCTTGCCGTTGATGACGTAGGTGGCGGCAGTGTCGCGGAACCAGGCGTCGTCGGTGGTCATCTCGATGACGGTGACGTTCTCGTCGTTCTCGAAGACGGCCTTGCAGTTGGCGTAGTCGACCTGGTTGGCGCACATATAGACCGGGGTGAACTCGGAGATGGCGCGGGCGATGGCGGCATACTGCTTCTGGGCCGGCTTGGCGCCGTGGGCCCAGGTGTCGGTGCGGTGGGGCCAGCCCATCCACACGCGATCCTGCGGGGCGAACTCGGCGGGCATGAAGAAGCCGTCGGCCTTGGGGGTGGACTCGGACTCGGTGATCGTACGCATAAGATTTCCTCCAAATCGAACGATCGCTTGCTGCGGGCGGGTTACCCGCAGCCTAAAACCAAGAGATGGTAGGCGCCCGTTCCCCGGCAAAGGTCGGGGCGCCCGGTGCCGGTTTTCACGGAATCGCACCGGCAAGCGACGACGTAACCAAGTGCGCGGAGACAAAACGCACGAAGGATACGGAAGAGAGATTGGGGTGGGCGGTGGTTACCGGAGCTATCGCTCACACCCACCCCGGGGGAATGGTTAGCAAACCTGTCGCTTGGACACGCCTCCGAAGAGGCTAGAGTGCCCGGAGTCGGGAGCGACAAGCCCGACGAAGCGCGCGTTGGTACACGAGGAGGGTTGGAGCCCCAGAACCGGGTGCTCTAGTTCTCCTCGGCCTCGGCGGCCTCCTCAGCGAGACGCTGGGCTGCGAACTCAGGGGTCAGACCCTTGTACTCGGTCTCGCGGCCCTTAGCGCTGACGACGCGGACGACCTCGCCGATGAGCACGAGCACGATGAAGATAACGATCATCGGGACCTTGTCGCCAATTTCAGCAGCGGAGAACGGGATCAGCGTGGCAACGATGGCAAGAACCAGCTCGATGCAGGGGATGGCCAGCATGACCTTCATCATGGCGCCCTTAAACGGGAACGTGAAGATGCGCTCACGGTTGGGGTCGTTCTTACGAAGGTTGAGGAACGCCGGGAACATCGGGATGTAGGTCAACAGCAGGAAGACGACAGAGGTGCCAAAGAGCATCCAGAAGACACCGTTGGAGATGGCGTCGATGGGAACGAGCTGCAGGCACAGCACCAGGGAGGCAACGACAGCGTTGACCAGGTTGGCGCCGTTGGGCATGTCGTCATCCGAGATCATCGAGGCGAAGACCTTGGGCATGTTGCCGTGCTCGGCAGCGTAGCGAGCAACGGAGTTAACGCCGAAGGACCAAGCGGCCATATTGGCGAACAGGGTGATCAGGAAGGCGATGCAGATGACCTTAAAGATCATGGAGTCGCCCACCATGGTCTGGACTGCGACGATCATGCCGTAGTCGGGATCGATGGAGTCGGCCGGCACGGCGGCGCCGATGCCAAAGCCAGCGAACAGGTAGATCACGGCGATGGACAGGCCACCGACGATGATAGCCTTGGGGATATCGCGAGCGGGATCGGCCATGTCGTCGGTCATGGTGCAGATGACCTCGAAGCCCATGAAGTTAAAGATGATGATCGACAGGTAGCCGAGAGCGTTGGTGTTGGTGAGCTCGGGCAGGAAGGTGGCAGCGGACATGTCGTTCGCAAAACCGTTCTCCATGGCATACCAAATGCCCAAAGCGCCAACGATAACGGCAACGGCGACCTTGATGATGGCGCCACCGTTAAGGACCCACTCGGAGTCGGCCGCCTTGGAGCGGCCCATGAGGTAGACGATCCACACAAAGGCAAGATCGATACCCATCTTGGCGATCAAGTTGAACTCGACGCCAAAGACCATGCCCAAAATGTCGGGGAACATGGTAGCCAGCGAGGCGATCCACAGCGGGTAGTTGACCCAGTAGTAGTACGAGATGCGGGCGCCCCATTTGTCGCCCAGGCCATCGCGTACCCAGTCGTAAATGCCGCCCTCGCCGTCATAGGTGGTACCGAGCTCGGCGACAACCATGCCGTAGGGAAGCAGGAAGGTCAGGATCAGGAAGATCCACCAGAAGAACTGCTGGTTGCCAATGGCAGCAGCAGGAGCGGCGGCCTCGCAAACGAAGACGACGCAGATGATGGTCGAAATGACCGTCAAGAAGGAAAGCTTTTTCTTTCCGTCGCTCATGATGAGCTCCTTCGCTCAGTCTTGGACAGATCCGAGGCCCTAAGGTATTAAGGCAATTGCTTGGGCCTCGGTGAGCGGGCGACAGGAGACGAGCATCCGCCGCCCGCAAACGTGCTTTTAGAAGCCTTGAGGCTTAGAGCTGCTCGAGAGCCTCGAGAGCGGCGTGGAGCTCAGCCTTGGCGGAGTACTCGACACCCTCGTCGTTGAGCGGGGTGCGCTTGCCCAGGGCGGCAAGGAGAGCACGGATGGAGTGCTTGCGGTTCTCGGCCTCGACCCAGCACAGGGAGCGCTCGGGATCGTCCATGACTTCGTCGACGACCTCCTCGTTGCGGGTGGCCGGCAGGCAGTGCATGAACTTGGAGTTGGGGCCGGCAAAGTTCATCATGTCCATGGTGACCTGATACTTGGGATAGAACACGTCCATGTAGTTCTCGCCCGAGACCTCCTCGTCGTACAGGCCATACCACACGTCGGTGTAGATGAAGTCGGCGCCCTTGATGCACTCGATGTCGTCGGAGATGACGACAGAGCCGCCGGAGACCTTGCAGTTCTCCTCGGCGATGGCCATCATCTGCTTGCCGAACTCGGCGCGCTCCTCGACGGTGCCAACGTGCAGGCCGCCGTCGGGGATCTGGTGGCCCTTAGGTCCAAACTGGACAAACTTCATGCCGACCTTGGAGGCGATGAACATGAGGGAGACGCAGACCTGGGTGGCGTCGCCGATGAAGGCCAGGGTGCAGTCCTCGATCTTCTTGCCCTCGGGGAGGTTCTCGAGCATGGTCATGAGGTCGCCCATCTCCTGCGTGGGATGGTTGAACTCGGACATGCCGTTGATGACGGGCACAGCGGAGCCCTCGGCGAGGCCGACGACGTCCTTGTGACGGTCAACGCGAGCCATCATGATGTCGAGCAGCGAGCCCATAACGCGAGCGGTGTCGCCCAGGGACTCGTGACCGCCGAGCTGGATGGTGCCAGGGCCATAGAACTGAGCATGGCCGCCGAGGTCGGTCATAGCGGTCTCGAAGGAAAGACGAGTGCGGGTGGAGACCTGCTGGAAGATCATGCCAAGGCTCTTGTTGCGGAGCAGGTGCGGATAATAACCGTCAACCTTGATGGCCTTCTTCATTGCCAGACCAAGATCCTCGATAGCCAGGATCTGCTCTTTGGTGAAGTCGTTGGTGTCGATGAAATCCTTAGGCAGTGCCATGTCGATTTCCTTTCCGCCGGTCTTGCCGACTATTACTATGAGGCGCTCGAACATCACGCCTCGTGTTGACAAGACCATCATTCACCCGTATGCAATTTTTACCTAGTTTATTCGGGATTAAAGACCGTTCATGGAGTTACACCCCCTCTAAACCAATATAAACCCGCAGGTCAAGAGTTTACAGGGGGTTTACCATCTAGAACCGCGAACGGTATACGGCTATGCTGTATCTCGGCGCCTAATCCGCAATGAAACGAAGGGTTGAGACGTCTATATCCCACAAGGTATACAGAGCTCGGCCATAGAATAAATGAGATGGGACGGTGACAGATGAACACCCTGATGTTCTTCTATACCCTAGCGATACTCGTGATCTGTATTGTGACGGCGGTGCTCTCGCTTGCCGCCTATGCCTCGTCTCGTCGACGCTTCTTTATCTATGGCAGCGGCGTATTTATCTGCTATGCCATCGAGATGACCGAGATTTTCTTTTTTGAATACACGCTGCAAAACCAGAGTTTTCCAGCCAGCGACTATTACTCAATTACCATGCCTGTGTTGCGGACCTTTGTGGCGACCGCTTCGCAGGCTTTTATTTGGCTCATTGCCATGGATTTGCTCGACAAGCATTCAAAAAAGCAGTTTGTCATTCCCGTCGCAACGTTCTTGCTGAGCGAGCTGCTGATTATCGTCGCTGTCCCCTACGGCCCCATTCATCAATGGCTCTACTACACGATGCGTCAGGTATTCCTTGTTTTCGTGGGGCTATATATCTTTTGGACGGCACGCAAGAGCACGCAAGTCGAGCTGAAGGCACGCGTTAACAACCAACGAAAGCACCTGATTATCGGCGCTATTCTGGTCGGTTGCATCGTTGCCGAGGATTTCTACAACATTCTGATTGTCCCCATGAGTCTGGCGCCCTCTTGGCTGCAACTATATCTGTCCGAGCGCAACTTTAGCGAAAACGTCTTTGCCTGCTACTTTGCGATTCTGCTGATCATCTACTCCTACCACGTGCTTTCAATCCGCATGCAGGAGGCGCCCGAGGAAAAGAACGTCAGCGATCTTGATCGACACATCGAAGAGCAGATGCCCTTCTATCGCAACGCCTACAAGCTCTCCAACCGTGAGACCGAAGTTATGCGTCTGGTCGTACTGGGCAAATCGAACCAAGAGATCGCTGACGAGCTATTCCTTGCCGTGGGCACCGTCAAGACCCACATCCACAACATCCTGGTCAAAACCGAACAGCAAAACCGCACGACGCTCATCCTCCACTTTTGGAAGCGATAACCTGCCAAAAAGGGACAGGTTTATTTTGGCAGGTTTTATCTGGGCAAACGCCAAAAACCGCCGCGAGGGAGCTACTTTCCCTCGCGGCGGTTTTCTAGCAGTAAAACCAAGTGAGTAGGCTTTTGGCGGGATGCCGAGCACACCTCAAAACGCCACAGCCCTGACCTGCGATTTTATTGAGCACTTGCCGCGATGTGCTCGGCAGGTTCAAAAAAGTCTACTCACTTGTATCTGAGACGCACCAGATTGGCAAAAACCGCCGCGAAAGGGCCCCTGGTCCCTTCGCGGCGGTCATACGCCTCTGATTTTGCGACGATTTTGCCCGCTTGTTACTCGCTGTAGCGGGTGGCTATGGCAGCTTGCACCATGCCGGCGCTCATGAGGTAGGTCACCAGGAAGTAGCCACCGTATGCTGCCAGGAAGATTGCGCAGGTGAGGCCCACGGTGCCGCCGATGCTCATATTTCCGAAAATGCTCACCAGCTCGATGATCACCTTAAGTGCCACAAAGGAGTGCGCCAGGCCCACTGCCAGCGGGAACAGGAAGAATACCGCTTGCTGCGCCATCACCGAATGGCGGATCTGGCGGTCGTCGCAGCCGATCTGCGCCAGCACACGATAGCTGCGGCTGCCGTCGGCCACGTTAGAGAGTTGCTGGATCGACAGAATCGCCGCACATGCAACGACCAATACAAAGCCGATGTAGATGGCTAGGTAGCTAATAAGACCGTTCATTTGTGCTGCCTGCGTGTACATCTCGGAGCGTGTGATGAAGGTTCCCCACGACCCCGGCTCCTTGCCGTCAACGAGCAGATTGTCGAGCACAGTGTATTTAATACTCTCGTCTGCCTCGGTCGTATCCATCCCCTGTTTGTAGTTAACGAGCAGGCTACTGGAATACGGCTGCAGATTAAGTTGGGACAACAGCTCGTCGGCAACGACGACGGTACCCGGATTACTGCCCATCGCCGAGTTGGCGATGGCCGCCGCATCTTCGTCCGACTTATCGGTTGCGGGCTTGAGCGTATGCCCGCCCAAGGTAAGGGCATGGCCGCCGGCCATATACTTGGTGTACAGGTCGACCAGCTCGCCGCCCATATCACACGTGAGCAGATACTGGTCGTGACCGATGTGCACCGGCTCCTCGCCCATCATCTGACGCAGTTTGTTGTACTGGCTCGCCGGCGTCACAAACAGACCCATCGTATCGGCATTGCTACCCCCGAACGCCTTGGGAAGCTTTTCGCCCATGGTCTTGCACATCTCACTTGGGGTCACCGAAGGATCCGAGCCGCCAAGCGGGTAACTCAGATACGAATCGATCTGCACATGCTCGCCTGCAACATCGGCGATATTGACCTTCTTGCCGGTCTCGTCGTTGTTGTCCGCCGACTTGCCCTTACGATCGCCGTGCCATGGATCGCCGTGCCATGCGGAGTACAAATCGACCGTACTATCGGCCAGCACCATGCGATCGGCCTCAGACGGATTGACATACTCTTTGTAGAAGTCGAGCGTATCGGGCGTGTAATAGACATACGTCTGCGACATGTCGGCCGGATTATAGCGCTCCAGATTCTCGTTCATCACATTGGCAATCGACATACCGCACGTCACCGAGGTGATGGCCAAAAACAGGAGCATCGCGATGACGCCCATCGAAAAGCACACCGTGTTGACCTTGGCCGCAAGTTGGCGCACGGTAAACATGTTGAGGCCGCGCCAATACACGCCGCGCAGGCTCTGCAGCAGCTTAATGAGCATGCCCGAGAGTCCCCAGAACAGAGCGAAGGTGCCAACTGTAACCATAGCGGTCGTAATACCAAACTGGTTCATGGCCTCTTGCAGCTTGCTGTCCGTCGCGGTTAGCGGGAACCCATCACGTAGCAGACGGTAATAGGCCACGCCCACCAGCAACACGCCCACGGCAAAGATGGCAATCGCGATCCAGGGGTTACGTGTCTTGATGCTCTCGTTGCGACGCTCGGCACCCATAAGCTCGATGAGTTTGGTACGACGCACGGCGCGAAGGTTCAGCAGTAGCGTGAGCACAAACATTACGAGCATGCAGGCAAGGGTCAGATTGAACGCATGCACCGAGAAAAAGAAGTGGAAATTGGCGATCTGTGTCTTAAAAAGCGAGGCCGTAAAGAACGTCATAAGCTGGGAGAGTCCCACACCCAGCACAATGCCGGCGACAAAGGCCACGACCGATACTATCACGGTCTCGAGCGCCATGATCGTGGCGACGCGCCCGCGCCCCATGCCGAGCACCTGGTACAGGCCAAACTCCTTTTTGCGGCGTTTCATGATGAAGTTATTGGCGTACACCATCAAAAAAGCCATGACACCGGCCAAAAAGTACGTTAGGTCGCCGAGCATGCTGCCCATAACCTGTGCCAAGCCCTCTTCATCGATGCCGGCGATGTTGACCTGCATCGAGATGGTGTTAAAGGCATAGAAGACCGTGACGCCCAGGGTGAGCGTCAAAAGGTAGACGAGGTAGTCGCGGCCGGCGCGGCGGACGTTGCCCCAAGCGAGTTTACAGAGCATCGGAGCCCTCACCGCCCATCATGGCAACGACCTCCATAATGCGGTCGAAGAACTCTCGGCGGTCGGTGTCGCCGCGGCGCAGCTCGGTGAAGATCTTGCCGTCGCGAATAAACAGCACACGGCTCGTGTAGCTAGCGGCAAAGCTGTCGTGCGTGACCATGAGCACCGTGGCGCGCAGGCGGCGATTGAGGGCCTCCAGGCTCTCGAGCAGCAGGCGGGCGCTCTTGGAATCGAGGGCGCCGGTGGGCTCGTCGGCCATAATCATGGTGGGGTCGGTGACGAGCGCGCGAGCCGCGGCAACGCGCTGCTGCTGACCGCCGGACATCTGGTAGGGATACTTGTCGAGCACCTGACTGATGGAGAGGCGCGCTGCCACATCCTGCACGCGGGTCGAGATCTCTGCCGAGTTTGTGCGGGCAATGGTGAGCGGCAGGGCGATGTTCTCGCGCGCCGTGAGCGTATCGAGCAGGTTGGAATCCTGGAAGATAAAGCCGAGCTCCTCGCGGCGGAACTGCGAAAGCTTAGCCTGCTTCATGCGTGTTACGTCCTGCCCGTTGATGCGGATGGTGCCGCTCGTGGCGCTATCGATGGTCGACACGCAGTTGAGCAACGTCGACTTGCCCGAGCCCGAAGCACCCATGATGCCGACGAATTCGCCGCGGTTGACGGTAAAGCTGACGTCGTTGAGCGCACGGGTCACGTTGCCCAGCGCTCCATATACCTTTTCGAGATGCGCGACCTCCAGTACCGGGGTCGCCATGTGCGTGGTTTGCATACCGAGTCCTTTCTTGCGATTAGTCTACGGCATCTATAGTCGCAAGAAGACGAGTCAGCTACCATCGATATGGCTTACGCTTGCCTTACCGTTGTGTAAGGTACGGGTAGCTACCCTGTCACGTGTTGATGTTGAGAGAGGACTCCTGTTGAAGACTGTTCATGTTGCCGCTGGGATCATTCGCAAGGAAGGATCTGACGAGCTGCTTGCCGTGCAGCGCGGCTACGGCGACATGCAGGGACTTTGGGAGTTCCCGGGCGGCAAGCTCATGCGTGGCGAGACGCCCGAAGACGCCGTGCGCCGCGAACTTATGGAAGAGCTGCAGGTGAAGGTCACCAACCTGCGCGATTTCTATACCGTTGAGTACGACTACCCCGAATTCCACCTCTCCATGGAGTGCTATTACTGCTCGCTGACCAATGAGTCCGGCGAGCCGCAGAAACACGACCGCCAGCTCGACATCCGCTGGATTCCACGCACCTCACTGGCAACAGTAGAGTGGATGCCCGCCGACAAGGGGCTGATCGATGCGTTAATTGAGCTGAAGGAAGACCGGCTTGAGGCCAGCGCCAGCGGCGACGGCGACCCCGCCTCGGCCGACGAGCCCGCCGCAAAACCCAAGCGCAAAAACAAACGTCGCAGCAAAAAGCGTCCCAAGCCCGGCCTGCTCGACGGCATCGACACCTCGGATCTCTCCGCCGACGAGCGCGAATTGGTGCGCCGCCGTGCCGCCATCAAAAAGTCCATGAAGGGCAACAAACGAGCCAACACCAAACCCGAGCTGCTCGTTCGCCAGCGCCTGCGCGCCGCCGGCCTCACCGGCTATCGCCTGGAATGGAAAGTCCCCGGCAAGCCCGACATCGCTTTCCCCGGGCGCAAGATCGCCATCTTCGTCAACGGCTGCTTTTGGCACCGTTGCCCCAAATGCAATCCCAGCCAGCCCAAACGCAATGTCGAGTTTTGGGAAGCAAAGTTCCGCCGCAACGTCGAGCGCGACCGCGCCGCCGTGGCAGCACTCACCGAGATGGGTTGGACGCCCATAACCATCTGGGAATGCGAACTCAAAAAGGACCGCATCGACGCCACGATGGAAAAGGTCATCGAGCAAGTTCGCGCCGCGACCCCGCAGCGCTAAAACGAGTCATTCACAGGTCCCGCACAGACGAGCCACATCCGCGTCACAAACCTTAGAAAGCCCTTAAGCTCAAAACCTTTCAAAGGTGTTACTCGATAGCTCTGACCTGCGGTTTCATCGTAATTGCAAACCTCATTAAGCCTTTCTTTAGCGCTTCTTTGCAACGGGCGCGGCATAATACTGCCAACGCACGGGACCTAGCAGCACACCCCGTGCGCAACCTTTTGGTGGATATCGAGGAGGCCGCATAAGCATGCATTCTTCCAATGACGCAGCACAGCAGCCATCCCTAAAACATGCAAATCTTTTCTCCTTCCCCCCGACACAGAGAGACGGTCTCCTCGACTCCCCCACCACAAAAGCCAAACGCTCAACCAATCAGAGCCTCAACTTGCGAGCATCGTTCGAAAAGCTCCAAGCATCCCTAGACAAGGCGTTCCCCGAACAGGCAAGGGCAATCTAAGCCCATCGCGCTTTATACTGATGCCATGCGAAACATGGATCACATAGAATTGCACCGCGGAGGACGCGAGGAAGCGTTTCCCGAGACCGCCGAAGACTGGCCCTATATTGCCGAACGCGCAGAATTCGCTCGCTATCCGGGCAATTCCGTCCCCTGGCATTGGCATTCCGAAGTCGAGCTTTTCTACATGGAGCAGGGAGCAATTGACTATCGCACGCGTGCGGCTCATGAGCACATGCGCTTTGAGGAAGGGTCCGCCGGTTTTATCAACGGCGGCGTTTTGCACAGCACCCTGCAATCATCCAATTCGGCGCCGGCAATTCAGCTGTTGCACATCTTTCAGCCGTCAATGCTCAGCGATCCTGCGGGACGCCTTCAAAAGCGCTACATCGATCCTTTACTGCAATGTCAAGGCGTCGATATGCTCAAATGGTCGCCTGCCAACCCCGACGATATGCCCTTTATCGATTTGCTGAAGAGCTCCTTTAACCACGACCTTCAACGGCCGCAGAACGAGATGGCGCTTCGAAATAGCCTGTCAGAACTCTGGGTTCAGATCTATGCCAAAGCTGAACCACAATTCGCTTTGGACAATAGTTCTTTGATGACCAGCCGTGAAAATCGGTTTAAGGAAATTCTTGCCTATATCCGCGCACACTATGCAGACAGCATAGATGTTCCCCAAATTGCGTCCGCTGTCGGCATCAGCGAAAGAGATTGTTATCGAACTATCAAAGCTTGCGCGGGAACAACCCCGGCCGCGTATCTACGCGCATACCGCATCACCCGCGCCTGCACGCTCTTGACGCACACCACGCGAACGGTACAGACGATCGCTCACCAATGCGGCTTTGCAACGGCGAGCCACCTTGGGCAGGTATTCAAGGAACAAATGGGCTGCACCCCTTCTCAATATCGAGCCATGAGGCAGAATTTCGATACTACAGGACAGAAATAACGCTAGCGCTTCCACCTCGCCTGTCCCACACTATCAGACAGATTAGAGGAAGGAATGCCATGAAACAATTCGACCATATCGTATTTGACGTTGATGGGACATTGGCAGATACAGAAGAAAGCGTTCTATCATCGCTTGTCCAGATTGTCCAAGAAGAGACCGGCAAAACGCTCCCCCGACACGAGCTTGAATTTGCCCTCGGCATACCCGGCAAGGATGCCCTTGAGAAACTTGGAATCTACTCGCAGGCAACGTTGGATCGCTGGTGCCAAGTTGCCGCCAGCTTTAAAAGCACCATCAGCGTGTTTCCAGGTTTGCTTGAAGTCATCGCAACACTCGCCGATAGCGGCTGCAAACTTGGCATCGTCTCCTCACGTGCGCGCGACGAATACGCAAAAGAAATTGCACCCCTTGGTTTCGATAAGTATTTTGAGCACATCATCCTTGTCGAAGACACAACCGAACATAAACCCGCACCCGCACCCATGCTCGAATATCTCCGGCGTACGGGCGCGAATCCTGGCAACGTCGTCTACGTTGGCGACACCGTCTACTACGAACAATGCGCAACTTCGGCAGGGGTCAGTTTTGCCAGAGCGGCATGGGGATCACACCAAGACATCCCAAACGCCACCTACAACCTCAAAACCCCCAACGACCTGCTAACCCTAACAACCAAGTAACCCCCGCGCCCCACCCTTTCAGCCCCAACGCCACAAGGGCGACGACCTCGAGTAGGTCAACCTGGGAGGGACGAGGGCTTAGTTCCCCAATCTTTCCGCAGGGGGCAAAAAGCCTCGCCGCACGAAGTGCGCAGCGAGGCTTTTTGCATGCCCGAGGACGATTGGGGAACTAAGCCCTCGTCCCTCCCCGGGATATGTAGCAAGTCGGAGTACCCTTGCTGTTACTCTGCTTTGCCCACGGAGTTGAGGTTGGTCATGCGGATCTTAACCAGCTCGGTGATCTCGCGCATGCCCTCCTTGGCCGGCTTCTTGGGGTCGAAGCAGGCAGGGTTCTCGGCCATGTAGGCCATGAAGCCCTTGGTGTAGGCCTGACGCAGCTCGGTGGCGTAGTTGACCTTGCAGATGCCGTTCTTCACAGCCTCGGCAACTTGCTCATCGGGCACACCGGAGGTGCCGTGAAGGACCAGCGGCACGTCAACGGCGTCGCGGATGGCCTTGACCACGGACTGCTCGATGTGCGGATCGCTCGTGTACACGCCGTGGCTGGTGCCAACGCCAATAGCGAGGGACGTGCAGCCGGTGCGCTCGACGAACTCCTTGGCCTCGGCGGGATCGGTGTAGGGGCTCTCGCCCTCAACCGCGGGACCGTCATCCTCCTTGCCGCCAACCTTGCCAAGCTCGGCCTCGACGGGCACGCCCATGGCGCGGCCAGCGTCGGCGACGGACTTGGTCAGGGCGATGTTGTCCTCGAAGGACTCGTGCGAACCGTCGATCATGACAGAGGTGTAGCCCGTGCGGAAAGCCTGCATGCAGCGGTCATAGCCATCGCCGTGATCGAGGTGCAGAGCGACGGGCACGGAAGCGCGCTCGGCGGCAGCCTTGACCATGCCGTAGAAGTAGTCCAGACCAGCGGTCTTGATGGTGCCCGGGGTGGTCTGCATGATGACGGGGGACTTGGTCTCCTCGGCAGCGGCCAGAACGGCCATAACAAACTCGAGGTTCTCGACGTTGAAAGCGCCAACAGCGTAGTGGCCGGCCTGAGCGTCCTTGAGCATCTTTTCGGTGGTAACAAGTGCCATGAGCGTTTGCTCCTCTCCCTCGCCCGCATCTGGACATCGGGCGTAGTTGTTCACAAGGCGTTTACCTTGCGTTTTGCTGCGCTCATTGTATGAAATTCAGCGGCTTTACACGCGCGAGATATTGAGCCCATGCAGGTCAATACAGTCGTTTTTGAAAAGTAAACGGAAGGAATTTGAGCCGAGTGGACATGTTCGATATTGAATTTTGGGCGTTCAGCGTCTTTCTTTTATAGAAAAGATAAGTAATCGAAAGGTGTTTTCTTACTCAAAAAGAAAATGAACGAAAATAGAGTCAACACAATTCCTGCAAATTTAGCCGAGAATGGAGCAAGCATGGCCCAAGCCACCAACCGTGCCTTTGCCGACGAACGCCGTACCGCCATTTTGGAAATGCTCGATCATAATGCCTCGGTGCAGGTAGCAGAAATCGCACAGACCTTTGGCGTGTCCTCCGTTACCGCCCGCGCCGACCTGGACGCGCTCGCCGAAGCAGGCAAGCTGCGCCGCACGCATGGTGGCGCCGTGTCGCTCCAGAAGCGGCTGACCGTATCCACCCAGGATCGCCGTATTAACGTCAATGTCGCCGCCAAACAAGCCATCGCACAAAGCGCCATTGAACTCGTCGGCAATGGTGACACCCTGCTCGTCGACTCGGGCACCACGGCGCTCGAGTTCGTCCGGCTCCTCGATCAGCGCGACGGTATTACCGTCATCACGGCAGACATTACCATTGCCGATTACATCGACGAGAGCATGCCCTCGGTCGACGTCGTCATGCTGGGCGGAGCACTGCGCAAAGGCCATCGTTATCTGTACGGACCGCTCACTATGCAGGCGCTCCAAATGGTCCATGCCGATCTGGCCGTCATGTGCCCCGGCGCCTTTGTCCCCAGCTGCGGCTTTACGACCGACTTTCCCCAGATGGCCGAGACCAAAACGGCTATGATCGCCGCAGCCCATCAAAGCGTCGCCCTCATGGACGCCAGTAAGGTCAACGGACGCGGCATGTACCGTTTTGCCGAGCTTGCCGACGTTGACACCATCGTGATGGACCGTGATCCCGACGAGGCCGTCGCCACCTCAATCGCCGAGATCGTCGACGACGCCCGCCCAAATCTCCTCATCGCCGGCGCTTAAACAAAAACCACCACAAAGGTGCCTGTGAACTGTCCCCTTTGTGGTGGTTGAGCGTCAAAAGTGAACGTGTCGTTACTTGGAAAGCTCGTCGGCGAGAACCTCGATCTGAGCGCGCGAGGCGTCGTTGAGCGAACCCAGCACGGTCACCTTGTTCTGCGCCAGGGTGATGTCCTTCATGCCCTCGAGCTCCTTGGTCATAACCTTGGCGGCAGTGGGCGCCCAGGAGCCGGCCTCGACGAGCGCCACCGTACGGTTCTGATAGGCGTGCTCGGCAAGCGTATGGATAAAGGTACTCACGAACGGGAAGATCTCGCCCTGATAGGTAATGGAGGCAAGCACCAAACGGTCATAGCGGAACGCATCCTCAACCGCCTCGGCCATATCGTCGCGAGCTAGGTCAAAGACGGAGACCTTCTGGCCGCGGGCCTCGAGCGCAGAAGCGAGCTCCTCAACGGCAGCCTTCAGATGGCCATACACACTCGCATAGGCAATCGTGATGCCCTCGTCCTCGGGCTGATAGCTCGACCAGGTGTTGTAGGTGTCGAGGTAATAGCCCAGGTTCTCGCTAAGAACAGGACCGTGAAGCGGGCAAATAATCTGGATGTCCAGATTGGCGGCCTTCTTAAGCACGGCCTGCACAAACTTGCCGAACTTTCCCACGATGCCAAAGTAGTAACGGCGCGCTTCGCAAGCCCAGCCCTCGGGATCCTCGATGTCGTTGGCGCCAAACTTGCCAAAGCCGTCGGCGCTAAAGAGCACCTTGTCGGTGGACTCGTAGGAGAAAAGCACCTCGGGCCAGTGCACGTTGGGGGCGCCGACAAACGTCAGGCTGTGACCGCCCAGATCGAGCACGTCGCCATCTTTGACGACCATCTTACGCTCGGGGAAGTCGGTGCCAAAGTAGTTGACCATCATGCGGAATGCACCCATGCTTGCCACGATCTGCGCCTGGGGATAGCGCTCCATAAAGGCAGCGATGCCGGCGGAGTGATCGGGCTCCATGTGATGTACAACCAAGTAATCGGGCGTACGGCCATCGAGCGCGGCCTCGAGGTTGCCGAGCCACTCGTCGACAAAACCACCGTCGACCGAATCGGCGACAGCGATTTTATCGCCCAAGATAACGTAGCTGTTATATGCCATACCGTTCTCGGACACGTCGTACTGGCCCTCGAACAGGTCGATGTCGTGGTCGTCGACGCCGATATAGCGGATATCCTTGGTGATCTCCATCAGGCAAAGCCTCCTAGATAGACAAAAGAGCTCGTCTATCATAGCACTCGTCTTTAGAGCCACAGCTATCTGCCGGCAACCTTACCGATTGTTATTTAGGCGGAATATACCGCCGTTGACCTGCAAAAACTATACGCGATGAGCTGCCGTGGTATGTCGAACGATGAGCTGGCCGGGAATACGAATAGCAACGGTTTTGCCCGCCGTACCTGCCTCGGGAACCGCATGCTCGAATACCTCGCGTCCGCGCTGATGCAGATCGAATCGCACAGTCGTGAGCTCGTTATGCGCGACAAAGTCGTCGAGCGAGTCATCGACGCCCACCACGCTCACGTCCTCGGGCACGCGCAGACCGCTATCGCGCAGCGCTGCAATCGCGCCATTTGCCATCTGGTCGTTTGCCGCATAGATCGCCGTCATGGTGCGGTCGTTCTCGGCCAGATATCTGCCGGCCTCGTAACCGCTGTTGGCAGACCAGTCGCCCTCGAGCGGCTCTGCCGGCTCGATGTGTTTACGCTCGAGTGCATCCTGCCAACCGGCGCGACGAAATTGCTCGTCGACCGAGAACGACGGGCCACCGATATAGCGAATCTGCTCGTGTCCCAGCTCAAACAGGTGATCCATAAGCAATAGCGAGCAGCCGTAATGGTCGGAATCGACCGTGGTCACGCGCGGATGCGCGTACATGGTGACGATAACCGTGCCAATGCCCGGCAGTGGATTGAACGTCTCAAAATCGGGAGCCATACGGCTCATGCCGATAATGATGCCGTCCACGGGCAGCGCGGCCATACGACGCGTGGCCTCGGCAAGCGAAAACTCCTCGGTCTTGGACATCTCGACCAGCGTGATGGCGCAATTATGCTCGCGAGCAGCGCTGGCGATCCCGTCGATCATTGAGAGGTTGCCAAACTTGGTGACATCGTTGACGCACAGACCGACCGAATGGTAACGGCCGTCGCGCAGCGAGCGACCGGCATAACTCGGACGAAATCCGAGCTCTTGCATAGCGGCCTGCACGCGCTGGCGCGTCTGCTCGTTGACGTTAGGAAGGCCGTTGGCAACGCGCGAAACCGTCTGCTGCGAAACACCGGCAGCGCGGGCAACGTCGGCCATGGAAACCGGGCGCGTACCTGTATCGTTGGAAGGGCGCCTTGCCACAAAATCACCTTCGCTCTCGCAAGATCTGAATAGCGTGAATGTCGGCCCGAGCGGAAGCACGCCCCGCACCGAGGCCCGCTATCGTCGGACGCATGTTAACGTACTCTACTTTTTCTATCAGCGGTTCTTTTGCTCCATATGTCCATACGGCTACACCGTTCACGGCCGAAAATCTACCGATTACCAGATTCTCAGAAATAGATATGCGTTGTGTTATGAGTACGTTAACATACCTATTAACGTGCAGCGCTGCGACCGTCTGGTTTGTGGTGCTCAAAATTGTTAACGTACTCATAATGACACGGACCAATCTCTCCCGCGTCAAGGAAAGGACCCATATGACCGCCCCCGACGAAAAGACACTCACCACGCTCACCAGGCTGTTCGAGGAGGAGTTTGGCCCCATCGGCGACCGCCAGGTGCTCTACGTACACGCGCCCGGGCGTTCCGAGATCAGCGGCAATCACACCGATCACGAGGGCGGTCACGTTATCGCCGGCTCGCTCGATGTCGCCGTCGACGGCATCGCCGTGGCAACCGACTCCAACAAGGTCCGTGTCGCCGACGAGGGCTATCCTACGTTTGAGATCACGCTCGACACGCTGGATGTTCAGGAGTCCGAGAAGGGCACGTCCGCAAGCCTCGTGCGTGGTATGGCCCACGAGGTCGCAGCGCTTGGTGTTGAGCCCAAGGGCTTCGACTTTGCCTTTACCTGCTCCGTCCCTTCGGGCGGCGGTCTTTCGAGTTCTGCTGCTGTCGAGGCGGCATACGGCCGCGCCATGGAAACCCTCTGGGGCTCACCCGCAATTGAGCCCGTCGCACTCGCCCAGATGAGCCAGCGCACCGAGAACAACTACTATGGCAAGCCCTGCGGTCTTATGGACCAGGCCGCCGTTTGCTTGGGCGGCCTTGCCTACATGGACTTTGAGGACCAGGCTCAGCCTAAGACCCAGAAGCTCGAGCTCAACTTTGAGGATCACGGCTATGCGCTCGTGCTCGTTAAGGTCGGCGCCGACCACGTGGCAGCCACCGACGACTACGCCGCCGTTCCGCGCGAGATGCAAGACGTCGCCGCCGAGTTTGGCAAGGCACGCCTGTGCGAGGTAAACGTTGCCGATTTTGACGCCAAGCTCCCCGAGCTGCGCGCCAAGCTGGGCGACCGTGCCTGCCTGCGCGCCGTTCACTACTGGTACGAGAACGGCCTGGTCGATAAGCGCTGGGCGGCCCTGAACGCCGGTGACATTGACCAGTTCCTGGTCCTGACGCGCGAGTCCGGCGCCAGCTCTGCCATGTACCTGCAGAACGTTGTTGCCAAACTGGGTGCCGAGCAACCTTCCATGTACGCGCTTGCTCTTGCCGAGCATGTGCTTGACGGCCGCGGCGCCGTCCGCATCCACGGCGGCGGCTTTGGTGGCACCATCCAGGCCTTTGTGCCGCTCGATCTGGTCGACACCTTCATTACCAAGATGAACGGCTGGCTGGGCAAGGGCTCTGCCCGTCACTACGCCATCTCTGACAAGGGGGCTTACGCGGCATGGCTGTAATGACTGACGTGCGCGAGGCCGCGCAGAACCTGATCGAATACGCTATCCACCGATCGATGATCGGCCAGGACGATCGCATCTGGGCATACAACACCATTCTGGAGTGCATAGGCGCCACGGGTCCCGCGCTCAACATGACCTGGGCGCTGCAGAACGAGAAGCTCTCGCTCTTGCACCCCGATACGCTCCCCGATTTTGACCTGGAGGGCACGCTTGCCGCACTTGCCGAGGTCGCCGTTGCCAACGGTGCCGCCGAGGATACGACATCGGGACGCGACCGCATCGCCATGCGCATCATGGGCACGCTCATGCCGAGGCCTTCGGTTGTAAACGAGGAGTTCAACGGACGCATGGGCGTCAACGAGCCCCGCGCCGCGACCGACTGGTTCTACGGCCTGTGCTGTGACGCCGGTTACGTGCGCCGCGCCGCCATCGCGCGCAACATCAAATGGAGCACCCCTACCAACTGGGGCGATCTTGAGATCACCATCAACCTGTCCAAGCCCGAAAAGGACCCGCGCGATATCGCCGCGGCCGGTGCGGTCAAGAACACGGGCGAGAAGTATCCCGCCTGCCAGCTCTGTATCGAAAACGAGGGCTATCCAGGACGTTCCGCAACAGCCGACGGCGGCGCCCACCCCGCCCGTCAGAACCTGCGCGTTATCCCCATCCAGCTCGACGGCGAGCGCTGGGGCTTCCAGTACAGCCCGTACGCGTACTTTAACGAGCATTGCATTGCCATGAGCTCCGAGCATCGTCCGATGCACGTGGATCGCAAGAGCCTCTCCTGTTTGCTCGACTTTGTGGACCTGTTCCCGCACTACTTCATTGGCTCCAATGCCGACCTGCCCATCGTGGGCGGCTCGATTCTGTCGCACGACCACTTCCAAGGCGGCGCGCACGAGTTCCCCATGATGCATGCCACCGAAGTCTCGCAGTTTAGCGTGCCCGGCTTTGACCAGGTCAGCGGTACCGTGCTGCAGTGGCCGCTTTCGGTGCTGCGCCTGCGCTCGCACGACCGCGCTCAGCTGCTCGATGCCGCCGAGAAGATTATTCTCGCCTGGCGCGAGTGGACCGATGAGTCGGTTGGCGTCATCGCGCACACAGTCGACGGCACGGCGCACAACACCGTGACGCCCGTCATCCGCCGCGTCGACTCCCGCGGCAATGCCGGCGGCGAGATCTACGAGGCTTACCTGGCGCTTCGCTGCAATATCACGACCGACGAGCATCCGCTGGGCGTATTCCACCCGCATGCCGAGTATCACCATATTAAAAAGGAGAACATCGGCCTGATCGAAGTCATGGGCCTGGCCATTTTGCCGCCGCGCTTGGTTCCCGAGCTCGACGCTGTCCGCGAGCACCTGCTAGCGGCCAAAGCCGATGCCAGCTACGCCCTTGCCAGCGCGCTCGAGGGCGACGACCTTTGCCGCAGCCACGCCGCATGGGCCGAAGATGTTTTTGCCCGCCGCGCCGACGAGCTTACGGCGGACAACGCCATCGATATCCTGCACGAGGAGGTCGGCGTGGTGTTTGGCCACGTGCTCGACAACGCCGGCGTCTTTAAGTGGGACGAAGCCGGCCGCGCCGCCCAACAGCGCTTCATCGACTCGCTGTAGTACGCGAGCTCGAACGCACGCACTTAACAAATAGCGCCTACACGACCACGGCGCCCGCCGGCAACATCGCCGACGGGCGCCGTTTTTTGAGTGTAGTCATTGGGGATGTTCTTAAACGACTGGTCATTAAAGAACGTCCCCGATGACTACTTGCGACAAGGCAACGCCGATGTTTTGGCAACGACAGACACTATGACCCAATCCGAGGGCACTAAAAAGATAGGAGCCCCC
>CAJLCM010000020.1:0-30885 GCA_905205145.1 uncultured Collinsella sp.
ACCTCAACCTGCAGCGGCGCGTTCTTAAGACGCTCCTCCTCATCGGCCTTCGCCTTGTCGATGACCTTCTGCGTCACAAAAATCTGCTGGATAACCTGCCAAGCAGACGAGACGTCGTAGTACAGCAGAACACCAACGGGAAGGCTCCAGCCCATCCAAAGCATCATGACCGTCATGACAACGGCCATCATACGCATGCTCTGAGCCTGCTGGCCGGTCTGGTTGCGCGACATATAGAGCTGCGGAATCAGGGTCAGAACGGCGAACAGGATCAGGCAGACCAGCGCAGGCAGTGCAACCATAAAGCCATCGGCAAAGGAAGCGCTCGGCGTGGTGGTCAGGTCGGGCAGGATGTTGAAGAACGAGAACGTGCCCTCGTTAAAGTACTGCGGCAGTTTACGCAGCAGCGTAAACAGGGCAAACAGGATAGGCATCTGAATCAGGAGCGGTAGGCAGCCGGACAGCGGATTGAACTTGTTCTCGCTGTAGAACTTCTGCATCTCCTCGGCCTGACGCTGAGGATCGTCGGCATAGCGCTCCTGAATCTCGAGCATCTTGGGCTGCAGCACCTGCATGCGAGCCGTCGACTTGGTCGACTTAAGCATAAGCGGCGTCAACAGCAGACGGATGATGACCACCAGGATGATGATGGACAGGCCCCAGTCGACCGCAAAGGTCTGGATGAGCTTGAGCAGCTCGAAAAGGATGTTAACGATCCAATCCCACATGTAAGTTTTCCTCCGATAGCGAGTGCCCGCTAGGGCACAGGGTCATAACCGCCGACGTGCAGGGGATTGCAGCGAGCGATGCGCCTCACGGCAAGCCAGCAGCCTCTCAAAACACCGTGCTTCTCAATCGCCTGAACGGCGTATTGCGAGCACGTTGGGTAATAAATGCAGGCGTCAGGCAATAAGGGCGAAATAACCTGTTGATATATGCGAATAGGAGCGATGGCAACACGTCGCAAAACGTGATTGCTCATCGCTCCTCCCCGGCAACGCCGGCGCGCTTCATAAGCGAACGCAACGCCTTGTCCATCTCCTGCGGCGAGGAAACCCTCGTCTTGGGAGTTGCAAACAAGATGATGTCATAACCCGCAACGGGAAATCCGCAGCTGCGGGCGGCCTCGCGCATCACACGCTTAGATCGGTTGCGCACGACGGCGCAACCGAGTCGCTTAGCACCAACGAAGGCGACCCTTCCGGAGTCGCCTTCGCCAACCGATTCACATATGGTCATTCGAATCAGAGGGTGATTGAAACGACGCCCCTGACTGAACACATGCTCGAAATCTTGCCGAGACTTAATAGTCTTCATGCGAGATGTGTGTATCGCTGCTAGACAGTGAGACGCTTGCGGCCCTTGGCGCGACGACGGGCGAGCACGGCACGACCACCCTTAGTGGCCATACGGGCACGGAAGCCATGGGTCTTGGCACGCTTACGCTTATTAGGCTGATACGTACGCTTCATCTTAAGTTCCTCCTGCTGCATTTCGAGTGTCCGCGGGGACGCGGACGCAGATATAGACACGTGAGCTTGAAGATTGTAGGGAAATCAATGTTCAAATGTCAAGAAATCAAAGGTAAAAGGTTGCGCAGTTCACACGGTTCCCCCATAAGCCGAGCTCGATTTAGCGGTGCATGGCAACTTTTCACGATATTTCATCGAGTTTTCAACAGGTCATGTTGGCAATGTTGATAACTTTTCGTCCGTTTTCCAAAGTTTTCAACAGGTTTTGAAAGGTTGTCGAAAGATGAGAAACATTGCACGGTGAGCTACTATTTGTTCGAAACCTTTTGAAAGATTGCGAGCGGCATGTCTGACGACTTTTACACCATGGTCGATTCCGGAGACCCGGCACCCGACAACGAGCACATCACCGGCGTACGCGAAGAGCGTGAGGAAGGCGAGCAGACGACCACGCAGGCGCCAAAAGCCATGTACGCCGCACGCATCGCCGTCTATGACGACATGCTGTCGACACCGCGTGTGATCGTCATTGATCCGCAAGATGTCCGCACGTATTTGGAAGAGACCACCAACACCGTCTACCAGTGCATGAAAGAACAAGGTGGCCATATCTCGCTCATGGTCATCCGCGAGATTGTCGAAAACTTTATCCACGCGCACTTTGCCGAGCCCATCATCTCGATTCTGGACGGCGGAGACACCATCCGCTTTGCCGATCAAGGACCCGGCATCGACGACAAGGAGCGCGCTTTCGACTTTGGCGTTACCAGTGCAAACAGCAAGATGAAGCACTATATCCGTGGAACCGGAGCAGGGTTTCCCATGGTGCAGGAGTATTTGGAAAACGCCGGCGGTGCCGTATCCATCGAGGACAACATGGGCAACGGCACCGTGGTTACGGTAAGCCTGAACCCTAAACGCGTGCAGGAAATCGAGCGTGCCGGCGGACGCGGTGCTGCCGTGCGGCCCGAGACGGAGCACCCCACATATCCCCTGCCGGGAGTTTTTGCGCAGCAGCCCATGGCAACGCAGCAGATGCAGCCCCCCGTGGGACAGATGCAGCAGCCCGGAATGCTTCCTACACAAGAGCCCCAGGCGACATCGATGTCGATGCCGCCAAATATGCCAGAGACCATGCCACTGGCGGACCAGGATGCAGCAGCAATGCAGCAGGCGACGGGAGCACCGGGTGGCCAGCAAATGGGCTATCAGCCGTACCAACAGGGATATCCATATCAGCAGATGCCGCCACTGGGGTATGGCCAGCAGTTCCCGCAACAGTACCAGCAGGGATATCAGCAGCCGTACCGGCAGATGCCGCAGCAGCAGTACAACCCTTGGGCCCAGCAGATGCCTCCGCAGCCTTACCAACAGTGGCCTCAAAGTTTTCAACAGCAAATGACGCCGATGCAGAGTTCTCAACAACCAGCAGCTCAAATGATGTATCCTAATGCAGCAAATCAGTATGCGCAGCCACAACCGGACGTGTTCGTAAGCGATCGCGGCAACGCCGCGCTGGGCTATTTGGCGCAAAATCAAGCGTGCGGTGCAACCGATCTGGCGAGGACGTTTGGAAACTCGGCCCCCACTTGGTCACGCACGCTCAATGACTTGGCGCAGGCTGGCTTGGTCATCAAGCATGGCCAGAAATACCATCTGACCGAACTCGGCGCCGCTCGCGTGCGAGCTCAGAGCTAAAGAACGGGAGAGACAGTGGACGAGGAAGCAAGCATCATCCTGGGGGATGCCATCGCCTTTTGCCAGCGCGACGGCCAAGATGCACGCCTCATCAACATGCTGGGGCAATCGCGCGCCATAAGCCTGACCGAAGATACGCTCACGATCGAGGCGCCCTCGCGCTTTGCCATCGCGCAGCTCAAAAAGCATCAGCCGACTATTGAGGCCTATCTGGAAGAAATCGCCTTTGCACCGATTGCGCTCGACATCGTGGCACCGCAAGGCGCCGCGACGGAATCCACTGCCGCGACGGTGCCCGCCACGGCTCCCACTGCCTCCCCGGCGGCGCCGGCCTCCGCAGGCGACGTGCCGACAATCGAGCACCAGCACAGCGATGTTTCCCGTGAAACCATGGCACCGTTGCCGGCCGCGGCGGCGACGTCAACGAACGCACCCGTCACGCACATGCCCATCGCTCACGACGCAGCGGCGGGCGCGGATTCGGGCATTGCAATCAAGAACACGCTCTCGGCCGATGATTTTCGTCGCATGATGAACCAGATGAAGAGCGGAGCGCCGACTAAATCCACGCAAGCTGCGACCCCCGCTTCACCCATGCCAGCACCGACCGTGCAGGCCGAGCAGAATACGGATGGAGCCCCGCTCGCCGCGAACTCAAAATTTACCTTTGAGAACTTTGTCTACGGCCCCGAGAACAGCCATGCCTATCGCTCGGCACTCAAGTTTGCCGCCCTCGCGGACGAGCGCGGCACGTGCACATCGCTGTTCATCTACGGCAAATCGGGCCTGGGCAAGACGCACCTGCTACTTGCCATCAAAAACGAGCTTGCCGAGAAGTCGCCCGAGATCAAGGTCAAATATGCCAACTCCCAGGCATATCTAGACGACCTGATGACCGAGTTCGACCGCCAAAAGAAGAGCAACGCCCCCATCATGCAGGCGTACCACGGCGTGGACGTGCTCATCATCGATGACATCCAAAACATCATCGGCAAGCGCGCGAGCGTGGACTACTTTTTCCAGCTCATGGACGAGTTCATCCGCAACAACAAGAAGGTCGTCATCGCGGCAGACCGCGCCCCCAAGGACCTGAGCATGGACGAGCGTCTGACCAGCCGCTTCAACGCCGGCATGCTCTGCCTGGTCGCAGAGCCCAGCTACGAGATGAAATACAAGATCTTGCAGCGCTATTACGAGAACACCATCGTCGCCGCTCCCGAGGCAGGCGACGACTCACTGCTTGCGGCCTACGGGGGCGACGGCGGGCACCTGACCGATGAGCACTTTAAGCACATGGCAGAGGTGTCGGGCACCAACATCCGCGAACTCGAGAGCTTCTGCGAGCGCTGCGCCGGCGAGGCGGGCGACCGCGAGCGCGAGGGCGGGGAGCTCACCTTTGACGATATCGACGCCATCGCCAGCCAGTACTTCGACACATCGGCCAAAAAGATCAACGTGCAAACGGTTCAGTCCGTCATCGAAGAGCAGTACGGCGTGACACACGAGGAGCTCATCGGCCCGCGTCGCAACGCCAATATCGCCAAAGCACGCCATATCGCTATCTACCTGGCCATCGAAATGTGCGAGATGACGACCACGGCGGTAGGCGCCGAATTTGGCAACCGCAACCACTCGACCGTCAGCACGAGTTACAAAAAGGTCCAGAAGATGATCCAGGAAGACCGCACCGTCACCGAAGACCTCAAGTCGCTGCGCGATAAAATTACACTGCGCTCGTAGGGAAATAGAGACACCTGTTGAAAACTTGTCGAAACCACGGGCATAAGGTGTCTAAAACCCAATCCGCGGTGATGAAAAGTTTTGCGCAGGTTTTGAACGTGGAAAACCACCCCTGTTGCACACAGGTTGCTGTCGATTCTCTTTCTGGGTCTGACCTGCGTCTTTGGGAGTAATCAACAATTTCGTCAGTGCTATTACTATTATTAAGATATTTATATCTATAGAAAGGTATTAAAGATGAAGTTCACCGTCAGCCAGAGCTCGCTTACACAAGCCATCGGCGTCGTTATGAAGGGTGTCGCTTCGGCGTCCACCCTTCCCATCCTGTCGGGCGTGCTCGTCAAGGCGCAAGACGGCATCTTGGAATTCCAGACCTCTAACTACACCATCTCGATCCGTCATCGCATCGCGGCGCATGTCGAAGAAGAGGGCGAGATGGTTATCCCCTGCAAGATGCTCTCCAATATCACCAAGACCCTTCCCGATGCCCCGGTCACCTTTGAGCTGTCCGAGCGCCAGGTGCTGATTGGTTGCGAGAAGAGCTCGTTCCGCCTGAATACGCTCGATGCCAATGACTTCCCCGAGTTTCCGGCCTATGCCATCGAGAGTGCCGTGGAGCTGCCGACCGATATCTTGTCCGAAATGGTCGGCCGCGTGTGGCGCGTCACCTCGACCGACAAGGCCCGCCCCATCCTGGGTGGCGTGCACATGAAGGTCGAGAACAACACCGTTCGCTTGGTGGCGACCGATTCCTTCCGCTTGGCCGTGTGCGATACGCAGGTCGAGACCTCGACCCTCGAGGGTTCCTTTGAGCTCAACGTTCCGGCCGACGCCTTTAACGACGCGCTGAACATCATGGCCAGCCAGGCGACCATCATGATCGGGGCTACCGACACCCAGGTCGTCTTTGAGGCCGGCAACACCACCTACGTGTCGCGCCGCATCGAGGGCGTGTACCCCAACTACAAGCAGCTCATCCCCGATTCGTGCGTGACGAGCGTCAAGATCGACGTCGCCGCCTTTAACGCCGCCCTCAAGCGCGTGGCCGTTATCGCGAGCGCCAACCCCGCCGTCAAGTTCGAGATCGATGTCGAGAACGGGCAGATGGGCCTGTCCTCCATTTCCAATGACCAGGACCTTGCGCAGGAGACGATCGATGTCGAGGCCGAGGGCGAGTCGGGCACCATCGCCTTCAACTACCACTACATCTTCGGGTGCCTCAATGCCCTGTCCAAGGAGAAGGAGATCACGCTGGAGCTCAAGAGCTACTCGCAGGCGGGCATCTTCAAGTCCTACGACAAGATCAACTACCTGTACCTGGTCATGCCGGTCCGCATCTAGCGCTGCGCCATGACCATGTTCGCCCGCGATCTTTCCGTCGCGCACTACCGCAGCTTCGATAGCTATCGCCTTGCTCTGGACGAGGGCGTGACGATACTTGCGGGACCCAACGCGGCGGGAAAGACCAATCTCATAGAGGCGCTGCAGCTGCTGACGAGCGGCGCCTCGTTTAGGCATCCGACCGCAGCCGAGCTCGTCCATGACGGCGTGGGCTCGTGCAAGGTCGAGCTGAGACTCGAGGGCGACGGCCGCGTGCTTGATATGGGATTGAGCGCGGAGGACGGTAAGCGCTCGTTTAGCCGCAACGGCAAGAGATGCTCTGCCGCCGGTGTGCGCGGGGTCCTGCCGAGCGTGCTGTTTTGCCCCGACCATCTGGACATGGTTAAGCGAGGCGCCAGTGTGCGCCGTGCTGCCCTCGATGACTTTGGCATGCAACTGAGCGCACGCTATGCCGATCTTGCGAGCACCTATGGGCGCTGCGTGACCCAGCGTAACGCCTTGCTCAAGGAGGCCTGGTGCTGCCGCGAGATGCTCGGCGCGTGGAACGATTCGATTGCCCGCGCGGGCTCGGCCCTGCTCGTGCACCGGTTGGCCCTGCTCGACCGGCTGGCGGGCCATGTGCACACTGCCTACGGGCAAGTGGCGTCCGGCGAGTCCGCCAACGTGACCTATACGTCCACGCTGGGGGATTTGCCCCAGGTCGAGGATCGCGAAGAACTGAAGGGCTGGGCGTACGGGCGCATGCTGGCTGTCCTTGATGAGCACGCCGACGAGGAAATTCGCCGCGGCGTGACGTTGGTGGGACCGCATCGCGATGAGATTGAGTTCACCGTGGCGGGTCGTTCCGCTCGTTCGTTTGCCAGCCAAGGTCAGCAGCGGACGTTGGTGCTGTCCTGGAAGGTGGCGGAGGTGGCCGTGGCTCGCGATGTCCTGGGCACCGCCCCACTGCTGCTTTTGGACGACGTGATGAGCGAACTCGACGGCGAGCGCCGCGGTGCTTTTCTTCGGCTGATCGGCGATGATATCCAGACGGTCATAACCACGACCAACCTGGGGTACTTTACCGATGACCTGCTTGATCGAGCCAAGGTGGTGAGCATGGGTGAGACGTGCTAATTACGAGCGCGAGAGCGAAACGGTCGCCTTCAGTGGCTTTTTAAACGCAGAGCGCCAACGCATCCTGGCGGCTGCGACCCCTGAGCGCCGTGCGCAGATGGAGGCTGCCGAGGAGTCGCGCGCGGTCTATCGCGCGTGGAACGCGGTGTGCTCGGGCACGCGCGAGGGGCGGCATGTGACGGGGCTGCGTTACCTGCCCGAGTCCAATGAACTGCTGGTGTATCTCGACTCGCCCTCGTGGACGCAGGAAATGACGCTGTTGCGCGAGATCATCCGCGCGCGCATGGAGCGCGCCGGTGCGCATGTGGACGGCCTGGTGTTCAAAACCACCGCACCCGGTCACACGCCGCCCGCCGCCAAGGAGCGCCTGCGCTCGGCGACGACAGAGCGCCCGCCGGCCCCGCACGCCGACCTCAGCGATGCCGAGCGCACCGAGATTGAGTGCCAAGTGGCGCCCATTGAAGACCAAAAACTGCGCGAGGCCCTCGAGAACGCCATGAGAGCCAGTGCCGAGTGGGCCAAGGGCGTGCAAAGCAAAAAAGAGCCTTAAATCGCATCTGGTGGCCTTGTAGAGCCAAATACCCTCGTTCCCGAGGGTATTTTTTTACGATAAACTAGTAAGGCTGTACACATTTTCTTGACTGAAGGAGGACGTGTGGCAAACGAAAACGATTACGATGGCGGCGAGATTAAGATTCTCGAAGGTCTCGAGGCCGTTCGTAAGCGCCCGGGCATGTATATCGGCTCGACGAGCGCCAGCGGTCTGCATCACCTGGTGTGGGAGATCGTTGACAACTCCGTCGACGAGGCCATGGCCGGTTTCTGCACCGAGATCCAGGTGACGGTCCACGCCGACAACTCCATCACGGTCGTCGACAACGGTCGCGGTATCCCCGTCGACGAGCACCCTGTTAAAAAGATCCCGACGCTCGAGGTCGTCATGACGATCTTGCACGCCGGCGGTAAGTTCGATAACTCGGCCTATAAGGTTTCGGGCGGCCTGCACGGCGTTGGTATCTCCGTCGTCAACGCACTGTCCAAGCGCGTGGTCGTTCAGGTTCGTCGCGACGGCAACACCTACGAGATGGAGTTCTCGCGCGGCAAGACCGTTAAGAAGATGGAGGTCGTGGGCACCTCGGATTCGACGGGCACCACCGTCACCTTCTGGCCCGACGACGAGATCTTCGAGACATGCATCTACGATTTCGATACGCTGCACAACCGTCTGCAGGAGACGGCGTTCCTCAATAAGAACCTCAAAATCGTGCTGACCGACGAGCGCGAGGCGACTCCCCATGTGGAGGAGTTTTGCTACGAGGGCGGCATCATCGACTTCGTCAAGTTCCTCAACGAGGGCAAGGACGTCCCCGAGGCCTTTAAGGAGCCCATCTACATCGAGGGCAAATCGGACCCGGACGCGCCTGTGACCAAGATGGGCGAGGTTGAGGTTTCCCTGCAGTGGAATAGCGGTTACGGCGAGAACGTCATGTCGTTTGCCAACGACATCTACACCCCCGAGGGCGGCATGCACCTTGAGGGCTTCCGCACCGCGCTCACCCGTGTGATCAACGACTACGCGCGCAAACAGAACCTGCTCAAGGAAAAAGACGCCAACCTGACCGGCGACGATGTGCGCGAGGGCCTTTCGGCCGTTATCTCGGTCAAGCTGCCCGACCCGCAATTTGAGGGCCAGACCAAGGCCAAGCTCGGCAGCTCCTATATGCGCGCGCTGACGCTCAAGATCGTGACCGACGGCCTCGCCGATTACCTCGAGGAGCATCCCAAGCCCGCTCGCGAGATCGTCAAGAAGGCCCAGCAGGCATGCAAGGCCCGCAACGCCGCCCGCAAGGCGCGCGAAGCGACCCGTCGCAAGAGCCTGCTCGAGACGGCGTCCCTGCCCGGTAAGCTCGCCGACTGCTCGGTGCGCGATGCCGAGCTGACCGAGCTCTTTATCGTAGAGGGTGACTCGGCAGGCGGTTCAGCCAAGGACGGCCGTCGCCGAGACATCCAGGCGATTCTGCCCCTGCGCGGCAAGATTTTGAACGTCGAACGCGTTGGTGACCATCGCGCGTTCTCGAGTGACACCATCCAGTCATTGATTACCGCGATCGGCTGCGGCGTCACGACGAGTGCCGGCGACGGCGGCGACTTCGATATCACCAAGGCGCGCTACCACAAGATCATCATCATGACCGATGCAGACGTCGACGGCGCGCATATCCGCATCCTGCTGCTGACGTTCTTCTACAAGTACATGCGTCCGCTGATCGATGCCGGCTACGTCTATGTTGCCTGCCCGCCCATCTTTGGCATTAAGGTGCGCAACAAGATCCACTACGTGTATCCCAACGGCCGCCAGCCCGAAGACGAGATCCTGCGCGACACCATCCAGAGCCTGGGCCTGAACCCCGACGATAACGACGAGGACGGCAAGGCCAAGGACGGCAAGATCACCAAAAAGCGCAAGGGCTATACCGTCCAGCGCTACAAGGGCCTGGGCGAGATGGACCCCAAGCAGCTTGCCTCGACGACGATGGACCCCAAGACCCGCATCCTGCAGCGCGTGTCGATCGAGGACGCCGTGGTGGCAGACCGCGCCGTGCGCGAGCTGATGGGTTCCGAGGTCGGCTATCGCCGCGAGTACATCGAGAAGCATGCACATGATGCACGCTTCCTTGACGCTTAAGAGGAGGTAACGTGGCAGACGATATCAACAATAACGAGGGCATGGACGAGGCCGGCGACGCCGGCATGCCCGACGATCTGAAGCGCCTGCTTGCCCGCGCCGAGCAGGGCGAGGACGGCGACCCGGACGCCTATAACCCCGATACCGATGATGAGGAAGAGGACGACGACGGCGAGCTCGAGGAGAGCTTTGGCGAAGTCGACCGTGGCGCCTCGGCCGGCGAGGATATCAACGGCGGTCAGCTCCAGATTTCGGAGTTCGGTCGCGAGATGAAGCAGTCGTTCATCGAGTATTCGATGTCGGTTATCACGGCGCGCGCCCTGCCGGACGTGCGCGACGGCTTAAAGCCGGTGCATCGCCGCATCCTGTACGCGATGAACGAGAGCGGCATCTACCCCAACCGCCCGCACAAGAAGTCGGCCTGGACGGTCGGCGAAGTTATCGGTAAGTACCACCCGCATGGCGACTTCGCGGTCTACGAGGCCATGGTCCGCCTGGCGCAGTGGTTCTCCATGCGCACGCCGCTCATCGACGGTCACGGCAACTTCGGCAACATCGACGGCGACGGCGCGGCAGCCATGCGTTACACCGAGAGCCGCCTGGCCAAGCCCGCCATGGAACTGCTGCGTGACTTGCAGAAGGATACCGTCGACTGGCAGCCCAACTACGACGAATCGCTCGCCGAACCCGTGGCGCTGCCTGCGCGCTTCCCCAACCTGCTGGTCAACGGCAGCCAGGGCATCGCCGTCGGCATGGCCACCAACATCGCCCCGCATAACCTCACCGAGGCGATCGAGGCCACCTGCTACCTAATCGACAACCCCGACGCCACCGTCGACGAGCTCATGCAGATCATGCCCGGTCCGGACTTCCCCACCGGCGCCATCATCATGGGCAGCGCCGGCATTAAGCAGAGCTACGAGACCGGCCGCGGCTCCATTACCGTGCGTGCCAAGGCACATGTGGAGTCCACCAAGACCGGCCGCAGCCGTCTGGTCTTTACCGAGATTCCCTACATGGTCAACAAGGGCACCCTGCAGGAGAAGATCGCCCAGCTCGTCAACGATAAACGCATCGAGGGCATCTCGGATATGCGCGATGAGTCCAACCAGAAGGGCATCCGTCTGGTCATCGAGCTCAAGAAGGGCGTCATTCCGCAGGTCGTGCTCAACAATCTGTATAAGTACACCTCGCTGCAGACGACCTTCGGCGCCAACAACCTGGCGCTCGTCAACGGCGTTCCCAAATGCCTGAGCCTGCGCGAGATGCTGCAGCACTACATCGACCACCAGGTCGACGTCGTCACTCGCCGCACCCGCTTCGACCTTAAGAAGGCCCAGGCCCGCGCGCATATCCTTGAGGGCTATTTGATGGCTCTCGACCATATCGACGAGGTCATTAGCATCATCCGCTCCTCGCAGACCGACTCCGAGGCCAGCAGCCGCTTGATCGAGCGCTTTGGCTTTACGCCCGAGCAGACCACGGCCATCCTCGAGATGAAGCTGCGCCGCCTGACCGGCCTGGAGCGCGACAAAATTCAGGAAGAGCTGGACGGCCTGCGCCGCGCCATCGCCTACTACGAGGACCTGCTGGCGCACGAGGAGAAGATCCTGGGCGTCATCAAGGAAGAGATGCGCGAGATCTCCAAGAAGTTTGGCGACAAGCGCCGCACCGAGATCAGCCATGTCGAGAAGGACCTGGATGTCGAGGACCTCATCGCCGACGAGGATATGGTCGTGACCATCACCCACACCGGCTATGTCAAGCGCATTCCGGTGGCCGCCTATCGTGCCCAGAAGCGCGGTGGCAAGGGCGTGTCGGGCGTCAACCTCAAAGAGGACGATGTCATCGACGAGATGTTCATCGCGTCAACGCACGAGTACGTGCTGTTCTTCTCGAGCAAGGGCAAGGTCTATCGCCTGAAGGTGCACGAGCTGCCGGTGGGTACGCGCCAGGCCCGCGGTACCGCGATCGTCAACCTGCTGCCTTTCGAGGAGGGCGAGAAGATCGCAAGCGTCATCAGCTGCCGCGAGTTCCCGGCCGACGAGTACCTGATGTTTGCCACCAAGAGCGGCATGGTCAAGAAGACCGTGATGAGCGCATATGACCGCAGCCGTCGCGACGGCCTGATCGCTATCAACCTGCGTGACGACGACGCGCTGCTGAACGTGCGCCGCGTACGCGAGGGCGACAAGATTATCCTGGCCACCACCGCGGGCAAGGCAATCATGTTCTCCGAGGAGCAGGTGCGCGCTACCGGCCGCGATACCAGCGGCGTTCGCGGTATCGGCATGAAGGACGGCGTGAGCGTTCTGGGCATGGAAGTCACTAACGGCAACGGCGATCTGTTTGTCATCACCGAGCGCGGCTACGGCAAGCGCACACCGGTCGCGGACTACCCGGAGCAGAATCGCGGCGGCCAGGGCGTCTACACCATCCAAATGACCGAGCGTAAGGGTAACCTCGCGGCCATGAAGACGGTGGGCCCGCAGCACGAGCTATTCATCGTGACGGAGGGCGCGACGGTCATTCGCGTCAAGACCGACGAGATCAGCCAGACTGGCCGCGCCACCCAGGGCGTCAAGATGATGACCGTCGACGACAACGACCGCATCTGCGCCGTAGCCCGCATGACGGCCGCCAAGGAGAAGCCCGAAGGCGAAGCCACAGAAGACGGCTCTGCCCCCGAAGAAACCCCTGTCGATTTGGGCGACGGCAACGACATGCCAGAGGATCTCCTAGACGAGTAAGAGGCCCTAGCTGGCAAAAATTATCAGACCCCATATATCGGCGGTCGGCGCACTGCGCGCCGACCGCTTTTTTGAAAACCTTGGGACCCCATGGTCGCTGGGCTGGCGAGATGGTTTTGGTTTGTCGCGAGTTCCGCACGCAAAGAAGGCCACTTAATGTGGCCTTCGTCTTGCGCAGGACTGTCCGAGCAGCAAACCAAAACCATCTCGCCAGCCCAGCGACCATCCCTCCCAAAGATTTTCAAAAAAGTTGTTGACGCGCGCGTAACGACTCGTCTAATATATCCCTTGCGCGATGGACCTGTAGCTCAGTTGGTTAGAGCGTCCGGCTGATAACCGGGAGGTCACAAGTTCGAATCTTGTCAGGTCCACCACTTTCTTTCGCAATAAACACCCCAGCGAGAGCCGAGTCGCCGCTGGGGTGTTTATTACTGTCTCCGTGGGGGTTTAGCTCAGCTGGGAGAGCGCGGGCTTTGCAAGCCTGAGGTCAGGGGTTCGATCCCCCTAACCTCCACCATGATGGACCTGTAGCTCAGTTGGTTAGAGCGTCCGGCTGATAACCGGGAGGTCACAAGTTCGAATCTTGTCAGGTCCACCATCAAAACTGTGAAGAGCCCTGGGGCGTTGCCTCGGGGCTTTTTCTTGTCTGTGATAAATCTCATTTTGGTTTTGTGTGCTGTGCGAAAGATTGGGTAGTAGAGCTATTCAATGCGGCGACCCTGCCGTGTGTTAACCGCTACGTACCGGAGGTGTTCCATGGTTCGTGTCGACATAGAGACCATCGTCATGGCCGCCGGTCCCGTGCCATCGCTTATCGTGCTTCGCGAGCGCTGCAGCAAATCGGACTCGCCCGCGCCGTTGCGTTCCCTTTCCATTCAGACTGGTTCGTTTGAGGCTGCTGCCATTAGCCGTGGCATCGATAGCGGCCGCGCCGAGCGCCCGATTACCCATGACCTGCTGCTCGATGCTGTTAGTGCCCTGGGCGCCAAGCTCGAGCGCATCGAGATCGTTCGCGCCGAGCCGCCGGTGTTCTACGCGACGATCGTCGTACTGGCCGATGGTGACGAGCGCAAGATCGACGCCCGTCCCAGTGATGCCATTGCCCTTGCCGTGCGCAGCAATGCCCCCATGTTTGTGGAGGACGACATCATGAATCGCCTGGGCACCGTTTCTGCCCATGCCGAGGAAGTTGACGACGAGCAGGAGTTCGAGAAGTTCGATGAGTTCGTCCATACGCTCTCACCCGATGATTTCTAAATGCTCGACAAACACGCGACGGGGCATGCGCTGATGAACGCCGGAGTTTCTGCCGAGGCGGCTGCCATTGCGCGCGAGGCCCAGATGCGCTCGGAGGCTTCTGAGGCAGCTCGCATTGCCTATGTGACACAGGCCCGCACACTTCGCGAGCGGCGCGGCTCGTTTATCAAGATGGTTGTCATCTCCGTCCTTGTTGCGGCAATCTGCTCACGCCTTCGTGGTACAGTTGGTGCGCTTGGGTTTTCGATCTCTACGGGCCTCGTGATCTGGGGTGTGGTCGATGCGGTAATGCTGACCAGTCAGATCAAGGTGCTCGACAAGCGCGCGATGGATATGATGCGCGCCCGCGACGCTGCCGCCAAGATCGCCGCCGAGGCACAAGAACTGTAACGACGCCAGACTCGATGGGAAGGTCTAAAGATGGCACAGGATATGCAGGACGCCGGTAACGTCTCCGCCGAGCTCGACGCCATGGTGTGCGATCTGATCGGCGCGTTCTTGGACGATCTTGCCGCCGGCGAGAATCCGGGCGTAGTTGTGGCGATTGAGGACGCTGCTTCCAACCGATATCTGGCGGCGCTCGACGAGGACGGCGAGGAGGCATGCCTCGAGGCTGCCACCAACTTTATCTCCGAGCACAAGATGGGTCTTAAGGACGAGGGGTTGGGCCGTATCGCCCGCTATGCCATCGGCTATACTGGCTGCGTCGAGATTGACGGCGGCTACCACGACGCTCTGCTCGTGAGCTTTTTCGAGACGACGCTCGAGAGCGGTTTTTCGGCATATGTGCTGTATGAGGGTATGGGCGCCGGCGATGGTTTTATGTGGAGCGACCCTGAACCTGCAGGTGAGGAAACCCCTCTCATCTAAAATCGCTAAAATAAACGAGTTTTCGGTAAAAGGCTCAATATTCCCGCTGAGCGTTGTATCGCTGGGCGGGCCGCATACGCGTGCCGTTTGTATATGGATAGAAGATAGGGGAACTACATGCGCGTAGACAATCTGAGGAACATCGCCATCATCGCCCACGTCGACCACGGCAAGACGACGATGGTCGACAAGCTCCTGCGTGCCACGGACGCCTTCCGTGCCAACCAGCAGGTCGAGGACCGCGTCCTGGATTCTAACGACCAGGAGCGCGAGCGCGGCATTACGATTCTCGCCAAGAACATCTCTATCGAGTACAAGGACGTTAAGATCAACGTCATCGACACCCCGGGCCACGCCGACTTTGGCGGCGAGGTCGAGCGCGTGCTGCGTATGGCCGACGGCGCCCTGCTGCTGGTCGACGCTTTTGAGGGCCCCATGCCCCAGACCCGCTTCGTGCTGCGTCACGCTATCGACACCGGCCTTAAGATCATGATCGTCATCAACAAGATCGATCGTCCGGGCGCCAACCCCGAGAAGGCCTACAACGACTGCCTGGACCTCATGGACGACCTGGGCGCCACCGACGACCAGCTTGAGTTCGCCATGGAGCACGTGGTCTACGCCAGCGCCATGAATGGCTTTGCCCGCCTGGCCCCCAACGACGGCAACATGGACATGTATCCGCTGCTCGATATGATCATCGACGACATGCCCGCGCCCGAGGTTGACGAGAACTCCCCGCTGGCCATGCAGTGCGTGACCATCGACCACTCCAACTTCGTTGGTCGTATCGGCATCGGCCGCGTGTACTCCGGCACCATCCACCAGGGCGACCAGATCCTGGTTGTCAAGAACGACGGCTCCAGCGCCACCGCTACCGTCAAGCAGCTCTTTACCTTCGACTACCTGGGCCGCACCGAGTGCCAGGAAGTCGGCGCCGGCGACATCGCCGCTGTCGTGGGCATCGACCGCACCGATATCGGCGATGTCTACACCGATCCCGAGAACCCCGTCGAGCTCGAGCCCATCGAGATCGACCCGCCGACCCTGTCCATCGTCTTCGAGGCTTCGACCTCCCCGCTCGTCGGCCGCGACGGCGACATCGTGGGCGCCCGTCAGCTTAAGGAGCGCCTGTTCAACGAGGCCGAGAACAACGTGACCATGAAGATCGAGGAGCTCGAGGACAAGAGCGGCGTCGAGGTCTCGGGCCGCGGCATCTTGCACCTGTCCGTCCTGATGGAGTCCATGCGCCGCGAGGGCTTTGAGTTCCAGGTCGGCCGTCCCCGCGTTTTGTTTAAGAAGGACGAGAACGGCAACAAGATGGAGCCTGTCGAGCAGGCCGTCGTCGAGTGCCCGGATGAGTACTCGGGCAAGGTCGTTGAGGTCTTCGGTACCTCCGGCGGCATCATGACGAGCATGGATACCTCGGGCATCGTGACGCACCTCGAGTTTAAGATCCCGACCCGCGGCATCATGGGTCTTAAGAACCGCATCATGAACGTCACCCACGGCGAGGGCGTGTTCTACCACACCTTCCTGGAGTATGGTCCTTACGCCGGCGAGATCGGCAACCGTCAGAACGGCGCCATGATCTCCATGACCACCGAGAAGGCCGTTGCCTACGCTCTGGGTACGCTGCAGGAGCGCGGTCAGCTGTTTGTTGAGCCGGGCACCGAGTGCTATGAGGGCATGATCGTGGGCGAGCGCAGCAAGGCTGGCGACATGGTCGTCAACATCGCGCGTACCAAGAACCTGGGCAACCAGCGTTCCTCGACCTCCGATATCTCCGTCCAGCTGGTGCCGCCCCGCACCTTCTCGCTGGAGGAGGCGCTGGAGTACATCGCCGACGACGAGCTGGTCGAGATCACTCCCAAGAACATTCGCCTGCGCAAGCGTCTGCTCAACGCCACCGACCGCAAGAAGGCCGCTGTCCGCGCCGGCCAGGTCAACAAATAAGCGCTGGACTTTATAGCGTCTAACGAGAAAGGGCGCCGACCGCGATGGTCGGCGCCCTTTTTGGTGCAAGGGGGACGGGTTAGTTTGCACCACAGCTGGGGCGACTATCCCCCCGATCGGCTTTCCAGCCAAAGTAAGGTTGTTTAAACATATACATTATTCCACCGAATATAGCCGGTATGATACAAAACTGTTAACAGGTAAATATCAACTGGTATTAAATTAAAAGACCTCTTGACCTGCGGTTTACATGACTGGTATCTATATTATATTTTATGCATTGTGGCATAGACGAACCGTCTTAGAAGGTGCTCCCCAATGGGTTCTTGCAATGCGCTAGGTAGGTTCTCGTTGATGTTGGGGCTTGTGTTCGATCCGACGATTCGCCGTATTCCACACTGTGTTGTAGGAATTAAGGGACAACTATGGACGCACACCGCTCACGGTCGCTGGGTATGGCGGCCCTGATCTTCATTCTAATTAGCCTCACCGCCGCAGTGTTTCACGGCGCAGCCCCCGTGCGCGCCGAGGATGTGAGCACACCAACGCCGATTGTGATTGATGAGAATACGGCGACGGTTGATGTCAAGCTGTATACCGATGAGTATCGTACTCAGGAGCTCAATGGTGCCGTAACGTCTACTTCGAAGCTCTATGGAGCTTTCTCAGCGTATTTCAGGACTGGTAAGGCGCCGTCGACTGGCAGTAACGTCGCCGTCTATAAGTTTCCCGATACCATCGCCGTTGACGATAACGACGGTGGCGACCTTATGGAAGGTCCGGAGGCTACCTCTGCCAGGGCTGGCACGTGGAAGATCAAGGACAATAAGGTCTTCTTTACGTTTGACAAGGCGTGGCTTGCGAATAGCCCTGCGGACATCCATGTTGCGGCAAACTTCTCGTTTCATCTTTCAAATAAGGATACCGGATCCGGCAGCAACGTGTCTGTCGAGTTTCCTGGTAAGGGATCGATCGATATTCCCACCAAGGACGGCAAGGTGACGGGAGAGAAGACGGGGGTTTACTCTCAGGGTTCAGACGGTGTGGCCAAGGTGACCTGGACCGTTAAACTCACTGTCGAGTCGTATGCCACGAACGTCAAGTTAACCGATGCGCTGGGCGAGAACTTTGAATTTGTGAACGACAGCTTTATGCTCGACGGAGAGAAGCTCAATCCACAGCCGAAGATCGACGGCCAGACCGTGACCCTCGACAGCCTGGGCAATCTTTCCCGGGGCGATCACACGATCACGTACGAAACGGTGCTGAAGAGCGGCGTTTCGGCAAACAACGGCGATTTGATCAAAGCTGACAATACGGCAACGTGGAATTGGGCTGGCTCAACCGACGGCGACAACAAAACAGCTACGGCTGAGCCTGTTACATTCGGCTACGACATAATTGACAAGTCCAACGGATCGGGCACGCCGTCGGACATCAAGTGGACGGTCAGACTCAACCAAGGCAAGCTCAAAGTCGACATGAGCGGCTACGTGTTCACCGATTATCTGGACGGAAAACAGACGTATACGGGCAACTACTTTACGGTTTACAAAGGCGAGTCGGAGGCGAGCGGAGTCGAGATTGGGAAAGGCAACCTTGACCCAAAGGAAAATTCCTTTTCCTATAAGTTCTGGGATAACCTTGAGGATAAGTACGCCACCTACTGCATCGTTTATCACACAAAGATGAACGACACGAGCTCGTACGACACCGTGCGCAACAGTGCGACCATCGAGCGTGAAGGCTCCGTATCTGGCACCGATGCTGGCAGTTTTACGCCGCAGCTTACGGGTGTTGTGCCGATCACCAAGAGGCTCGTGAGATCCGATGAGGCGGCGACGACGGGCAGGGCGACGTGGGAGACGCGCGTCGCGCTGAAGGCGATCGTCAATGCGGTCCATCCAGGCGAGGTGACGGTGAAGGACACGTTTCAGTCGGCATGGTCGCAGAAACTTGGTGTCGACGAAAACTCCATTACCATTAAAATCGGCGATACCGTGCTGGAACGGGGCACCGACTGGAATCCAACGGCTAGCTTTCCGGGTAATGAAACAAAGGAAAACTACGACCTCAGTATCTCTATTAACGACAAAGTGAAAGCCGCCCTCGAGAAAGAGGACTACGCCGTTATCACCTACGACACCACATCAGAAGCGCTGTCGGGCTGGTACTCAAACTTTGCGTCGGTCAGCGCGCCGGGCCTGAAATTACAGTGGCCGTTCACCGAACCTGTCAAGTACGTTGTCAACCAAGAAACGACGCCTGCGATCGAGAAGCCGGAAGCGGAGTCGAAGGTGTCTTGGGTTGAGAACTTCGATTGGCATACCGTTGACGGCTCGGATGAGAAGGGCGCCTGGATCGTCGACTGGACGGTGTACGCGAACCGCCAGAAGGGCAAGAAGGGCGCAAATGGCGAGTTTGAATATTATGGAGCCGGAAAGCTGGGCGGCGCACTGCTGAGCATAGCCGATACCCTCCCAGATGGCATGAGCTTTGTTTCAGGCTCCGCAAAGTACACGCTCGTGCAGAACCCCTATGAGCAACATACGGGGCTTGGGCGCGGAGGCGAGGCCAAGGAGGTCGTTACGGGTCAGGCGCTTGCCGCCGGCAACGTTAGCAGCAGTGGCAACACGGTCACCTTCTCCATTCCCACGACGGATCTCGGCGACTACGCCGGTTACGCCAAGCTTACGTATCAGACGGCGGTCAAGCGTGGTGAGCTCGATACCTCCACAAACGAGGTGAAGTTCACCAACTCGGCCAGCGCCGAGTCGGGAGGCAAGAAGTTCGAATCCGGTAGCGGCACCGTCACCGTCAAGAACAACGTAATCAAAAAGACTGGTGAACAGATTAGTAATAGCAATCGCATCAAGTACACCATTCTGGTCAACGAGTCAGCTGTCGATCTTAAGAGTGGCACTGATGTCCTCGAGCTGGTCGACACCATGGATGCCAAGTGCACGCTGGTCCCGTCTACGCTTAAGGTCTATGAGTGGGTGAATGGTGCCTGGTCACCGCTGGCTGATGAGGACTATCCGTCGAAGATGGAGCAAGTCAAGGATGAATCTGGCTCGCGTGCGAAGTTGACTCTTAATGTGCCCGACAAGAAATACCTCAAGGTCGAGTACGAGGTTATACCGACTGGAAACCCCAATGATAAGGTGTCTCTTTCCAATACCGCCGAGCTTACGGGTGTGACGGAAGGCACGGCGATCGACGAGCAAATATGGACCATCCAGAACGCTTCCGCCAGTGCGGGTGGCAATGGTTACGGCATCACGATGACCAAGTACGATGCCCAGCAGGTCGGTGCGACGCTCAAGGGTGCGGAGTTCACGCTCTACAGCGTGGATATGGGCCAGGTTGCGGATGACGGAAATGTAGAGAACGCCAGAACGCCGTTTGACGAGGCCGCGATCGACGTCCCCACCGACGCCAACGGCAAAATCTCGTTCGGCACAAGCGACAAGAAGATGAGTAATTGCGTGCTCTACCAGCTCGTGGAGACCAAGGCGCCTGTTGGCTATGCCAAGGCCGATCCCACGTGGATCATGCTCAAGGGCGGCGCGAGCGACGCGGATTATCAGGCTGCGCTAACTAAGGCAAAGGACATCGTCGATGGTGCGGAGATCATCGACGATACAAAAAAGGACGAGATCTGGGTCTACGACAACCGCATGACGGGCAAGGTGGTCATTAACGCAAAGAAGGTGCTCGAAGGTGGAACGTTCAAGGAAGGTCAGTTCTCATTTGTGCTTAAGGATGGCGACGACAGGGTGCTCCAAACGGTGACCAACGATGCCATGGGAAACGTTTCCTTCAACGTCGACTACAACAAGGCCGATACCTACACTTACACCATCTCTGAGGTCGTCCCCGAGGGCGCCGAGAACAATGTCAAGGACCACATCGCCTATGACACGACCAAACATGAGGTTAAGGTTGTCGTGACTAATGGAGAAGGAAAGCTAAACACCAAGGTCACCTATGACAACGGCTCTACAACCCCACCGACCTTTACCAATAAGTATTCGACCACGCTTCCTGAGGCGGGCGGGGCTGGCTTGACTATGACGTATCTGGCCGGCGCTTCGATGCTGTGTTTTGCTGCGACATGGATGCATGCTCGTCGTCATCGCGATCTGGATCGAGGTGGCCGTCGTGAGTAGGTTTTGCCGCCGCTTGCTGGCTGTCGCGACGATAGTCACGGTTGCTATCCTCTCTTTTGTGGTGTTGCCCGGGACGGCTCATGCTGTCGGTACCGGAGCTATTACGGTGGACGGTAAAGTTGCGACGCGGTATGACGCGTATCAGCTCTTTTCGGCGATCGTTGCCGACGATGCTGATGCCGACCAAAAAGTCGCAACTGACGTAACGTGGGCGAATGACGCCATTCGTCAAGCTGTTCTCCCCGTGCTTCATGATGCGGGGCTCGATAGCTCGGCATCGGGGGCACAAGAGGCTGCCGAGTGGATGGATGCCGACGGACACATAACGACCGCGCTGACGGCAAAGCTTGCTCGTGCGATTTGCAATGCCGGCGCAACTTCCGTGGCCCTTAACGCGGGCACGGCGGCCGAGCTGCCCTGTGGCTGCTGGCTCATCGTCGCCGACGACGACGCCATCGCCCAGGGCGAGGCCGGCACCGCGCCGATCATGGCCCTGGTCGGCGGCAGCGCCGTCACCGTCAAGCCCAAGGCGGCGACCCCCAAGGTTGCCAAGCACGTGCTGGAGGACGGCACCGCCGCATGGCAGAAGGCCGCCGACGCCACGGTCGCCGACGACCTGTACTGGCGCCTCTCTGCCACGGTCCCGGCGGGCCCCACGGCCTACGACACCTATACGGTGCGGTTCGTCGACACCATGAGCGCGGGGATCGATCCCTCCAAGGTCGCCGCGAGCATGCATGTGTACGTGGCGGCGGGCGCCGAGGGCGGCTTCGGTGCGGTCGCATGTGAGGACGGCAACGTCAGCTCGACGCCGGCTAAAGGGTGGACAGACATAACTTCACAGTGCAAGGTCTCTGTCGAGGGGAGCACCTTCACCGTGCGCACCGGCGACCTGATCGCCGCGCTCGGCGGGGCCGACGCCTTCGCCGAGGGTGCCCGTGTGGTTGCTGTCTACAACGCGCCGTTGGGGGTCAACTGCAATCGGGGCGTTACCAAGGGCAACCCCAACGAGGTCTACCTGCGCTACCCGCGCTCTCCCTTTGCCGACCAGTCCGGCGACGCCGGCTTCACCCGCACGCCGAGCGATGATGCGACGGCCTACACCTGGGGACTCAGCCTTATCAAGCGCTCAAGCGCAGACGATAAGCCGCTCGCGGGCGCCAAGCTGCGCATCATCGATGACCGTGGGCGCATTCTAACGACTGACGGCTCGTGGTCGACGGATGCCGACGCGTGCATCACCACAGGCGCGGATGGCCATGTGGAATTGAGCGGTGTGGACGCGGGTCTCTACACCGTCGAAGAGGTCGCGGCTCCCAAGGGATACACCGCCTTTGAGGGCAAACGAACGGCAACGGTTGCGTCCGAGGGTCTGGACGTTAAGCAGGTAACAGCCGCGAAGCCCAAGGTGACCGTGTCGGCCGAAAGCCCTCTGCGGGTTGATACCGCCGATGCCGGGACGGGTTCGATCGAGCTGTCGGTGCTCAACACCCCAAGCAAAGAAGCAAGTCGAGGCTTTATGCCCTCGACGGGAGATAGAACGTTGGTACTGGTGGCGGTTTTGGCTGCCATTGGAGTGGCGGCTATTGTTGTCGCGCTCGTCATCAAGCGGGGAGGCAGTCGTCGTGAAAAATAATTGCCCCCTTGCTCAATGGCGTGCTGCCGCCGCAGCGAGTGACGCGCAGTCCTACCGACCTGATGATCATTGGTTTTGAAAAAGTTACCAGAGAACCCTCCATGAAAAGCGGGGCACCCGGTCGATATGACCGAGTGCCCCGCCTCGTTTGTTGGTGCAAAGTAACCTGACCCCTTTGCACCAACACAAAGGTGCCTGTCCCCTTTGTGGCGGTTGGTGGCTAAGCGGTGGGGAGTCCTGGCGTGTTAGCCGGCTGCTGCGGCTTGAGGCGGGCGTTTCGCCAGATGATCTGGATAACGTAGCCGAGCATAAAGACAAAGGCCACGCCGCTGATGAAGTCACCTACGAGGGGAAGCCCCGTGAGGGCGCCTGCGATTATGCCGCCCACGGCTGCCATGGCGTAGCGGTTCTGGATGTGTCCGACCATGCGGGCGAGCGCGCACCCCGAAAAGGCACTCGACACCAATGCGATGCCGATAACGCCGCACAAGAGGGTTCCAGCAAGCGACAGACCAGCGATAGAGATAATCAGCAGTAGGACGGCGGGGGCGATAGCAATCGTGCCCAGAAGACCGCTCACCCACAGGGGCATGGGGCGCTGGTGGAGCATGCCGGCGGCGCCGGCGGTCGCGCGCGGAAAGACGAGCTCGAGCAGCAGAGCGACAAAGCAGGTCGAGAGTGCCGCGGCGGCGATGCCGCCGATGACATCGTTAACGGTGGAAGTATCCTCGTTCTCGGTGCGGTCGATCTTGAGCGCGCCGACCTCGGCTCCCGCGGCACGCTCGGGGTCCTCGGAGACGTGCGCGTTCACGGTGCCGGTGATGTGGGCGTTCTTGCCTAGGATGAGTTTGTCGGCCCAAACCTCGACATCGCCATCGACGGTGCCATCGATGGTCACCGTATCGCCCGCGAGCGCTGCCGACTTGGTGGAGCCTCGCAAGGCAACCGTCTCGCCTATCGCGTAGAAACAGTTAGCGGTGCTGTCGGAATTGAGAACGATATGCTGGCCAGCAACGGTCACGCTGCCATCAACCGTGGTCTTGGCAATGTCGATGGTGCGTGCCGCCAGACGGACGGCGCCGCCCACCGTGCAGTCGCGGATGGAGAGGCTCTCGCCTGCCGCAATTATGTCGCGGTCGATGGAGGCGTCGTCCAAGTTGAGGGCCTGACCGGCCCAGTACAGGTCGCCCTCGACGCCGGACGGATTAGAGTCGTTGTCGGTTGCAAGTACGTTGCCCGCCGTGTCCGTGCCGGCAAATGACGCCGTGGGAAGAGCGGTGAGCGCGAGCGCGATGAGCGCGAATGCCATAAGCAGGCAGCGACGCATCTTGTGTGACGGCGCCGCCGCGGTTTGATTGAAAGCCATGGTTGATCCTTTTGTTAGGTGTTTGGCATATACCTAACAGGGTACCCAACGCGCGGGCGCTCTAAAAGAGCCTCTCGGTTGCATTTCGAAGGGTCGTGCCGCGCCACCTACTTTTTGCGGTGCAAAAAGCGTGCGATGTCGTCCTCGGTGGGGCTTTTGATATCAAAGCGTAGCGATAGCCAGCGCAGCCCCATGGTCACCACGACGCAAACGACCAGTGCGACGACATTGCTGACCAAGCCGCTCATGACAAGGCAAACATAGCTTGCCGATCCGGCGATAGCCGCGATGGCATAGAAGTTGGTGCGCTGGAAAATACCCGGCACCACACCCATAAAACCATCTCGCAGCATGCCGCCGCCCACCGCGGTAAAAAAGCCCATCATGATGCACACCGCCGGCGCAAAGCCGTAGACCAGCGCCTTGTCCGCTCCGGTTGCCGCATAAATACCCACCGAGATGATGTCGAGCAGGGGAATGAGTTTTTCGGGCTTGTCGACGATTGCCGGGAAAATATAGATGATGGCTGCCGTGGCAATGGAAAGCGGAAGCGCCATCGGCTGGTTGAGGATGTAGACGTTGCCGACCTGGAGCGTCATATCGCGCAAAAGACCGCCGCCCAGACCGCAGACCACCGCGAGCGCGACCGCGCCCACCAGGTCGAGCTTGTGCTCGCGCGCAACCAGCACACCCGAGATCGATGCAGCGACAACAGCGAACATCTCGAGCCAAAACGGAATAGCGACCATGGCATCCGAGGCGTGTGAGGTAACGGTTATAGCGGCGACGACGGGCAAGATGGGGTCCTTTGGGTTGTGGGTTTAGACAATGCCCGTACATAGTACATGGTTGGCGGGCGTGGCGACCCTATTGCTCGGTAAACGGTCGGGACCGGGTGCGGGCGTGGCATTGCCAGAATGCCAGGGGTCCAGAACATGTACGTCACCCTCCAAAAACGACATTTTCCGACATCTTTGGAGGCTGACGTACATGTTTGGATTGAGCTCACAGCATGAGTGAGTTGATTTACTCACATCCGGTATATTTCCCCACTTCAACGGACATAAGAGTTGGATACCGGCTCAGAGCGAGAGGCCCTCAATGGATACCCCTGTTCTCATTTCGCATAAAACCGCATGGCTTGTCCATCATGTACCCCAGAATTTGGTTCAGTCTCTTGCGCGGCACGACTACCAGATAGGCGCACAAGGCATCTCCACCCAGCAACGTGTTGCGCGCATACGACAGGCCCTTACCGACTGCGGCATTCCGTCCGATATGCTTAAGACTATCGATATCGCGGTTGTATTCGAATTTGAGCGAATTCGTACCAAAGGCGTCGTTTGCCACATTCTTGGACAAAATCTTCCCTACGAGCATATTAACGAGTTGACGCCCGGAATCTTCATCACCGACGAAGCCTTCACCTTCGCGCTCGCTGCCGAGTGGATGGATAGGATCGAATATCTCGAATATGGCTATGAAGTTTGCGGCGATTATCGCATGAGGCTCAATCCCGCCGACCCTTATACCGAGCAACCAGCCACCACCTCCAAGGATGAAATAACCGAACTGCTCGATCGGCACCCCGGCAAACCCGGTGCCACACGTGCACGGCTCGCGCTCAGGCACATCTACGATCACTCGGCCTCGCCTATGGAGACCGCTTCGGCAATCGCCCTCTCGCTCCCAACAAGCGAAGGCGGCGTTGGCATCCGAGGTATCGAACTCAACAAACCGCTCGAGATCCCTCAACGTCTCTGGCATTGCGCCAAAGCTCGAACACTCAAAATCGATGCGCTCGTGACCTATAAGCGCAGGGAGCTCGGTATCGAATATAAGGGCGGTTTTCACGATGAGCTCGAGCGCAAGGGAGCAGATGCGGAGCGAGAGGCCGTTCTCTCCCAAATGGGATATCGAATCGTTACGCTCACTTCGGCTCAGTTCGGCAGCCAGCTCGCCTTTCACCGCGCCATGAACAACATTCGCGAAGCACTCGGCATGCCTCGCTGTACCGACACCGGGTACCAGAGAAAACAAAACGAACTACGCAAGGCACTTATCCGCAACTGGAAAAGCATGCGAGACGAGGAGGCACCTTCCGAATAGTGCTGCTCCCGTGAGCTCAATCCAAACGTGTACGTCAGCCTCCAAAGATGTCGAAAAATGTCGTTTTTGGAGGCTGACGTACATGTTTGGGGAAGCGCGGGATCGAGATGTATTTCGATAACAAAAAAGCTCCCATTCTTGGGAGCTTTCTCAACCAAAATGGCGGAGGAGGAGGGATTCGAACCCTCGTGACCTTATACAGGCCAAACGGTTTTCGAGACCGCCGCATTCAACCACTCTGCCACCCCTCCGCGTGGGGTAAAAACAAAGCAGGCTCGAAGGCCTGCTTTGGAATTAACTGGCGGAGAGTCAGGGATTTGAACCCTGGAGACGCTTTTGACGCCTACACGATTTCCAATCGTGCTCCTTCGGCCACTCGGACAACTCTCCGTTAAATGCGAAAGTCAGTATACACGAGGAATCGCAAAGTGCAAACAGAAAAGTTGGCATTTTTTAAAACGCTTTGCCACGTTTGGCGTTGCAGTGGGGTTTGAGGTGCCAAAAAACGGCTTCCGACCAGCGTGGTTGATCAACTCAATTGTTCAAAATGGGTATTCATAAGCGACTTGGCAATGAATTTAAAAATCTTTGGGTGGTGCTGTGGACCACTGGTATGCATTTTGCGACCACAGCCTTGTGCCCGCTGACCTGCGGCTTAACCTAGCTTGTCCCCGCGGCATCGTATCTTGTCCACAAATCCGTCAAGCTCTTGGTCGGCATTTGGTTGGAATGCGCATGAAATGTGGTGCGAGCATGGGCATATGTGGAGGTCATGAGGTTGTAGCTGCATATTCTTGCGGCCTGGGAGGTTGAAAGATATTATTACCAAGTCTTTTCCTGCTTCAGGCGCACCTTCACGACCTGAAGCCACATTTGCCCAGAGGAGGTGACAATATGAAGGCTTATGAACTGCTGTTCTTTGTTGACCCGTCGCTCGACCCCGAGACTCGTCTCGCTGTTATGAAGCGTATCGATACCACGATCGCTGAGGGCGCTGGCAAGGTCGACTCCGTTGACGAGTGGGGCAAGCGCAAGCTCGCCTACGAGATCAACGACCTCACCGATGGTGACTACACCCTCATCAACTTCCACGCAGATCCTACCCAGATCGCCGAGCTTGATCGCGTCCTGCGCATCACCGACGCTGTGGTCCGCCACATGATCGTCCGTCGCGACGACCAGGAGTAAGACTGTCGTTTTGGACTGGGCTTGTGCCCCAAGAGGAAGTAGTGAGTTATGAGCATCAATCGAGTGAACATCACCGGTAACCTCACCCGCGATCCCGAGCTGCGCGCCACCGCCGGCGGAACCCAGGTTCTGTCCTTTGGCGTCGCCGTGAACGATCGTCGCCGCAACGCGCAGACTGGCGAGTGGGAGGACTATCCCAACTTTGTCGACTGCACCATGTTCGGCACCCGCGCCGAGGCCGTGAGCCGTTTCCTGGCAAAGGGAAACAAGGTCGCGATCGAGGGCAAGCTGCGCTACAGCTCTTGGGAGCGCGACGGCCAGCGCCGGAGCAAGCTTGAGGTCATCGTCGATGAGATCGAGTTTATGAGCTCCCGTGGTGGCCAGGGTGGCTACGATCAGGGCGGTTACGCCCCCGCAGCTCCCGCGCCCGCAGCACGTCCTGCCGCACCGGTGGCTACGCCGCCTGCGGTCGACGTCTACGATGAGGACATCCCGTTCTAAGGGTTGTTCACCTATTTTTGAGTGAGAGGCGGCTTCGGTTCGCCGAAGTTGCCAAATGAAAGGTATTTTGACATGGCTAATGATTTTTCTGCACGTCAGCCGCGTCGTAAGTACTGCCAGTTCTGCAAGGAGAACACTGAGTTCATCGACTATAAGGACACTCAGCTTCTCCGTAAGTACATGACCGACCGTGGCAAGATCAAGCCCCGTCGCGTCACTGGCGCTTGCACGCAGCATCAGCATGACATCGCCAACGCCATCAAGCGCGCCCGCGAGATGGCTCTCCTGCCGTACACCGTCCCCGTGGTTTCCTCTCGTGGCAACCGCGACCGCGGCTAAGAAGGGAGACGCATCATGAAGGTTATTCTTCTCGATGAGATCAAGGGCAAGGGCGGCGAGGGTGACGTCGTAGAGGTCGCTCAGGGTTACGCTGAGAACTTCCTGTTCCCCAAGAAGCTCGCTGTTGCCGCCACCAAGGGCAACCTCAAGCAGCTTGACGAGCGTCGCAACAACATCGCCAAGCGCGAGGCCGTCCGTCTGGCTACCGCCAACGAGACCAAGGCTGCCTTCGAGGGCAAGACGGTCACCGTTGACGTCAAGGTCGGCGACGAGGGCATCCTCTTTGGCTCCGTTACCGCCGCTATGATCGCTGACGCCATCAAGGCTCAGCTCGGTATGGACATCGACCGCAAGCGCGTCGAGCTCGGTAAGCCCATCAAGGTTGCCGGTGCCCACACCGTTGCCATCTCGCTGTACCGCGAGATCAAGGCCGAGGTTGTCGTTCTCGTCGGCGTTACCGCCGAGGAGCTCGCTGCCGAGGCTGAGGTCGAGGAGGCCGCTGAGGTCGCCGAGGCCGAGACCGCCGAGGTCGAGACTGAGGCTGCTGCCGAGTAGCATTTGCTGCAACGCAACAATCTTGTTCTAAGAAGGGCGCTCTGGGAGACCAGGGCGCCCTTTTATTTTTTACGCTGAGTGAGTGTCATGGTGAACGTTGCGTCGAAGTCCTATATACAGGACCGTTTATCCGTTTGGTTCGGTGATGATTGGCGGCGCGCGGCGCGTTTTGGGATCGTGGCTGATACTATGGATGCTCGCAAGCGATATGAATGAGGATGCTCATGGCATATGACGATAGGGAGACCGGGCTGACGGTCGAGGACCGTGGCTCCAAGTTGGGTCTCCCTCAAAACCAAGACGCAGAGGCCAATGTACTGGCCGCCATGCTGCTGTCACCCGAGGTGGTCGAAGAGGCCCAGGTCGAGCTGCAGCCCGATGACTTCTACCGGCCCATTCATAAGACCATCTATACCGCGATGGTCGATATGTACAACAGCCGCATTCCCATCGACTCAATCTCGCTGATCGATTACCTGCGAAGCATCAACAAGCTCGATGCCGTGGGCGGCGAGGCGTACATTTTGGAGCTGATGGGTCAGACCCTGTCGCTCGTGAACTGGCAGCACCATGCCGCCATCGTTCGTCGCGATTCGATGCTGCGCGAGCTGATCGGCGCCACCAACGAGATCAACGCGCTGGCCTATAACGCCCCTACCGACACCAAAGAGGTCGTGGAGCTGGCCGAGAGCAAGCTGCTCAAGGTTACGGCGCGCGAGGTCAAGTCGAGCTACAAGACGCTGACCGAGTTTATGGTCGAGGCCTATAACGAGGCCGAGGAAGTGTGCCAGGCCGGTGGCCAGGCTGCGGGCGTGCCCACGGGCTTCCCGTCGCTCGACCGCATGCTCATGGGCTTCCGCGAGGGTCAGCTCATCATTATCGGCGCCCGTCCTGCTGTAGGTAAGACGTCGTTCGCTCTGAACCTGGCACTTAACGCTGCCGCTGCTGGTTATACCGTCGGCTTCTTCTCGCTGGAGATGTCGGGCAAGGAAATTGCCCAGCGTCTGATTTGCGCCTACGCCATGATCTCGATCAGTGACTTCCGCATGGGCCGCATTAGCCCCGAGCAGTGGGCCAATATCAACGAGGCCACGCAGACCTTGTCCAAGCTCGATATTCTGATTGACGATACGCCCGGCACCACAGTGACCGAGATTCGCGCCAAGAGCCGCCGCATGCTCCATAACAAGGAGAAGGCAATCATCATCCTGGACTACCTGCAGCTGGTGAGTCCTCCGCCGGGACGCCGCTCCGAGAGCCGTACCGTCGAGGTTTCGGAGATGTCGCGTGGTCTGAAGATCATGGCCAAGGAGCTCAAGATCCCGCTCATCGCGCTCTCGCAGCTCTCGCGTCAGGTCGAATCCCGTACCGGCAAGCGCCCGCAGCTTTCCGACCTTCGTGAATCGGGCTCCATCGAGCAGGACGCCGATATCGTTATGTTCTTGGACCGCTCCGCCGACGAGGCCGAGGCCTCGCGCGACGATCGACCCGACGAGGGCGTTACGCGTATCGTCGTGGCCAAGAACCGTTCGGGCCCGATCGGCGACGTCGACCTGATGTTCCTGCCGGCATCCACCAAGTTCTATGAGCTTGATGGGGCACATGCCGAGGAGTAGGACAGGCGCCCGTTGCACGGGTATACTGGGAATGTTTTGTGCTTCTGCGTGCCGGCGTGGCGCGTAGACAGTCCATGAATGTAAGGAGTAAACATGCCGTCAACCGTTTTGGTCGGTGCCCAGTGGGGCGATGAGGGCAAGGGTAAGATTTGCGATCTGGTCGCCGGCGACTTCGATGCCGTCGTGCGCTACTCGGGCGGCAACAACGCCGGTCACACCATCGTCGTCAACGGCAAGAAGTACGGCCTGCACCAGGTGCCTTCCGGCATCATGTATTCCGACCACGTGTCGGTGATCGGTAACGGCTGCGTCGTCAACCCCAAGGTTGTCCTTGAGGAGATTGACATGTTCGAGGCCGACGGCATCATCACCAAGAACCTCAAGATTAGCGGCAACGCGCATGTCATCATGCCGTACCACATTGATCTGGATGGCGCCTTTGAGCAGAAGCTCGGCAAGAAGAACATCGGTACCACCAAGCGCGGCATCGGTCCGTGCTATCAGGACAAGATGGCCC